>CAMIWE010000003.1 GCA_946402335.1 uncultured Lachnoclostridium sp.
TGCGGTCAGTACGGCCGTGTTGCCGATGCGGTTAAGATCATCGATCCCAGAACCGATAAAGAGATACAGTAGGAGGAAACGACAATGGCATTATTTGAATCTTATGAGAGAAGAATTGACAAGATCAATTCCGTATTGAACAGCTATGGCATCTCCTCCATCGAAGAGGCAGAAAAGATTACCAAAGACGCAGGCCTCAATGTTTATGATCAGGTTAAGAAGATTCAGCCTATCTGCTTTGAGAACGCTTGCTGGGCTTACACCGTAGGTGCTGCTATCGCAATTAAGAAGGGCTGCCGCAAGGCTTCCGATGCTGCTGCAGCAATCGGCGAAGGCCTTCAGGCTTTTTGTATTCCCGGTTCCGTAGCCGACACCCGTAAGGTTGGTCTCGGTCATGGTAACCTCGGCAAGATGCTCCTCGAAGAGGACACCGACTGCTTCGCTTTCCTTGCAGGTCACGAGTCTTTCGCAGCTGCTGAAGGTGCTATCGGTATTGCCGAGAAGGCGAACAAAGTTCGTAAAAAGCCCCTTCGTGTTATTCTGAACGGTCTTGGCAAAGATGCTGCTAAGATCATCAGCCGTATCAACGGTTTCACATTTGTCGAGACCGAGTACGATCCTTACACCAACACCGTTAAGGAAGTTAGCCGTACCGCTTATTCCGAAGGTCTTCGTGCAAAGGTTAACTGCTACGGCGCTAACTCCGTTCCGGAAGGCGTAGCAATCATGTGGAAGGAGAACGTTGATGTTTCCATCACCGGTAACTCCACCAACCCGACCCGTTTCCAGCATCCGGTTGCAGGTACCTACAAGAAGGAGCGCACCGAGGCAGGTAAGAAGTACTTCTCCGTAGCATCGGGCGGCGGTACCGGACGTACCCTTCATCCCGATAACATGGCAGCAGGTCCTGCTTCCTACGGTTTCACCGATACGCTTGGCCGTATGCACAGCGACGCTCAGTTCGCTGGTTCCTCTTCCGTTCCGGCTCACGTTGAGATGATGGGTCTGATCGGTATGGGTAACAACCCGATGGTAGGTGCTACCGTTGCTGTAGCCGTTTCCATCGAAGAGGCTGCTACCGCAGGCAAGTTCTAATACGAACCGAACAATTTGGATATACGAAAACACCCTGTCAGCTGACAGGGTGTTTTTTTGCGGTTAAAACCGGTTTTGAATTTTCTATTCCTACGATATTAGCCAAGCATCGCCTTCGCGAAATAAAACTGCCTGCAATACTTATGCCGCCTGCCGTCTTCTTCTAAGCAGGAAGAACGCTGCCCCGAGAAGAAGAACCGAAGCAAATCCAAGAATCCAATAATACGGAACCGGATTGGTGCGTACTGCTGTCGGAGCAATGATGCCGCCGTTCGGGACGTTTCCGATGGAAACCGTATAAGTAACGGTCTTCAAGGTATCCTCTCCCACTGCAGTTGTAAGCGTGGTATGCGGACCGTTCAGAAGAAGCACTTCACCCTTTTCGGTTACGGTAAACCGGATATGTCCGCCTAAAGGCTCATATCCCGAAGGCTCTTCGATCTCACGAAGTTCATACGTTCCCGGAGGAAGCAGATTCGTGATTTCCACAAGAAGACCTTCCGAATTGGTGACAATATCTTCAAAGCCTGCAATCGGGGTCAGGTCAACCGAAGTAACGTTGCCGACCGTAATCTGACGATGCAGAGCGAAATGCGCATCAGCAACATTGGCCATGGTCTGCATGTCATACTTACGGAATACAAGCTCATAAGGGCTGTTGTAAACCGTGAGTACCGGACTTCCTTCGGAATCGGTCGTCTGCAGTACATCCGAAGCAACCTGGTCAGACCCGCTCAGAGAAATCGTACCGTCGGTATTCATGCGGATGGTTACGTCATAATCGAGGCCCACATACCCCTGTGTAGCCTTTGTCTCAATAAGATAATAATCGATATTCTTACCGAGGAATGCAACCGTAACGAAACCGGTCTCATCGGATACATAGGTGCCGATCGGCTCGGTGCCCTTTTTGAGGACAAATGTGGTGCCTTCGATCGGATTGCCTTCGCGGTCGGCTTTCACAATCGAAACACCGGGCCGGCTGTTAAATGCCTTATCAACCCGCACGTTGGTTCCGGCTGCCCGGATACCCTTTTCATAATGTACGGTATACAGATAATCGGATGCAGAGGTTTCTCCCTTCTGCAAGCCGTTAATCGTAACGGTATTGCCCTCTTTTACAAGGGTAACCGAATCCGCAGTTACAACGCCGTTTGCGTCAATTGAAGGATTCGTAACCGCAACTTCACGGATGTTATAGTTCTCAAAATCCGTATTGACCGGAAGACTTGCGAAGTACCAGTAAATCGTATCGTTCTCATATTCCATGCGGCGCACGGTATTCGGAACAATCACAAGCGAATCCTCATCGGTTCCCGTATAGATTGCGAAATATGCGGGTTCGCGGTCGTCCATATACTCTGCATCCAGCCAGGTCTTATTGATACGAAGGCCCCAGCCCTTGATGTTGCGGACTTCCACTCGCGGATCCACGCCCTTGACCATAGTCTTTTCAATAACGGATGTGGTGTTAATCGTGTCGCTTCCTTCATGAATGACATAGGTCTGGAAGGAGAAACCATCCGGAATCTCGTAATCACGCTCTTCCACTTTGTATTTGGTTCCTACAAGACGGTCACGGAATTCTACCGTACAGCCAACCGGAATCTTGGAAACGGAGCCATTCATCGAGGTGGTAAAACTTACCGCATCTCTCTGCTGTTTCGTAAGAGAATCGAAATCGCTGACGCCGATGGACTGGAATCCGTTGGCCTGGGACCAGCTGCAGTAATTGCCCTGGGCATCCCGCACATGATACGTTACCATGTTGGCCGCGGTACATTCGTCATCAAACTGGCCTGCAAAATATACTCTGAAGGCAAATACAGCAGAATCGTTCAAGATTTCCGTCACGCCGTCTGCCTGATACAACCGCTTCTCTACGGTAAGAACATTGATGGAATCCGGATCCACATGGTTGACATAGGCAACACGCGGACGGTATCTTACCATCTCAAACGGAATTTCAAAATCCTTATAAAGGGACGATTCATGTCCCGTAATATCGACGGGATCCAACTGATTGCCGTCTGCCTTAACCCAGTCATAAATATCCGTATCGATACCGCACTCTACGATTTTATAGGATACCGCATCGTCCGGAATCTGAATTTCAGCTATTTCGTCGGGCTTTAACAGAAATACATGCTCATAGGTGATTCCTTCGGAACCGGGCATCGTAAACGAAGCAACATGCTTTACGGGACGAACGGAATCCTTATAGAACACCTTAATATCGGAGCCGTCAGCCTGCGTAAGAAGAATCGGCTCGGAGACCTCATTCTCTCCTACGGGCGTCTTATACCAGATCTGATAAGGATACTCGGCCTGCACGGAATCCTGTGACTCTACGCCGTCCAGTTTCTTGCTGAGTTCCACAGTACCCGGACGAACCGAAGCAAGGTTAAATCGCATATAAAGGTTGGATGCACCGCCGCCACGCTCCATGAAGAAGATTCGCATCGTATGGCTTGTGTAATCCTTAAAGACATAATCGCCGTTCGCATTTTGCTCAAAGATACCGTTTACATAATCAAGAGCTTCCTGCTCCGTGCAATTCTCACGGTTCTTGTAGTTGGTCTTGAAGATGTTATAAAGCGTATCCTCTCGCTGATGATTCTTTGCATCAATTGCATACTTTACACGGCCGGTACTGTAGTTTACGGTACCTCCTACCGCACTTCGCATACCGCCGAGGTCGAGGATCAGTTCTCCGTCAACATAAAGCCAGAAATCATCGTCACCGGTGAACTCATAAATGATATCATGTCCCCAGTCATCCTTACCGCTCGGGGTCTGGGTAAAGGATGCAGCCATTTCCATACCGAAATAATGGTCCGGATTCTTAATCAGGTATAACTGCTCATTGTATCGCGGATCGCTGGTAGGAAGTGCTTCCTGAAGGGATGTATACAGGTTCTTCGCGTTCAACTCGGCAAATAAGCCGGCTTCGAGATCGTTAAACGGCATAAACTGGCCATGCTGAAGCGAAGGTCTCTGGCTGATACTTGCACCGCTGTCCATCGAGGCGATTTCTTTGTAAACCTTGAAGTTACTGCCGTCAATGGAAGCAAAGTTCTGAGCACTGTCGAACTCGTAGTATCCGCTGCCGACATAGGTACTCTTAATAAACAGATGGTTTACCGGAAAAGCATTCGCATAAAGCGTTGCCATCGAAACTCCGTCGCCGTTAGTCGGATAACCGTCGTTACCGAGTTTAGTGGACAAAAGACCGGTTACAAGCGAATCTTTCTTGGTACTCAGAAGGAACGTATCCTGCTCATTGGGGTTATTATTGTTTTTGGTCGTAAAGTCGATCATTTTCAGGGTCATACCGAGAGACTCGTGATCAACCGTCGGAACCATCGTCAGATTATCGTCCTCGTTGACATCCTCAATGATAGCGAAATAGAAATCGGCCGCATCGCTCTTCGGACATACCTGCAGCGTTCCACCATCCGCATTCAAGGCGGCATAGCAATAACTGTCATCGTCCCATGCATAAATCGGCGTATAATAGTATCCGTCTCGGCGGCCGTTCAGGTTGATACCAATCTTCGTGTCGGAAACAATCTGATTGTTATTGTGCTGCGGCGCAATATAAGTACCGGAATACGGATTGTACAGATCATAGTAGAAGTTCGGATCGGTCGTGCCTTCCCAGTAATACTCGGAAAAATCCCAAAGCATCGTATTAAGACGCGTGCCCATCCACTGAATGGAATCGCCGTACTCAAAGCACTGTACAAGGCTTCCATCATGGTCCAGTGCATAATACTTATACTTCTTAACCGAATCGTCCCAGACACGGGTATAAATAATGATTTCCGAACCATTCGTAACTTCGGGATCGGATACGCTGACCTTTCTTGCGGAATAAACCATGTAATAGTCGACAGTCAGTTCCGAACGGTCCACCAGGTTCAACCATTCCGAACCGGCAGTTCCGCCTTTGCCGAATCCGCCTGCAACACTTCCCATATAGGTAAGCGCACGTCCGCCTGCGGAAAGGGATATCTGTCCTGTACGGGTTCCGGTTCCCGGAGTCACCTTGATCAAACCGGTATTCACATTAACCGAATCGAGTAATGTTAGACCGCTTGTCGTAATGTCCAGATATTTCCGCCCATTTGCCGTATTCGTATAAATATGATAGAGGTCTTCCCGAACCCATTCAAAGGTCCAGAAGTCAATATCGGAATCCTTCGGAACGAAAAGTCTCTGATCCGGGTTATCCTTATGAACCATTACATCCAAAGCCTTCGCTTTTAAGGAACCGGTACCGTTCTGTTCCGAAAGCATCGCACGACCGGTAACGCTTCCGCTCCAGTTAAGCAGTCCGTAGCTGTGTCCGTTAAGGTTATAAGGATCGGTAGCTGTCGCTAAACGACGCCAGATATAAAGATTGTTATTAACATCACCGTAAGTACTCCATGCGGCAAATGCATTACCGTTTGCGCCGCCCTGCATATTGATATAGTATCCGGATGGTGCTAAAGCATTGAACGTATCGGTCTCTTTTAAGCTGATGGTAAATGCCGTACGCTGCGAAACATTGGTCGTCAGGTTCAGACTGTTCGTGGAATTAACGATATACCGCTTGGTCTCTCCGTCGTCCGCAAGGCAGTAAATATAAAACGTATCGCCGTCAGGCGTGATGCGTTCAAAATAATAGGTAACGGCTGCACCCGGAGGTGTGCTCTGTGCGGGCTTGGTCTTTGTAATACCGGTACGGGAGGAGGTAATATTGGTAATACCGGAAGTCAGGAAAAAGCCTGTCGTATGACCGATATAAACACCTGTCGCTCCATACTCTTCCAATTCGTCAAGGTCGGAAATCTTCTTCCAGTCAGCCGAATTACCTGCAGCAGGCCCCTGTACGATAACATAAGCGGAAAATCCTGCAGTCTCAAAGCTTACCGCGTCGCCCTGCGTCTGTGCGGTCAGTTCTTCCGGTTCCTCGCCGAAGTGGATAACCGAGAAGTCTTCATCGCCGTGCGCTTCATCAAGAAGGTCGATGGTTACGGAAACGGGACTCGCGGGAATCAGTTCCGCACCTTCGGAATCGCGAACCGTAATATCAAATACACGTGCATATTGGAAGCTGTCCGCCCCCATCACACCTGCAGCCTGACGGATGTATTCTTCATATTCCGCTCCGGTCAGTTCGAGAACATCCAAAACCGCATCTGCAGGGAAGCCGGCAGACTCGTCATAACTTACGGAAATCCGGTAGGACTGCCCATCCGAAGCAACCAGCGTCTCCTGAAGACTCTGGGTACCGGTAAATTCTTTCTGCTTCTCAACTTCTTCGATTTCGGAGTAATCTTCAATTTCAGAATCCGCATCAGAATCGGAAAAATCGTTCTGATCAACCGTAGCGGAGTCATCATCGCTTACATTGTTCTCGTTACCATCGGCAACAGAATTGTTATTATCAACGGAGAGTGGATCTTCGTCCGTTATACTGTCATTATCAGACTGATCATTAGAATCGCCTTCAGAAGGCTCCTGCGTGTCATTATCGGGAACCGTTTCATCGGTTGGTTGTGTCGTTTCCACATCGGGAAGATCGGATTGTACCTCGTCAGAGGGGTCTGTCGACGAAGCATCCGTTGCATCGGAGGCATCCGTCTGAGTATCATCTAAAGTATTATCAGAAAGATCGGAAGAATCCGTCGGAGTCTCGTCGGAAGCATTGTCGGAAAGGGACGTTGCCTCGTTGGAAGAATCCGTAATCTCCTCGCCCGAAGAATGATTAGAAATAGCCGCATCTTCGGAACGAGCCTCATCTTCAGAAGAATCCGAAGCATCCTTATCTGCGTCATTCAGCAGCTCAGATCCGTCTGTTACGGTAACATCTGCCTGCGAATCGTTGGTAGCGTTCCCGTCTGCAACTTCGTCATTCTGCTGAGCCTGATCGGAAGCACCGACCGCATCAGCATCCGCCTGCGAATCCTCTTGTGAACTCTCACCGGAAGCTACATTCTTGTCCGTCTGGGATTCTTCTCCTGAAACTTCATCGGATACAACATCCGTACCCTCATCAAGATGCAAAGCATCTGCAATTGCATCGTTCAGAGGCTGTGCATCGGTATCGGTTTCATCCGAATTGACAACGTCCAATAAGCGTGCGCCGGAGTCCTCCGTCGCATTAGCGACAGACCTCCTGCCCACGCAGCCGGCCAATAAGCAAATCATTAAAAATATAGCTGTAAAACGCTTATACAAAATGACTCTCCTTATTCCTTACGCACCTTGTTCGGCCTTGTCTTTCTGCTCCTCTTCAAGCGCCTTTTTGTAACGAGTGAAAAGGAATCCCGCCAACCAGCATAACAGCATCAATACTAACATAATCGGCGTCCAGCGGTCGATGATTGTCATCGGAAGCCGCATGTTCTCGGTCAGAATGAAAACGATCAGTGCCAGCAGTGATGCCGCTGCCTGAGCTATAATTCCGATCCGGAATTTCTTCGTAAAGGCACTTACGTCATAATACATATTTTCAATTGCTTCTTTGAAATCCTGCTCCGTGATCTCTCCGCCTTTATAGCCGTGGTGCAGAAGTGCTTTCGCCATAATCTTCTCACGTTCCGCCTGCTTCTCGGGAGTCAGATTTTCCTCATCCCAGAGCATTGCCTTCTTTTCATTGAAGGCCTTCATATTGCGGATCCGTCCGTATTTGGCTCTCAGATGGAACAATGGGAACAGAATATAAATCGTAACAATCAGGCAGATCAGATTGAGCAGGGCCCAGGCTTTCTTTCCGTAAGAAGATCCGCCCGGGTTAAAGATACGGTCCCAAAGGGATTCTTTCTTCGTTTCCGTCTGCTTGTCAGGAACCACCGCTTCTCCGGTCGGTTTCGGCGTGATGGTCGGCTCCGGAACAACTCCGTCGGGGTCTTCCATGCAGAATACCACAAGGCGGCCGTTGGTTGTCGCATCCGCACAGGTGGATAATGCGATGATCTTCGTAACCGGATCAATGTTCACCTTTTCCTCAACCTTTGCCTTTGAGGAGATATACTCCATCAGTTCCGAAAGGTCACGGTCACCGACCGTATAGATGTTCTCATCATAGGCGTCCGTGATGATTGCGGCAAATACGACTACGTTAAACGTTCTCTCGGGACTGATAATGATACCTTTCTGATGGGTCTTCAGATAGTCTTCTTCAAGATAACGGTCAAGTCCGCCGAACATGGCACCGTTATCCATATGATGTCCGAAAAGAACAATATAGTTATCGCTAAGGTCAGCCTTGTTGGCCGATGCCATATAAATCGCTCCGGTCAGACTGCTCTGTCCGTTTACATCATGATTTGCATAATACAAATCATCCTTGCCCTGCATTACCGGATAATCAATCTTCGTATCCGTAAGACGTATCCAGGCTCTGTAGTCTTCATATTCCTCTGCAATATTGCTCTGCGATTCAATAATCTCTTCTTCAGATTCAAAGTCGCCGATACCCGATTCAAACGCACGGTTTTGCGTATAAATCTGCTCATATAACGAATACCCGGCGAAAAGAATCATAAACGATCCGAGTATGGCCGATGCAGCAATCAGGAGACGAACGCCGATAAAACTCGTATAGGAAAATATCAATTGTAACTTCGAGTTCCGCATTCCTTCTCCTTTCCGATGCAGATTTTTGTAATTTCTTACAGATTATTCCGGCGGAATAATGTAATTATCGTACCGAGAATGTCTTTCTTCGTAACCGGTCCGAAATAACGGCTGTCCATACCGTTCATCCGGTCGTCGGAAAGAACAAAATACTGTCCTTCTTCGAGCTTGATCGGATAAGTGACCTTGTCGCCGCGTTTCGGTGTAATCTTCAGATAATCCTCTGATTCGTTGATCACATTGCCGTTTACAACAAGCAAATTGGATTCGTTGATGTCAACAGTGTCACCGGGTGTGGCCACGACACGGCCCACAAGAAGCGTTTTCTTTCCGTTTTTCTCCGTATCCATCTCATACAGAATAACTTCACGGAATTTCGGCTTCTTATCCATCCGGAAGAAAATCAGAAGGTCGCCGGCATCAATCCGCGGCTCCATATCGGATGAAGGCATATGGGTAATTCCGATAATCTTAAAAAACAGAAGCCATATGACGAAAAGGAATATAACCAGATAAAGAAGAAACCAGCCGGCATTCTTCATCGTCTTTTCCGCTTTTCTGATGTCGGATTTTAATTTTTCGGACTCTTCTTTCTTCTCCTGAGTCTCTTTTACAGTATCCTCTGCCATAAACGGCTCCTTCCTTATTGAACGGGAAAAGACCCGACAGCCCTATAGAAACTATACAGCCATCGGATCTTTTGACACCCTGACTGTTCGTAAGGGTATTCAATTTCGGTTTTAGTAAACTGCCTCTTCCTCTCTTCTGTTACGCTTGAAAAGAAGTACGCAGAACATGATCAGCAATCCGCCCGCGAAGAGAATCATGAGGTAAGGCGCAAACCGGAGGATAACACCGGTAGGCGAAATGTTCTCAAACGTATTGGTAACAGCTACGGTGTGATCAACGGTATCGGCCTGATCTGCAGTCGTTGCGATCGTAACCATGGTGGACTCGTAAGCAGCTTTGGCAGACTGAACAACAGCCGACGAAGGTGCGCTTCCGCTTGTTACACCGCTGTCACTGGTCGTAGCATCCGAATCCACAACCGTCTGAACCTTGTAGGTAACACCGGTCTGGTTGTTGGTCTCATATACCTGTGTGGTGGTGCCTGCAGGAATACCGATATATTTGATGGAGCCGCCGTCCATGATGAGGGCAACTACACCGATCTCATTGCTGGTAAATGCAGCAAGTGCAGGATCATAGGATCCGTCAACCTTATCGCTGTTATTCGGCGTTGCGATAATATCAACCTGTCTGGTAATCGTGCTGTTCGTAAATACTACGGTGAACGGATACTTAGCTGTCAATGCGCCGTATGCGTCTCCCACAACCGTCTTCGATACCGTTACGTTGTAGGTATAGTATTTGTCGGCTGCGGTAATCAAATCACCGGAAGTCGGGTCTGTCTTGGAAACAAAACCGGTCGTCTTAACGGCAACGGTTCCCTTGTTCGCATCCGTAAAGGTTTCATTGTTAAAGAAGCAGGTATATCCGTAAATATCCCAGTCGGTTGCAGACTGACCGTTATTGGTCATTCCATCCGGATTCGGACGAACATATACATCGATGTAACGGGTATCTGCAAGTTCGGTATCCGTAACGCCGGAAGTAGCGAATGTATATCCATCCGTAAGATTCTCGGTCAATACATAGCGGTATACGCCTGCACCGGTAAATACAACATTCGAAAAATCAATACCGAAAGCCTTGGTATTGGCTACACCATCCGTTCCTGCCGTAATCGTCTCGGAAGGCGACCAGCTTACCGCGCCCGTTACGGTAGCTCCGGTGATGCCGGCCTTAACTGTAGCAATAACCGAGCCCGAAGGATTATGCTTGTCGGCTGCGTCAGTAACCGTGGTTCCGTCCGTTACGGTTGCCGGAGCAATCGTATAAGTATAACTGATGTCCGGAGCGTTCACGGTAATATTGTCCACAGCATTATATGCCCGCAGTTCCTTAGCAAGATACAGCGTCTTCGACTGTGAAACCGGTGTATCGGGGCTCGTAAAAGCGCCCTGCTCGCCGTTATTGTCAATCGAAGGCGTCGGCGGTGTTGAAGCAAATGTCTGTGCGCACATTGCCATCACCATAACAACGGTTAAAATGACTGAAAAAATACGTTTACGCATAAGTCGTTCCCTCTCTTTATGATTTTTTCATATGGATTTGTGAAAAATCCTTTACGCACATTCCTCAAATAGAGCAATCGCTTTCTGTAATAATAAAATACCACTTTTTGCGCTTAATTACAATTAATTAAGCGAAAAATAATACGCTATTCGTATGATTGTATACAAAGTAAATATATTTTAATACCAATTCTGCAAAAAAACTTTACATTTTGTTTACAAATTGCAGGCACTCTTCTTTGATTCGGAATCGTATATATCGCATTTCGGTCGCCGCCTCGCTTTTTTGATATAGAAAAAGGATGTTCTATGGCGAACATCCTTTATTCTTAGGGATTATTTCTTTTTGTTAATGACCAAAACGACACCGCCGCACAAAACAAGAAACGCTGCTGCAATCCCGAGAATAACCGAGATTTTTACAGGTTTGCCCTGCTTTTTAGAAGAGTCGACCGCATCAAGATCGGGTACATTACTCGTATCCGGCGAAAGTGTAGGAATCGGTGTAACCGTCGGTGTCGGAGAAAGAATCTCATCGAGATTGACATCGATCTCTCCAATCTGGGTTTCCCCTGTAGCGGGAGTCGGTTCCAAAGTCACGGCATCGGTCGGTGCAGGGCTTTCGGTCGGTGTGGTTCCCGGGGTGATTTTTTCGGTAGGATCCGTCGTCGGAGTGGCCCCGGGAGTAACATTGCCGGTAGGTGCTGTCGTTGTTGTCGGTTCCGGGGTAACCGGTTCAACCGTAACAGTAGGCGCAGGCGTAACGGTACTCGGTTTCACCGGCTCCGTCGGAATCAGAATACCACCATTCAAGATCAGCTCGGTCGGCGTATCCTGCGGATGATCGGTATTCGCGTTGTAGATTACCTTCAGTCCGTCCTTGAATGCCCCCTCTTCCACCTTGCAGATCGTATCCGGCAGATTCAGCTTCTTGATGTACTTATTGACGGAAAATGCGCCTTTGGCGATCGCATTTACCGGATATCCTCCGATCATCGAAGGAACCGTAACCTCTTCCTGCTTCCCAAAGCACCCGACAATCGTAATGGATTCATTCGCAATCGTATAATAGAGGGTGCCCTCAGTGTAGACGGTATCCGGATCCGGCTCGGAATCAACTGCAAATGCAGTTGAATGCGGCAGAGCCAGGAGGAGGATAAAGGATATAATTAGTAAAGATATAAAACGTTTCATTAGGACTCCGTTAAGGTACTATAAAAATTTAATCTACCATGAACTGCTTATATTGATTAATCAATTCCACTATTTCTTCAAATGTGATTTTTCCGGAATCTACAGCAATCTTAAGGTATTTACCATTCCACTCATCAAACTGTTTCTCCGTCACATATTCTGCGAACACACTATAATCATATGTCCCGTATTTTGCAAGAGCCTCTTCGAATTTGGCTGTATCATAACGCATCGTTTCGCCCATCGGAATCCAGTTGTAGAATTCTTCCGGAGGTGCAACGGTCAATAATCCCGATGCAAATGCATTGGAAGTATATGCTGCAGTGATGGAATATGCATTCGTAACTTCTTCTGTCACATAAGCGTCAACAAGTTCAACCACATCATACTCATTATTGACGCTCTGCTTCACAAATCGATGACCGATAAAACTCTTGCAATTCTCAGGAAAAATATATACAAACTTATTCTGATCAATATCAAACAATCCATGATCTGCTATCGTTCTGAGTGATGTGCCATCCGAGAAAGCAAGATTGGTTACCTTATATTCTGCTTCGCCGTGGTCAACAAGAATGGAAATATTCTGCGATACGTATTCACCGGTAAAGAAATCCCAACTAAGGATTTGGTCATCAGATGAAATCTCTTCGATTGGCTTCTGTGAACCATCTGCAAGAGTAATCATAGTACCGGAAGCGAAGCAACCAGGACTAGGACAAGTATGTGCTGCTCTATAATAAGCTACAACATAATAAAATGTATCACCTTTATTATCCGTATAGGAGAAAGATGCATACAATTCACTTTCGGACTTATCACTTCCTAAAGCACCGCTAGTCCAACCATAAAGATTTTTATATGTACCCGACGACAATTTTCCCTCAGTTCCTGCTTTACCGGACCCTGAAGACCATCCTGTCCCCTTAGAAGGCTTATCTTCTGTCAGTATATTGACCGAACTAGGACGAGAAGCCTGAGACGAATGATTCACTATCGTAGTAGCATTCTGTGCTGTTCCACCGTTAGCATAATCTTTAATATCCACCGCCAGAAAGATCGGATAGAGCCAGTTGAAATCGCTGTAATTATCTTGAAAATCTACATAAACGACCGGACAATACACCGTTATTCCATCTACAGTCGTACTTTTAACAGTATTACTTGTCGATGTCACATCAGGCATAACATATTTTTTTCCACCGGATGTGATAACAGTTTTGGATGAATATGTCTGCGACGGGGTTTTACTCTCACTATTATATCCGTAAAACGTAAATTCAGCATTTTTTGCAGCTGCTTTTATTGCTGATACAGAAACCATAAAATCTTTTCTATATGTTACGCTCGAATCCTTATTTCCCAAACTATTATAATTATATGGGTCAGTATATTCAAATTCCAATTCATATTCCCCAGCTTCAGTAAATGTAACAATTGAGTTGGCGCAAACTGATCCGCTTAATCTTACAGTATACGATAACGGAATACCGAATTTATTAACAGACAACGCCCCCAAATCTACAGAGTATCCATCAAGGTTTTCTTCTTCAAATCCAATTTTAACTTTTCTTTCATCGGAATCATAATAACAATAACGGCGTTCCGAAACATGTTCATTGGGCCAATTCCAACTTTCAGCAGGTATAACCACAGCCTGGCGATTACTAAAATCATCCGAATAATCTAATGAAACAGACTCTAGTGAATTGCCTTCGACCGTATAACATAAGCCGGTTTTTCCTAAAGCAGTTTTACTAACTCTTGTATAAGGCATGCCAACCTTTTGATCTGAATTTCTTTCATCTAGTAAATTGTTTGCGTTAAGGTTAACATTTTCATTAAAATATAAAATACCGGTATTAACATAAGTTTTGTTTTGGTTTTTATACCTAATATTGCTATATGCACTATCGTTAAACAAGCTACCAAGGAAAGAGTTATAAGTACTAGGAACATCACTCTGCTGGGCCCAGTTATACTGATGAAGATAGCCGTCTAAGATTACCTTGGGAACATCTGATTCAACAATAATTCCCATACCATAAGGGGAATCATCATACCCCGGTTGTACAGTTGTAAGGTTCTTTAATACAACTCGTTCTCCACCGCCAATAATCATATTTGCCACAGCGCCACCGATTATCGACGTATCTTCAATGGTGCTGTTGCCGGTTGTAACATTTACAGCATATTTGCTACCGGTAACCAAGCAATTATATAAACCGGAATTACCACTGAGACGTATAGTATCCTGATAATATTGATTACTTGTTCCAGACATAACCGCAGTGGGAAAATACTGCCCCAAGAACTGAACATTATTCGCATATCCGTTAGTAACATTGATCCAACCTTTAGCCCCGGAAGTATCTGTTCTGGTATCAATCACGCTAAAACCGTTACCATACAGCGTCTTACCATTCGAGATACTCATTCCGCTCGTGGAAACATCGTTTAAAAGAACAATATTTGCGCTTGATGCATTGGTAGCTGTTGTAGCATTATTAGCATTAACCACTTCCAGATTCAGCGTATACTCGTCTCCGTTGCCTTCCTTGATGGTAACCTTAACAGGACCCTCGCCGGTGAATTTCAGCGTAGACTGGGTCCAATCAGATGCATTTGCCGAATATACGCACTTTGCAGTGCTGCCTTCGGCAAGGTTTGTTCCGGTTCCTTTTACGGAGGAATTGCTCTCAACTGCCACTACTTTAATCGTGACATCCGAAGAAACAGGCGCACTATCTCCTGCTTCATCTACCTTGAACAACGATCCAAGTTTTACCGTATTTCCGTTACCGACACGATACAGATAACGGTCTACATTAGCGAAATTATCACTATGTGTAAATGTATTTGCAGAAGCAATCTCAACCTTCTTTTTGTCCGCGTAGGTGTTATTATTGAAGGAAACCTCAGCAGTATATACCATGTATCCTGCATCGTCACCAGTACCGATGGTACCGGTAACCTCAGTTGATACACTGTCGGTATGCGATGCGTTATTTTGACATACGAAGGAAGCCGTTGCGGATGTATATCCGTCGGCGTCATTTCCGGTCCAGCTCCAGGTCGGCTCACCCCAGTTGTGTCCAAGTGCAGCTATCTCAACATAGGTAGTGTAGTCACAACGTGAGCAGGTATCGTAAGCATTCCAGCCAATTTCCGTACAGGTTGCTGCCTGTGCCGCGTGACTAATAAGGTCGTGGCCAAGCGCCGCGATAACCTGGTTTTCTCTGGAAAGTTCTGCTCCACAGGTATTGCAGTATACCACTGCCTCATAAGAACCGGCTTCAAGGCAAGTTGCCTCTACACGGTTCTCTTCCACAGCTGCCTTAGGCGTATGCCCAAATGAAGCAATTTCCGCATATGTCGTATAGTCACAACGCAAGCAGGTTTCATAAGCGTTCCAACCTATTTCCGTACACGTTGCTGACTGTGCCGCATGACTTATAAGATCATGACCAAGCGCTTCTACTTCACGGGTTTCCGTCTCTCCGCAGCGAGAGCAGGTTCTGGTCTCCTCGCCGGCTTCCGTGCAGGTCGGCTCTGCAGTTACAGACCAACTACCGAAGGAATGACCAAGTGCAGGATATACAACGATTGATGTATAGTCACATCTTTCGCAAGTGTTGTGCGGATTCCATCCGTCCTCCGTACAGGTGGCGGCCTTAGGAGCATGATATACCGTCTTATGACCTAACGAACTACCGACTATAATTGTCGTGCGACTTCGCTGAATACCGCAACGTGTGCAATAAACTACCGCTTCGTAAGTACTAGCCTGTGTACAGGTTGCTTCCTTTATGTTTTCAGCAACTGGCTCCCCATTAAGATGTCCCTTCATAGAATCAATTATATGGTTAGATAAAAGCAATTTATTACATCTGTTGCAATAAGCAACCACATCATGAGAACCATTCTCCGTGCAGGTTGGTTCAACAATATTGATATTAATCAATTGCCCTTGAACATGTCCGAGACGATTTAATGAAATCTTGCCTCTGCTGATTTCCGAATTACATACGGAACAATATCTAACTAAATCATAAGAGCCAAACTCTTCACAGGTTGGTTCTACCAGGTTTTCCTGTACAGGATCCATCATTACGTGTCCACTAGCAGGAATTACCATTTTCGTGGTGCTCAATTTATAGCCACAAACATCACAATATACAACATCATCATAATAACCGGCCTCCGTACAGGTTGCAGGAATTTCATTCTCTCTGACAGCCGGTAGCGGTGTATGACTCTTCGCCGGGACAACAATATAATCACGGCTTAATTCCGTACCGCATACTTCACAGTAAACAACCAAATCATAAGAGCCTTCTTCAGTACAGGATTCGCCCTTAACATTCTCCTTAACTGCTTCCGCTTCAAGATGTCCGGGAGCCTCGATCAGGACAAATGTGGTATAGTCGCAACGTTCGCAGGTATCGTATGCATCCCAGCCGTCCACAAGACAGGTTACCGGCTGAGCAGCATGATGAACAAGATCATGGCCAAGCGCGTCAATCTTCGCATAGGTAGTATAATCACAACGTTCACAGGTCACATAAGCATCCCAGCCGATTTCGGTACAAGTTGCTGCCTGTGCCGCATGCTCAACGATCAGATGACCAAGAGCAGGAATTACAACCTGCGTCGTATAATCGCAGCGGCTGCAGGCCTCATAAGCATCCCAGCCGTCCTCAGTACAAGTTACAGCCTTGGCATCATATTGCGTCAGATCATGTCCGAGCGCACTAACCGGACGAGCCTCTACACCATTACAATACTGGCAGGTTCTGGTTTCTTCACCGTCAGCCGTACAGGTCGGATGCGTGGTTTCAAACCACATGCCCCAGTTATGGATGCACTGGAGGGTACTCGTCTCATCAATTACATATTCAATTCGGGAAACGGTTACCGCTTCGCTGCGGTCTGCGTCGGGCGCCCAGATAACAAGCTCAACCGTCATCTTCTTTCCGATGTTCAATGCGGAAAGATTGAATGCACCGCAGTCAAATGTTCCGATATTGAACAGGCAGTCATTATAGGTGACATTGTCAAGGCCGAACGAACGGAGAAGGTCAAATGTCTCGCCGTCTGCCACATCCTGCGGGAACAGGAATGCGAAGCTCAGGTCGGTACCGTATCCGGAATAAGCGCCGTAAAGACCGAAGGATTCTTTTGCAAAATCTCCGTCAAATGTGATTCGGTAATCGCTGTTCCAGTCACGATAATACGCAAGCGTCTCATCGCTCGGTACATCGGCCGTAAACTCATATTCCACACCAAGGTGATCAACCATAATATGGGTGTCACCGAAAGGATCATTGATATCGATGATCGGAACGCCGGTCTGCGGCTCCTTTTCCGTTACCAATGCGGAAGGATACTTCGGAATCGTATGGGTTACACGCTCCAGTTCCGCGCCACAGGTATCACAATATACAACCATGTCGTAAGAACCGTCTTCCGAAATGGTGGGCTCTACATAATTTTCTTCAACCGCATCTTTAGGCGTATGACCAAGAGCAGCGATTTCAACATACGTTGTATAGTCGCAGCGCGAGCAGGTATCATAGGCATCCCAGCCGATTTCCGTACAGGTCGCAGCCTGTGCCGGATGATTGATAAGGTCATGGCCGAGGGCGTCAATTACCTTAGGCTCTCTGCTAAGTTCTTCTCCACAGGTATCGCAGTATACGACAGCCTCATAGGAACCGGTCTCGGTACAGGTCGGCTCTACGCGGTTCTCTTCCACAGCTTCCTTAGGCATATGACCGAGTGCTTCAATCTTTACATAGGTTGAGTACTCACAACGCGAGCAGGTATCGTAAGCATCCCAGCCAATCTCCGTACAGGTCGCAGCCTGGGCGTCATGATGGATAAAATCATGGCCAAGTGCGTCAATCACCTTAGGCTCTCTGCTGAGTTCCTCTCCACAGGTATCGCAATATACAACAGCATCGTAAGAACCGGTCTCAATACAGGTCGGCTCTACGCGGTTCTCTTCCACAGCTTCCTTAGGCGTATGGCCAAGGGCTGCAATCTCAGTATAAGTGGTATAATCACAACGTGAGCAGGTATCGTAAGCATCCCAGCCGATTTCCGTGCAGGTCGCAGCCTGAGAGTCGTGATGGATATAATCATGACCGAGCGCATCAACCGGTCTGGTTTCGGAAGCGTTACAATATTCGCAGACTCTGGTTTCCTCGCCTTCCGTAATGCAGTCCGGTGCAGTCGTAACATACCAACCGCCCCAATTGTGTACGCAATCAACGTTGGACCGGTCATCAAAAGTATATTCAATTGCCACGATTGTCTTCGCGGAATCGCGATCGGAATCAGGTGCCCACATGATCAGCTCAACGGTCATCTTCTTGCCGAGATTGAGTGCGGAAACATTAAATACGCCGCAGACAAATGTATTAATATCACTGCGGATATCTCTGTAAGTAACATTTTCAAGACCGGCAGCCTGAAGAAGGTACACTTCGTCTCCTGCAACAACATTGTTCGGGAACAGGAATGCCAGGCTGTATGTAGTTCCGAAGCCGCTGTATTCGCCGAACAAACCGAAGGAATTCTCAAGGAAATCATCGGCAAATGTTACACGATAGTCGCAATTCCAGTCTTTATAATAATCGTAAGTTGCATCTTCCGGAGTAACCGATGTAAAGGAATACTCTGCATTCAGCTTGTCAACGGTTTTATGCAGATCTTCATTAAGGTTTCGGATGTTAACAAGTGGCAGATTCGTCCGTGGCTCCAGCTCGTCAACCTGTGCAGAAGGATACTTCGGAATCGTGTGGGTTACACGCTCAAGCACTTCACCGCAGGTGTCACAGTATACAACCATGTCATAAGAGCCGTCGGCCTCACAGGTCGCCTCAACATAGTTTTCTTCTACTGCTTCGTTCGGGGTATGGCCAAATGCTTCGATCTTTACATATGTTGAATAATAACAACGCGAGCAGGTATCGTAAGCATTCCAGCCATTTTCCGTACAGGTCGCAGCCTGGGCGTCATGATGGATAAGGTCGTGTCCGAGAGCATCAATCACTGTAGCTGTTCTGCTGAGCTCTTCTCCGCAGGTATCACAGTAAACGACAGCATCATAGGAACCGGCCGCAATACAAGTCGGCTCTACACGATTCTCTTCTACAGCCGCCTTCGGGGTATGTCCGAACGCTTCAATCTTTACATATGTTGAATAATAACAACGCGAGCAGGTATCGTAAGCATCCCAGCCAACCTCCGTACAGGTGGCAGCCTGAGCGTCATGATGGATAAGGTCGTGTCCGAGTGCATCGATAGTTTTAGGTTCTCTGCTGAGTTCCTCTCCGCAAGTTTCACAATATACAACAGCATCATAAGACCCGGCCGCAATACAAGTCGGCTCTACGCGATTTTCTTCTACAGCCGCCTTCGGGGTATGGCCAAATGCTTCAATCTTTACATATGTTGAATAATAACAACGCGAGCAGGTATCGTAAGCATCCCAGCCAACCTCCGTACAGGTCGCTGCCTGAGCGTCATGATGGATAAGGTCGTGACCGAGTGCATCAATCACCTGGTGATTTCTGCTGAGTTCCTCTCCGCAAGTGTCACAATATACAACAGCATCATAAGACCCGGCTGCAATACAAGTCGGC
This sequence comes from uncultured Lachnoclostridium sp., assembly GCA_946402335.1. Lineage (GTDB taxonomy): Bacteria > Bacillota > Clostridia > Lachnospirales > Lachnospiraceae > ISDg. The sequence continues at coordinate 19,712 of CAMIWE010000003.1, forward strand.
TCTACGCGATTTTCTTCTACAGCCGCCTTCGGGGTATGTCCGAATGCTTCAATCTTCACATATGTTGAATAATAACAACGCGAGCAGGTATCGTAAGCATCCCAGCCAACCTCCGTGCAGGTGGCAGCCTGCGCATCATGATGGATAAGGTCGTGACCGAGTGCATCAATCGCTCTGGTCTCGATTTCATCACAGTTCGCACAGACTCTTGTCTCTTCGCCGTCTTCCAGGCAGGAAGCTTCCTTGGAAACGGTCCAATTGCTCCAGTTGTGGATGCAGTCAAGCTTCGTTGCCCCGGCAAACGTGTAGCTCTTTTGAGCAACAACATAAGCATCTTTAGGATCCGTACCGGGCTCCCACATAACCAGTTCCACGGTAACCGTAGTCCCGATATTGGCATCGGAAATGTTAAAAGCACCGCAGATGAACTCCGGAATATTCGTATAAATGTCATGATAAGTTACATTCGAAAGGCCGAGTGACTGAAGCAGAAAAAGGCTGTCCCCCTCTGCAAACCCAACAGGGCTGAGAAAGGCAGCCTCAAAGTCTGTTCCGAAACCGGAATAAGCTCCGTAAAAGCCGAAGCTTCCCGCAGCAATATCATGATCAAAGGAAACGCGGTAGTCACAGTTCCAGTCCGCGTAATATTCTTTCGTCTTGTCCTCAACGGAATCCGCAGTATAGGAATATACACCGTCAATCGAGCGAACGGTTTTCGTAACCGGATTCAATGTGGAAGGATCGTACAGCTGCACATTTTCCAAAGGTGCAACCTCTGTAACGATTGCCGTAGGCATGTCAGGCGCCGGAATCGGCACGGGCTCAAAGACAGGATTATAGACCGCATCGGCCGTTACCGGTGCAAGTTCCGGATCCCATCCGATAAAGTTATAGGTATACTCGTCATCTTCTGCTTTTACGGGCTCTTCGCCTTCATAAACAGGCATCTGACCCATCAAAACATCGGAAGTCTGCAGTGCATTGCCTTCCGCATCATTGAAGGTAACCGTATAATATACTCCGTTCAGACTGTTATAGGAGAACGAATTGATATCCGAATAAATCGTATGAAGGGCACCGTCTTTATCACGGTAGGATACATATGCCCGGATATACAAAACGATATTCGGATCTGTAGTCGAAAGGTTATAGGTATATACACCCTTCTGGGTCGTAAGGCCGGATTTGAGTTGGCGAACATCCACGCCGCCCAATACAAGATTCTGCGCCGCGTCTTCCCCTCCGAACAAGGTTCCGTTTACGCCAAATACAAAGCCGGAGACGCTGACAACGCAATCGGCAGGAACATAATACTGCATTGTGTTCGAAAGGATATATTTAACGGTATCATTTTGAACCTGTTTTGAGGAATAAGACTGCGTGATAACGACAAGTGCCTGATCTTCAATCGGCTCAAGACCGTAAACCGCCTGAAGCGTAACCGTACCGGTAAGCGCGCAGCGAACAGATACGCTTGTGGCGTAACTGGTAATCTGACCGTCCTGCATCCAGTAATGGAATACATAGCCGTCTATCGCCGGTGCTGTGAATGATTTTACTTCACCAATGGAAAGAATCTTGGAAACAGACGGAGCAAGTTCATTCTCTCCGTCCGTATAAAGCACATTAACCGTACATTCTTCTCCGCTCGCTACGTAAGCAGGAACAATGACAATGGCATTCTTCTCGGCCATCGCGGCATGAATGGATTCATCCGTAGCTTCAATATCGGAAGGATTTCCGTTGTCATCCGCAAGATACCATCCCTTAAAGATACTGCCCATCTTAATCGGAATATCGACAGGGAAATCGATAGTCTCAGATGTGGAATAGGTTCTTGATGAGAACAACTGGCTGTAAGCATTTCGGAAATATACTACGCCCTGATTGGGGCGGTCTTCCTTCGGAGTATAATAAGCAATCAGTTTGGTTTCACCGGAAAAGATAAAAGAATAATCCTTATTAGACGAAACAATGTTGCCGGAACCATTAACCCAATAACGGAAATCCATAGTATCATCCACGAATGATACAAACATTTTCTCGCCGGAATTGAAATTCTGTTTGAAAGAAATGAATTGTACGGCACCATTGTTTACTTTAAATTCGGAGCCGGAGACTTCGAACTTGAAAGCAGAGCCGCTCTTCTTTTCATAGAGAGCTACCAGATCCCGATCGGAATTTACGGTAAAAGCATAGTCCTGACTAATGCTCAAGCGGTTCGAATAAGAAGTATCTGCGGCATCATACCAGCCAAGGAAGCTATATCCCGTGCGGGAATATGCTATCACGGTTGCAGATGAACCGTCAGCATATAAACCGCCTCCGGAAACACGCGAAACGGTCGTAGTACCTCCTTTTACTCTGGTTGTGGCGGTAATCACATACCCTTCTTCCTCTTCACCTGCCGCCTTAGAAACAGACGGGAACAGAATAAATGCGAGGAAAAGAATGCAGATACCGTATAGAATCCTTGCTTTCAAATGATTTTTCATATAACCTCCGGCCCTCTTTATTATATAACACGCAAAGGAGCGGCTAGATGAGCCGCTCCTAAATTAAACTTAATTGACAAACTATTACAGGTTACCCTGACTCTCGCTTGTTCCAGTAGAATCAGTAATAACATCCGTCTCAACAAGCGTAACAACTTCCAACTCAAAACTAAGGAATTCTTCTTTCATAAAAACACTCCTATTCATTACTGATGCAGGGTATCATAACTACCATAAGAAACGTCACTATATCTAGTTACAACAGATCCTTCACTATCAGTATATATTATATACGCACGAATGTAAAGTGTCAATGCATTTCTGCTTCCGGCATTTGCATGGAATGTATAGATGCCGGTAGCAGTCGTCAAAATGGAGACATTCTTCGCCGTTCCGGTAGCTCCGATAACCAGATCGTCCAGAGCGTTCGCATATATGCTGTTGGTGCTGTATACGAAACCACTTTCAAGAAGCTGGCATCCTTCCGGCACAAAGTAGCGCATCGTAGTGGAAAGGATATAATTGCCGTCAACCTGCGAAGCATACATCTGCGTGATGGATACACCGGATTCGGGTTCAAGAGTTCCCTCATAGTTAAATACTGCAGTTACTTCAATCGAACCGCCGACAGCGACAACCGTATACTGAGACTGTGTGGATGCAATCGTTGCTCCGCCGTCAGTGCTCCAGAATGCGAATTCATCCGTATCCTCAAGTCCGAAATCAGAAACGATGTCATCTAGCGTAATCTTTACGGTCTTACCGGCTGCATAAGAAACATCGGTATATGCATCCAGTGTGAGTTCTTCGGTTCCCTTCAATACCTTAACGGTAAGGGTATAGGTCTCACCACTTTCGCTTGCAACATAGGTCGGGACTACTTCAACGCACTTCTCTCCGAGCGCAAGAATTGCATCGCCGGTTGCTTCGGTGCTTGTTCCCTTGATTACCCACTTATCGAAGGTATAACCCATCTTTGTAGGAGAAACCTCAGCAAGGAAGTCATCAATATCGAATGCATCCTCATAGGTTCCTTCAGCAAGTACCTGCTTATAAGCATTCAATACAACAACCTTAACACTGGATCCGCTTGCAGTCGATACAACCAGTTTAAGGATCGAATCACTTGCCATGGTAAAGGTATAATCCGGACTGGTGCTTACAATATTATCAGATTCGTTGGTCCAATACAGGAAATCTTCACCGGTATAGGAAACGGTAACGCTGGTTCCCACTTTCTTACGGAAATCACCGGCAGCTTCCTGAATCTCGGAATCATCAACCTTATATAATACACCGTCTACATGCAGATTTGCAGAAACATCGTTAACCGTATACTTTGCAACCAGGTCGGTATCGGCCGTTACGTTAAACGTATAACTGCTCTCGGTAGCAACACGTTCGCCGGCAACATACCATCCGTCAAATGTGTAATTGGTAACTTCAGGAGCCGTTACGGTAACTTCCTCGTTGTAAGCATACTCTCCGCCGCCGGTAAGGGTTGCAACATTCTGATTGTTGTTGTTATCAACAGAAGAAAGCGTAACCGTGCAGGTAGCGGGATGAACCGTGGTAGGCTCGCCAAATGTATAGGTTACAGGAGCACAAAGATCGATATATTCGGGATTCTCAAGGCTTGCATCCCAGATAACCAGACGAACCGTCATCTGTGTGCCAACATTGGCCGCATCGAGGTTGAATGCGCCGCAATTGAACACCTGAACGTCATCGTAAATTTCTTTATAACTGCATTCGTTGCCAAGTACATCCTTCATAAGGAAGTACTCGGTGTTGGCCGTAATCGGGCCAAGTCCGACTATAGCAAAATCGTAATTTGCATATGCACCGTAAAGGCCATAGGTATTATTGGCAAGATCATCCGAGAAGCTGATGATATAATCACAACGCCACTGCTTGAAATAATCGTACTGCTCGTCGGTAGCCTCGTCCATAGAGAACTTGTACTCTACACCGATCGCGTCAACGACATTGTCCGTTCCCTGTACGGGAACAAGCGTGGAAGGATTCTCAACGGAAACAACCGTAGCGGTAGGATATTCCGGAACGATATCACGGATCGTGGTAGGCTCTTCGAAAACATAGCTGTCTTCGTAAATCACTACGGCATCATCACGGTCACCATCAGCAGGATACATGATCAGCTGGATGGTCATCGTCGTACCGATATTATCATCGGAAAGATTCAATGCGCCGCAAATGAAATCCTGAACCGATGTTCTTACATAATCATATGTGCAAAGATCTGCGTCGTTCAGAACACCTGCCATAAGAAGAATCTTCTCGCCGGCCGTAATGGCATTCGGATAAGCAAATGCTCTCTCGTAGTCGGCGTATTTGCCGTAAAGGCCAATGGAACCGGCAGCAATATCATCGCTGAAGGAAACAGCGAAATCGCACTTCCAGTTTCCGTAATAAGCAATCTGCTCATCGGTTGCATCGTCTGCAGTAAACATAACAGCCTTGGCAACATCCGTAAGCTTGTTCAGATCATTACCGTTTGCATCCCAAACCGGAACATCGGTAGGAGCAGGGGTAACATCCGTAACCGTAGCCGTAGGAAGCTCGGGAGCAATCATACTAAGCTCGGTAAGATCATCGAAGCCGTACTCGGTCTCGGTAAGAACAACTGCGTCAGCAGCGGAACCGTCAACAGGCCAGAGAATCAGGCGGACATCAATCGTGCTGTCAGCGTTATCCTCATCGAGATTGAAGATACCGCAGGTGAACGGACTTACAACATTCAAAAGTTCCGTATAAGTCAGTGTCGTACCTGCTAATGCAGACTCCAAAAGACGTACGCTGTCGCCGGCGGAAACGTCCTGCGGATACAGGAATGCATACTCATAACTGCCATATGCGCCGTAAAGGCCAAATGACTCGGTTGCTACGTCATCGTTAAATACGATTTCGTAATCGCAATACCAGTCTTTATAGAAGTCAAGCACTTCTGCAGAAGGCTGATCTGCGGTAAAGATGTATTCCTTACCAAGGTCAGCAGTCTTATTCAAAGAAGTAAAGCTGCCGTTAGCAAGGGAATAAACTTCCACATCAGTTGCAGGATTGGTTACTTCTTCAACCGTAGCGGTCGGAAGCAGTTTCTTATACGGGATTGCCAGTACATTGTCCGCCTCATTATCAGTAATTAACAGCGCCGGGTTGGATGCACGGGTAAGAAGGAAGCCATCATAAACAAGGTTCGAAGGATCATGTACCTTCGTAGCCTCGATGGTCGAGCCGAGAGTAGCCTCGCCTTCTTCACGCTCAGCGATTTCAATCTCCGTTCCGTCTAATACGAAACGGATTTCGAAGAACTCGCGATCAACAGCAATATTAATCTCGGGATTGTTTGCAGTGGAAGGCGTATTGCCGGAAACACTTGCAATATCTTCCACAACAACGCTTGCTCCCTGAGCAGCATAAATACCGCCGCCGATTCCCTGCTGAGTGCTGTTGGAATTATTTACATTATTGTTTGTGATTCTCGCATCCTCTTCCACGATAACGGAACCATTCTCAGCAACATAGATGCCGCCGCCAGCTCCTGACGTAATATTTCTCTCGCGGAAAGTCGAATAGTTATCACAGATGTTACCGCTTTCAAAGATAAATGTACCGTCTTCGACATATACACCGCCACCGTTGGTCTTAGGAGGCGTAATCGTCATTCCGTCAAAAGTCCAGGTATCTTTACCGCTTGTACCCTTATTCATACCTCCGGAAATCTGACCGGTCATACCGGTGCTGGAATCACGGATGGTAAGTGTCGCGCCGTTCCGAATCCAGATAACCATACCTGCGGAATGTACACCCATTTTTTTTCTGTCATTAAACTCTCTTCGAATCGTATGACCTGCAAGATCAATAACGGTATCCTGTACAATCAAAACAGGGCCGAGGCCTTCGTAATACGGATAAGAATCCGGATCATCCGGGTCCGAATAAACCAAAATATTAAAGGAAGCTTTATAATCACGGTCTGCTTCATTAATATTGTCGATATCCGAAAAATCACTGTCCAGACGGAAAGAACCGCCTTTGTACAGGGCTCTCAAAAAGTCATCCCAGCTTAAATCCGAGCCAAGTACGGTTACCTCGTCGGGTTCGCCCTCTGCATAAGCCTTAGGAGCCTTCACGGAAAGAACGCTCGTAAGGACAAGCACGGCTACGGAAAGCCCGACTACAACTTTCTTACATTTGCCGGTTAAAAATCCAAGCATAAACAACACTTCTCCTCTTACATATTTATCAAAAAGCATTTCTGCTATCTGATTTCACTCTTACCGCCCATATACGGTCTCAATACTTCCGGAATGCGGATGCTTCCGTCTGCCTGCAGGTTGTTCTCAAGGAACGCAATCAGCATACGGGGCGGAGCCACAACCGTATTGTTAAGGGTATGGGCAAAATACTTACTGCCATCAGCACCCTGCACACGGATCTGCAAACGGCGTGCCTGCGCGTCGCCGAGCGTGGAACAGGAGCCGACTTCAAAATACTTCTTCTGACGGGGAGACCATGCTTCCACGTCACAGCTCTTAACCTTCAGATCGGCAAGATCTCCGGAGCAGCACTCAAGCGTTCTTACCGGAATATCCATGGAGCGGAACAGGTCAACCGTGTTCTTCCACAGCTTGTTGTACCAGGTCATGCTGTCCTCAGGCTTACAGATGACGATCATCTCCTGCTTCTCAAACTGATGGATACGGTATACGCCGCGCTCTTCGATTCCGTGCGCGCCTTTCTCCTTACGGAAGCAAGGCGAATAGCTCGTCAGCGTGTACGGAAGGTCAGCCTCCTGATTGATGCTGTCGATGAATTTACCGATCATGGAATGCTCACTGGTACCGATCAGGTAAAGATCCTCTCCCTCGATCTTGTACATCATGTTCTCCATCTCGGCAAAACTCATAACGCCGCTTACCACTTCGCCGTGAATCATGAACGGAGGCACTACATAGGTAAAGCCGCGGTCAATCATGAAGTCACGCGCATAAGCGATCACTGCGGAATGCAGTCTTGCGATATCACCCATGAGATAATAAAATCCGTTACCGGCAACTCTTCTGGCAGCATCCAGGTCAATACCGTTAAATCGTTCCATAATCTCGGTGTGATAAGGAATCTCAAAATCCGGAACAACGGGCTCGCCGAACTTTTCAATCTCCACGTTCTGCGAATCGTCTTTACCGATTGGAACGCTCGGATCGATGATGTTCGGGATAACCATCATTCTCTTCTTAACTTCTGCGGAGTATTCCTCCTCCAGTTTCTCAAGTTCTGCGAGACGCTCGGAGAAAGCATTCACCTTCCGCTTCATCTCTTCAGCCTCTTCCTTCTTGCCCTGAGCCATCAAAGCACCGATGGATTTGCTGATCTTGTTGCGGTCAGAACGCAACTGGTCGGCCTCCTGCTTGGCCGCACGGTTCTTGCGGTCAAAATCTATTACCTCATCCACAAGCACAAGCTTGGCATCCTGGAACTTCTTACGGATGTTTTCTTTTACTGCCTCGGGGTTCTCCCGGACGAATTTAATATCTAACATCTTGCTACCTCTTTTTACTTCATTTAGTACTTAAAATACTACGAACACAAAGATATAGTTATTATACCATTTCTGCCCGATATATTCAAGCACATTTACCCCGCAAAATCCGGAAAATGTGCGAAAAAAGACCAAAATCACTTGTGTATTTAATGTGATTTTAATGAAGTCATAATTGAAAAAACAGGATTGATAACTTATAATGCTATTGAATATAAAAGAAAGAACCGACGGCTGTCGATTCCGTCGTACATAATCATGTTTGAATTTATTGTTTTCATCATAATTGTCAGTATCATCCGGAATGCCGTTGCCAACGACAAGCAAAAGTCCAACCGCGGCAAGAACCCGTATTCCGGCGGATACTCTGCCAATCAGCGTGCACGGATGCAGGAACAGAGACGCCGTCAGCAGGAACTGTTAAACAATCTCCGGCAGATCCAGCGTCCCGGCTCCGTCAATACGAATCCGTATTCAAATCCGTACCGTCAGCAAAACGGCTCGTCCTATTCGAGACAAAATCCCTATGCAGGTTATAACCGCAATTTGACCAACTACGGCTCTCCTGTTATGCCGCAGACGACCCCGACCAACACGGTTAACTCCTACGGTCTCCCGTCAGCGCAGCGGAAACGTAAGAAGATTGTTCAGAAATTCAGCGACAAGCACGGATTGAATCTTACCGCACAGGATATTGAACAGATTGTCTCCGCTTCCTATATGAACACCAACTGGGCCCGTGAGATCTGCTTCATGAACCGCAAATACGAAACCGTTTACGAATGGTTCGGTACCGGTTCCCAGTGGTTAAAGGCATATCTGTATGCGTTTCCGCTTCAGCAGGTTTCCACTGATTTCAATATGCAGGAACAGATTGTATACGCCGCATTTGACGAAGTCTTTAATGACATTCTGTCAAAACCCGGAATTACCGTTCCGGAAGCCATCTGGGAGATCAACACCAAGTATTTCACGCAGTTTGACGAATCCACGTTTATGATTGCCTACCGTTTCATGGAAGCCAAAGGCAAGAAGTACGCTTTGAATATCGGCAACGTCATACATGATACAAGCGATATCGACGATCTCCTCTCCAAATACGAGCAGACCGGTACGCCGATGCGTTAGGCAAATGCTTCATTATACGAACGTCTTCCAACAATTCCAAAAGATTATTGTAAAAACAACAACGTCCCCCGCAATCTGCAGGGGACGTACTTTTTTATTTTCTTTTCTTCTTCGGAAGAAGCGAACGGTAAGGAATATCCCCGCCGAACAGGGATAAGGCGCTTCCGATCGTATAGTTCAGTTTCCCGTCGGATACTTCCTCGATCATTTTCACATCTTCCATCGAATGGATTCCACCGGCATAGGTAATCCGATTCCCGCGCTTATAGTTCGAAAGCAGGCGGATCAGGGCTTTGTCGGGGCCTTTCCGCTTTCCTTCCACATCGACGCCATGAATCAGGAACTCATCGCAGTATTCGGTCAACTTATTTAATAATGTCAGATTCAGTCTGGACTTCGTTATATGCTGCCAGCGGTCGGTCGCCACATAATAGTCCTTGCCGACCCTTTTACAGCTCAGGTCAATTACGAGGTGCTCCTTGCCGACGGCGTCACGCATCTTAATAAGCCGTTCTTCATCCAGCTCTCCGTCCACGAACAGATAAGACGTCACGATAACATGGCTCGCGCCTGCGGCAATGTAGTCTATCGCATTAGATGCATTTATGCCTCCGCCGATCTGCAGCCCCTGCGGATACGCCTTAAGCGCCTCCAAGGCCTGTTCTCTTGTCGCGGAATAATATTCCGTTCCCTCTTTATTGAGAAGAATAATATGACCGCCCGAAAGTCCGTCCTTTTGATACATACGGGCATAATCGGCTGCGGACAATTCCGAAACGAAATTCTCCTTCGCAAAAGAGCCGGCGTCCTTCAGCGAACCGCCGACAATCTGCTTCACCTGTCCGTTGTGAATGTCAATACATGGTCTGAACATCGAAAACCTCTTTATTTATGGTATGGTTCATGATTGCTGATGCGGCAGGCACGGTATATCTGCTCCGCAAGAATCACACGCATCAGCTGGTGCGGAAACGTCATATCCGAAAAGCTCAGCTTCCTGTCCGCTTTCTTTACAACCTCGGGTGACAGTCCCAGAGACCCGCCGATAATAAACTGGATATGGCTGAAGCCGTCCAGTTTGATCTTGTCGATCATTTTGGCAAATCCGACCGAATCCGTCTTCGTTCCGTCAATGCAAAGCGCAATCTTATAAGCTTCGTCGCTCAGATGCTTTAATATTCTCTCGCCCTCGGTCATAAGCACCTGGCGTTCCTCCGCCGGGGAAGCATTATCAAGCGTCTTCTCATCTGCCACCTCCGCGATATCCAAAGTAACATACCGGCTAAGGCGTTTCGCATATTCCGAAAGTGCCTCCCGGTAGAACGATTCCTTGATTTTACCGACACATACGATGGTTATCTTCATTGCTGTCCCTGCTTATTTCCTTCCTTGCGAAGCGGCGTGATCTTCACCTGGTTCACCATCTTATGCTTACAGGAAAGGATGTCAAATACGTACCCTCCGTACGGAATGACGGCCTTCTCATTGTCCGCAGGCACATGATCTAAAAGCGAAGTAAGAAGTCCGTTCAGCGTTTCAAAATTCGACCGGTCCGTTTCCGTTACTTCCCAGTCGGGAATCTTCTCCATTAATTCCTCAAGCGGCACGCTGCCCTTTACGAATAAGGCGTCGCCCTTTTTCTTGGCTACGATTTCTTCCTTATCGTATTCGTCCTGAATATCGCCTACGATTTCCTCGAGAATGTCCTCCATGCAGACGATTCCGGACGTCTGACCGTATTCGTCGATTACGACCGCCATATGAATCTTTTTGCTCTGCATCTCATCGAAAAGCGTATCAAGAGGCAGCGTCTCCGGCACGCAGAACGGTGCACGGGCAATCTCGGAAAGCGGCGTATTGCGGTCGCCTTCCAGGTACGCGAGCATAACGTCCTTCAGATACAGAATACCGATAATGTTATCATTGGTCGTATCGTAAAGAGGATACCGCGTATAATTGCAGTGCAGCATGTGATGCAGTGCCTTCTCCATCGAAGTATCCTTGGAGATCGCGTCCATACGGCTGCGGTGCGTCATGATATCCTTTGCCTGGGTGTCGGAAAATTCCATGATATGCGAGATCATCTCGACCTCGCCTTCCTCCAGTGCGCCCTGGTTTTTGTAATCATTTACGATCGATAAGATTTCCTCGTCGGCATTGTCTTCATTCTTTCTGCCGCGCAGCTTGTCACGGAGCCTCTCAAACAGGCCCGTACTTTCTTTTTCTTCCATTCCATCCTCCGGATATTACAGCATTAATGTTTCACGAAAAGGGACACTGCGTGTCAGCAGCCCTTCAAAACGGTTCCGACCGCATCGGCGATATCGCCTGCCATCGTGCCGTGGCTGCCGATGGTTTCCTTACAATAATCACCGGCCAGACCGTGAATAAATACCGCAGCACTGGCTGCATGTGCCATCGGCCAGTCCGCCGCGGCAAGCGCACCGCAAACACCCGACAGGACATCTCCACTGCCTGCGGTTCCCATGGCCTCATTGCCGCTTCGGTTCAGATAATATCCTCTCTCACTGACGACAATGGAGCAGGAATCCTTCCAAACCCATATAAACTCACAATATTTGCGGATCATCTTCGTAAGAACAAGCGGATCACTCTTCAGCTCTGAAACCGGAATGTTCAGAAGTCTGCTGATCTCGCCCGGATGCGGCGTAATGATCGTATCGTTCGGAAGCCAGTCGTTTAAAAGATGCAGTCTGTGCTCCGGATCCGCGCTCATACGGTCCAGTCTTGCCGCAAGAATATTCAATGCATCCGCATCAAGAACAAGACGCTTGCCGTATTGGATGGCAAGGTCTACAAGCCTCTCCGCTTCGTCGTCGGTACCGAGTCCCGGACCAATCACGATCACATTATCAAAACCCTCAAAGGGGTTGGTTTTATGAAACGCCTCTTCTCTTGATACGGCGATTGCTTCAGGTACATAGCCGTGAAGCGTAGGCAATACTTCCGATGCCGTAATGACACGGACAAGTCCGGCACCGCTCCGGTACATCGCCTTTGCCGCAAGACAGGCTGCCCCGGGCATCCCGGCAGATCCGGCAACAAGCGAAATCTTGCCGAAACTTCCTTTGTTGCCGTCCATATCCCGCTCCGGCAGTCCGCAGTCTTCGATTGAGTCAAATGTCACATATTCGGGGATTTCATCGCTCTCGGGAAGTCCGATATCCGCAATCACAAGTTTCCCGACATACTTCTTTCCGGGATACAATAACAGTCCGCTCTTCGGATAGGAAAATGTGACCGTCACATCGGCCCGTAACGCTCCTCCGAGTACTTTACCGCAGGTCGCGTCCACACCGGAAGGAATATCAATTGCCACAACCTTCGGACGTTTTGCAAGGCGGTTGATCCGTTCAAAAACACGGACAATGTCCCCATTTACCGCTCGGTTAAGCCCGATTCCGAAAACACCGTCCAGAATAGAGTCATAACGAACGAAATCCGGCAGATTGGTCGTATAATTGAAAACCTCAAACGGGTATCCGTATGCCTTCAAAAGTTCCCACTGCTCATTCAGTTCCTTACAGTTGTTCTCATAGTAAAAGGTCATGAAATCACAGGGAATGCCCTTTCCGAGCAACAGCCTACCGGCTGCTACGGCATCGCCGCCGTTCTTACCGGCTCCGACAAGAATCAATACCCGCGAAGCCCCTGCTGCTTCCTTCACAACGGCCATAGCGGCATGCTCCATCAGCAAAGCCGAGGAAATCTCGTGATTGGAAATAAAAGAAGCCTCAATTGCCTTCATCTGCTCGGCCGTAACTACTCTGTCACCGAATCTCTCGTTCATCAGAAATCCTCCTTAGCGGATCTCGCTTCCGCCCCACTCAACTACGGTAAAACCGGTTCTTTCGGGTGCCGTCAGTTCCTGCGCCGGAATCTCAACAGGCTTTTTGCTTCCGTACCATGCCATGAATACACGGATCACGGTATCGGGTTCAGGGCTGATCTGCAACCCGGCCCTGTCGGTATAAGCTTCCTTCTGGAAACTGATCACATTGTACGCGTTCTCTTCCATAAGCGGCAGCCAGTATACGATAAATTCATTGGCTTCCCTTCTGGTAAGGCCGAGCTTCGCAAGGGCCTCCTCAAGGAATGCTGCCGTCTCGCTGCCCTTCACACAAAAGCCCTTGGACATGTCATACACGCTATCGTCTTCTCCTTCCCAGTAAAGGTAATTATATACTTTTCCGTCTGCATCGGTAAGCGTGCCGTCCGGTTGCGCCATAACAGTCCAGCCATCCTGATAGGAAGGATAAGTGCAGGTCAGTTTTCCCGCGAAATCCAGTTTAACCGATACATCGGTTGTTTCCTCCGGATATAGATAGATAACCGGTTTTCTAACCTTCAACTGCCTGCTCGCCCACCACTCATAAATAAATAATCCAAATACAATCGCAACCAAAGCAAGAATTGCAATCACGGCGACTTTCCGGCCTTTCTTACGCTTTTCTTCCTTCTTCAGTTCCATCGCAATACGCTGTTCTTCACTCATCGGATAATCATCATCCATAGTAAGCCCCTCCCCAAGATTTATTATTGTGTCCTATAAAATATATTATAAGAAAATGAACCTCCTCCGTCAAGGAGAAGCGCGAAGCGGTTGCATTTTCCGGCATAATCCTTTAGAATAGATGAGGCGCACCGGCGCCAGATTAGGAAACGGAATTATCATTATGATTTTACAGGTTAACAATATAAGCAAAGCGTTCGGGGAAGAAGTCGTACTTTCTAACGTCAGCTTCCATATGAACGAGCACGATAAAGTTGCGCTTATCGGTCGCAACGGCGCAGGCAAAACGACGCTTCTAAGGATCATCCTCGGGGAACTTTCCGCGGACGAAGGCGAGATCACGATTGCCAAAACGACGACCATCGGCTACCTTTCCCAGCACCAGGACCTTTCCGGGAACCGCACCATCTACGAGGAAGTGCTTTCCGCCAAGGAACACCTTGTGGAAATTGAAGCCCGCCTTCGTGAAATTGAAAAGGAAATGAAGCACTTAAGCGGTGCGGAGCTTGACGCCAAATACAAAGAATATGAGCGTCTGAATCATACCTTCGAACAGGAGAACGGCTATGCCCTCCGCTCCGAGGTGACCGGTATCATTAAAGGTCTCGGATTCAGTGAAGAGGAATTCAACAAACCCGTTTCGGTGCTCTCCGGCGGTCAGAAGACTAGAGTTGCCCTTGGAAAGCTTCTTCTCTCCTCCCCGGAACTGATCATCCTCGATGAGCCGACCAACCATCTGGATATGGCAAGCATTGCGTGGCTTGAGAACTATCTTGCCCTTTACAAGGGGTCCGTTCTGATCGTATCCCATGACCGGTATTTCTTAAACCGGATCGTCAACCGTGTTGTGGAGATCGAATTCGGCCGATCCATGATGTACGAAGGCAATTACGATGCATTTTACGAAAAGAAAGCCCAGGCCCGCGAGGCGCAGAGACGCCAGTATCTGAACCAGCAGGCCTACATCAAGCATCAGGAGGAAGTCATTGCGAAGCTTCGCTCCTTCAACCGTGAGAAGTCCATCAAACGTGCCGAAAGCCGCGTAAAGATGCTTGAGAAGATCGAACGTGTTGAGAAACCGCAGGACGAGGAACAGGGCATGCGTATCCATCTCGTACCGTGCGTAGAAAGCGGCAAGGACGTTCTGACCGTGACCGGGCTTACAAAGTCATTTCCCGGCAATCCGCTCTTCCATGACATCAGTTTTCTGATAAAAAAAGGCGAGCGGGTCGCTCTTTTAGGGGAAAATGGAACCGGCAAAACAACAATGCTTAAGATCATCCGCGGCCTGATGCCTGCCGATTCGGGAACGATTCGGGAAGGTGCCAAGGTTTATATCGGTTATTACGACCAGGAGCAGCAGAACTTTAACGAGGACAATACGGTCTTTGAGGAAATCAGTGACGACCATCCCGAGATGAACAATACCGAGATCCGGAATACCCTCGCTTCTTTCCTTTTCACCGGCGACGACGTGTTTAAACCGATTCCGACACTGTCGGGCGGTGAACGCGGACGCCTCTCCCTTGTAAAGCTGATGCTTTCGGAAGCCAATTTCCTGCTTTTAGATGAGCCGACCAACCATCTGGACATCACGAGTAAGGAAATCCTGGAGGATGCCTTAAACGGCTACGAAGGAACGGTCTTCTACGTTTCCCACGACCGTTATTTCGTCAACAAAACGGCTACCAGGATTCTCGACCTGACGCATGAGACCGTCATCTCCTACGAAGGCAATTATGAGTCTTATCTTGAACAGAAAGACCGTAAGGAAGCCGCCGCGGGGATTCGTTCGGAAGTTACGACGTCGACTGCTTCCGCTGCGCCTCCGACGGCCAATAAAGCCAACTGGATGGAGCAGAAAGCCAAAGACGCCCAGGATCGTAAGATCAAAAACCGGATTGCGAAGCTTGAGGAACTGATTGCCGGCTACGAGGCGCGGTTAAAAGAGATTGACGAAGCCATGCTGGCTCCCGAAAACTGTACGAACTCCTTCGCCCTCAATCAACTGACCGAGGAGAAAAACAAGGTTGAGGAAGCGCTGTTTGAAGCCATGACCGAGTGGGAAGAATTGAGCTGATGCCCGGAAGCCGAATTCCGGCGAAACCGGGGCTCTGATGCCCGAACCTTTCCTAAACAAACATAAAATACCCCTTCTCTGCACCGCTGCAAAGAAGGGGTCGTTTTTTACTTATCCTGTGCCAGATTATGATTGTTGATGTTGCTGATCGTACGGATAATGTGCTCATGCGCCAGCTTCTCGGCAAGATCCGCGTCACGCTTGCGAATGGCTTCAAGCATTGCCTGATGCTCTGCATTCGAGTTGGCCGCTCTTTCCGGATCGGAAAGCGTGATCTTACGAAGGCTGTGCACATACTGGTGATAGTCACGAAGCAGATGCCCTAAGATCTTGCTGCCGCTTGATGCATACAGCATCTCATGGAACTTCGAGTCCAGTTCGACAATCTGGTCAAAATGCTTTTTCTTAACGTGAAAATCGGCCAGATAGATAACTTCTTCAATCTCGTCAATCTGCTCCTCCGTAATATTCTCGCACGCCCATCTCGCGCACAAGCCTTCCAGGTAGGAACGGATCATGTAAATATCATGAATATCTTTATTGGAAATGCCGGCAACATAAGCTCCCTTGTTCGGAATAATCTTTACAAGACCTTCCAGTTCCAGCTGACGGAGTGCCTCACGAACCGGGGTACGGCTTACGCCGAGTTCCTCACCGATCGCTATCTCCTTTAATTCTTCTCCGGCTTCGTATTTGCCGGCAAGAATGTCTTCACGAAGTTTTGTAAAAACCATGCCCCGAAGGGAATACTTATCCGCGCTTTCTTTCGAAAAAACCTGCTCGTCCATATCATGCCTCTGTTCTTTCATTCATGCTTTCTAAAAGCATCCAAACAGATTGTATACACAGATACAAGAAAAGTCAAGTAAATCCGAAAAAATCCCCCGTGCCTTGTGACACGGGGGATTCGTGCATTGCATTTTAACCTTTTCAGCGGATAACCGAAGCGGTTAGTTCGTTGCCACAACCTTGATCCAAAGCTCGCCGAGCTTCTTTCTCAGGTTCTCATTGTCGTGGAAAATCTCATCCTTCTCATAATTACGGGGCAGATAAGCCTCGTTGTCCGCATATTCACCGTCGGCAGCAGTCACCTTTGCAAGGACGTCCTTGTTCGGAGAGGTATATCCTACGGTCTCGGTTCCGTCCATGCACTGGTCATAGTTCAGCATGAAGTTGATGAACTTGTTTGCAAGCTCCGGATTCTCTGCATTCTTCGGAATAACCATGGAATCATACCATACATTGGTGCCGCAAGCGGGCGTATAGTAACCCATGTTCGGGTTCTCGCTGATGATATCAACGGCGTCTCCGGAATAAACGATTGCAAGATCCATACGCTCAGCCTTCATGTTGTCGATAACTTCGTCGGTAACATATACGGGCTTCGTCGTCTTGTTCATCTCAATCAGCCAGTTGTATGCCTCTTCGATTTCGGCATCATCCTCGGTGTTGCAGGAATAGCCAAGCGTCTTTAAAGCGATCATGAAGCCGTCACGTGCGGAATCATACATATAAACGCGGTCCTTGTACTTCGGATCCTTAAAGATTGCGAAGCCCTCAGCCTCAAGGTCGGACAAAGGAACGTTCTTCTTGTTGTAGATGATACCTACGGTGCCCCAGAAATAAGGGATGGAATAATCATTGTCAGGGTCAAAGGAAAGGTT
The DNA here is from genome assembly GCA_946402335.1 of uncultured Lachnoclostridium sp. Taxonomy (GTDB): domain Bacteria; phylum Bacillota; class Clostridia; order Lachnospirales; family Lachnospiraceae; genus ISDg. The sequence continues at coordinate 37,176 of CAMIWE010000003.1, forward strand.
CTTCACCTGATCGGCAAGATTGCCCATGTTTGTGATTGCATCCTTATCGAGCTTCTGAAGATAGTTTTCCTTCAAAAGGCGCTCAATCGTGTAATCGGACGGAATCAATACGTCGTATTTGTCTCCGGCCTGAAGCTTGGTGTACATAGACTCGTTGGAGTCAAAGTTCTCAATGATAACCTGACAGTTATACTCTTTTTCAAAGTCAGCGATAACATTTTCTCCGAGATACTCGCCGGGAAGGAACAACTTCAGTTTTTCTTTCTTCTTTCCGCAGCCGGTCATTGCAAGCATGGCAATCACGACAAGGGAAACCATTACAATAGCTTTCTTCATTCTTATACCTCCGAATATTTGGAACAGGGTCTTGCCCGGTTCTGACAGTGTGAGCGGCATATGAAATTGCCTTTTTAATCAATCCGTCATCTCCGCCCTAAGGCGCGCTTCTTCACGCTCGCGGCGCTTAGCGTTGATGGCCGAGATCACATTGTAGATAATCAGGCCGAGCGTGATCAGCACGATAACAACCGTGGAAAGCGCATTGATGGAAGGATTGGTTCTCTTTCGCATCGTGTAAACGACGATGGAAATGTTGTTCACGCCGTTGCCGGTCGCGAAGTACGATATTACAAAGTCATCAAATGACATTGTAAACGCAATCAGGGCGCCGGAAATGATACCCGGCATGATCTGCGGAATGATAACCGAAACAAGCGTGCGCATCGGTGTTGCACCGAGGTCCATGGCGGCTTCCGCAAGGTTCGGGTCAAGGGAACGAAGCTTCGGCATAATGCTTAGGATCACATACGGGATACAGAACATAACATGTGCGATCAGAAGCGTCATAAATCCCTTATTGATATGGAGCGCGCTGAAGAACATCAACAGGCCGATTGCCGTAACGATATCGGGGTTCATCATCGGCAGCTGGTTCACCTGCTCCACGCAGTTCTTAAGAATACGGTGGGATTTGGAAAGACCGATTGCGGTAAGCGTACCGATGATCGTGGAAACGATCGTGGCGATTACGGCGATCAAAATGGTATATTTGATACCATCGATCATGTTCCGGTCATTTAACATCTTCTCAAACCAGCGGGTCGAGAAGCCTGCAAACTTTGTCAGCGACTTACTGGAATTAAAGGAAAATACGATCGTGTAAACAATCGGCGCATACAAAAAGATCACAAGAAGGATCATAAGGATGCCGCCGAATATGCGTTTCTTCGGTTTCATCTTACGCCTCCTTCTTCTCGGTTACATCCACCTTCTTGGTGATGTACATCGAGACAATGATAATGATTGCCATGATCATCGAAATCGCACTTCCGAAGTTCCAGTCACCGGAATGTAAGAAGTACTGCTCAATAACGTTACCGACGAGCATGTACTGTCCGCCTCCGAGCATGCTCGGAATACAGAAACTGGATACCGCAGGCAGGAATACAAGCGTGATGCCGCTGATGATTCCCGGAAGCGACAACGGAAGCGTTACCCGAAGGAAGCTCTGGAACTTATTCGCTCCGAGATCATTGGCAGCCTCCAAAAGACTTCCGTCCATCTTCGTTAAGGACGTATAAATCTGCAGGATCATGAACGGAATAAAGTTATAAACCATGCCGACGATTACGGCAAATTCCGTATACATCATCTGAATCGGACCGATGCCGATCCAGCCAAGCACCATGTTGATGATTCCGTCGTCCTGGAGGATACCGATCCATGCGTAAGTACGCACAAGCATGTTGATCCAGGTCGGGAACGTAATGATCAGAACCCAGCGCATTTTAAAGGTCTCGCTGCATTTGGCGATATAATAGGCCGGATAATACCCGAGCAGCAGGCAGGCAATCGTCGTGATCGCAGCTACCTTCAGGGACCGGAGCAGCACCTTCAGAAACAGACTGTCGCTGAAGAACCGCGCAAAGTTATGCAGCGTAAATCTTGTTGTAACGACATCATTTCCCTTGGTCGTAAAAGCGTACAGAACGATCAAAAGCATCGGAGCCACGATCAGGATCAGCGCCCATACGATGTAGGGATATGTCATTCTTCGAAACTGTTTCATAGTATCCCTTTCCGCCTCAACCGATCTGCGACTTTTCCATGATGTGAAGATCTTCCGGATCGAAGGTCAGTCCGACAACCGAACCGATCTCGGTTTCCTTCGTGGTGTCTACACGGTATTCATAACCGCGGGTCTTAAAGGTTACGGGATACGTGCCCGGCGCTACGTTCGCCGGATCAAAATCATATTCTACGGAAACGATCTCAACAGGGTTTCCGTCCTCCAGGTCAAATGCCTGCGCATTGGCCCAGATCTTCAGGTCGGTCTCAAGCGCTACGCTCTCACCGATTTCGTCGGCCTTCTTAAAGAAGTTAACGGCGTAAATCTCTTCTCCGTGCTCTTCCGCTACGAAACGGTTCGGCTCCTGAACGATCATGTCGGCCGTCACACTGGTACCTGCGGAAGTATGGAACGTTACGGGGTAACGGCCGTTCTTCGTGCTCAGCTCATAATCCAGCTTCGTAATGGAAATACGTTCGTCGGTCGTTGGATTCCATGCCTGTGCATCCGCACGGTCGATAATGATTGCGTCCGCACTTCCCGGATTCTCGATCATCTCGGAAACGTCGTCGGCATCCACATAAAAATCATTGGCGCTCATCATCTCGCCGGCAGCCTCATTGACAACCGGGCGGTCTTCGGAAACAATCATTTCCACGGTGATGCTCGTACCGGCCTTCGTTTCAACTACGGTCTCATAGTGAACACCCTTGAAGAGCGTGGAACGAACGATTCCGCGAAGCTTGCCTTCCTTCACCGGAACAATGTCCAGATCCTCGGGACGGATCACAACGTCAACCTTCTCATTGGTTCCGAAACCGGCATCCACGCAGTCAAACTGACGGTCCTCAAACATAACCTTGTGGTCTTTGATCATAATGCCGTCCACGATGTTACTCTCGCCGATGAAGTTTGCAACGTAGCGGTTTACGGGCTCGTTGTAAATATCGGTCGGGGAACCGATCTGCTGGATGTTACCGTCCTTCATAATGACGATCTTGTCCGACATCGTCAAAGCTTCTTCCTGGTCATGGGTTACGAAAATGAAGGTGATTCCGACTTCCTTCTGAATCTTCTTCAATTCGCGCTGCATGCCTTTACGAAGCTTGGCATCCAAAGCTCCGAGAGGCTCGTCAAGGAGCAGTACCTTCGGCTCGTTTACAAGCGCACGCGCAATGGCAACACGCTGCTGCTGTCCGCCGGACATTTCGTAAATGGAACGTTTTCCGAAATCCTCAAGGCCGACCAGCTTCAGCATACGCATAACCTTCTGATAGATCAGGTCCTTCGGCTCCTTCTTTATCTTTAAGCCAAATGCGACGTTATCAAACACGTTCATATGCGGAAACAATGCATATTTCTGGAACACCGTGTTCAAATCTCTCTTATAAGGAGGCAGGTCCTTGATGTCCACACCGTCGAAGATAACCTCTCCTTCATCGGGCATCAGAAATCCGCCGAGAATACGAAGAAGCGTCGTCTTGCCGCAGCCGGAAGGTCCGAGCAGCGTAACGAACTCATTCTCGTAAATATCCAGGTTAATACCCTTCAGGACAACCTGTCCGTCAAACTTCTTAACAATATTCTTAAAAGAAATCAGCCTCTTGGGCATAATCGTCTCAATCTTTTCTTTCGTCTTTTTCTCACTCATCGCGGTTCCTCCGTATCATAATCAGAAAATAGGCGGCGTGGAAATCCACAGCACCTTGGCGGTCTTTGAACTTTTATTGGAAAGGGTGTGGTCTTCTTTGCCTTTTAAATAGAAGGTTTCCCCTTTTCTCACAGGATTGGCCTTTCCGCCGACATCCAGGGTCACCATTCCGTCTAAGACAAATCCGAACTCCTCCCCGTTATGAGGATTTACGACAAAGGAGCGGCTTTTCGGAGGGATCTCGATCAGCACGGGTTCCATTTCATTCTTCTGGGAATTCGGCACGATCCAGTTGACAATGTAATCGTCCTTCTCGTCTACGAAGAAATCGTTTTTATGAAATACGATCTTCTCCTGCTTCTCTTCACCGAAAAATTCGCCGAGAGAACTGCCGAGTGCCTCTAAAATATCATTTAACGTAACAATTGACGGCGAAGTCAGATTCCGTTCCACCTGGGAAAGAAATCCTTTCGTCAGTTCGCACCGGCTTGCCAGCTCTTCCAGCGTCAGATTCTGGCGCACCCGGATCTGCTTTAATTTGTGACCGATTTCCATGACAGCCCTCCGTTTATGAATACTAAACAAAAAATGTGCAAATAGTAAACCAAACGACTACTATTATACACATGTCAGTCCGAAAAGCAATAGCAAAATATCATTTTATAAAACTTTTTGTTTAGTAATGGAAAACACCATGCTTTTCGGGCCTTCCGGACCGGTTTACGGTGCGGTTTAAGCCTTAAAACATGGTGTTTCTTATACAATACAATTTGTGATAACAGGAACAGCCCAAAGGTATAACACCTTCGGGTCGCGATGCTTTATTCACTAACTACGTTTCGTTTGATTCCCATCAGATACGCCCGGATATTCAGGTATACTTCGTAGGCGCAGCGCTGTCTCGCTTCCTTCGTCGCCCAGCCGATATGCGGCGTAATGATCAGCTTCGTGGAATCCTTGATCGGATACAGGGGACAGTTCACGGACATCGGTTCCTCGCACAATACGTCAAGGCCTGCCCCGGCAATGAGTCCGTCCTGCAGGGCGTCTGCCAGATCCTCTTCGTTAATGATCGGTCCGCGCCCGAGATTCAGAAGAATTGCTGTCGGCTTCATCATCTTAAACTGCTCTCTTCGCATCATATCGCGGGTATTCAGATTTAGCGGCGCATGAATGGATACAATATCGGACAGGTGCAGCAGTTCGTTAAGACTCTTCCGTTCATACAAATCACAGTTATGTCGACCGCTGGTGCTGTAATAGATTACCTTACAACCGAATGCTTTCGCAATCTCCGCAACACGCATGCCGATGGTTCCAAGCCCGATGATTCCCCAGGTCTTTCCGTGCAGTTCCCGAAACGGCATCGTAAAATGGCTGAAGACGTCATTTCTCGCGTATCCGCCCGTTTTTACGAAATTGTCATAGTAGGCAAGCTTCTCATACAGATAAAACAGTAACGCAAATGTATGCTGCACGACGCTTTCCGTCGAGTACCCTTTTACATTGGCCACATCGATTCCACGGCTGTTCGTGTACTCAAAATCCACATTGTTCGTTCCCGTTGCCGTAAGGCATACCAGCTTCACGTTCGGAGCGTTCTTAAGAAGCGATTCATTGACCGGAATCTTGTTCACCACAATGATATCCGCATCCTTGATGCGGTTCGCATTCTGTGACGGATCGGAAAGCGGATACGTCACAACTTCCCCGAAATGTTCGAACATCTCAAGCGTCACGTCATCCCCAAGCGTATTGACTTCCAAAAAAACGATTTTCATAGGCGGTAACCCTCCTATATCACAGATTTCATAGGCATTTCGTGCATACCCGGCATGTTATTTGTGCCGTTCCCGACTTCATTATACACTACCTTTTCCCGAAATGAAATGCGGCATGTTATAATTTCTGTCATTCTCTGAAAAATCTGTGTCCAACCTACGGAAAATACAAGTTTTTATTTGAAATAATTCCTTTCCGGGACTATAATAGGTATATTAAAGAATTCATTTTAGGAGGTCTTCCTATGAAACTCATAGAAAGTTTTAAAGTTGATCATACCCGCCTTCTGCCGGGTATTTACGTTTCCAGAAAGGACGATGTAAACGGCAACGTCGTTACCACATTTGACATCCGCGTAACCCGTCCGAATTACGAACCCGCCATGAACACCGCCGAAGTTCATGCCATTGAGCATCTCGGCGCCACATTTGTCCGCAACGATCCCGAGTGGCAGTCCAAAGTTATCTATTTCGGACCCATGGGATGCCGCACCGGCTTCTATCTCATTCTGACCGGCGACCTGAAGGCTACGGATATCTATGATCTTGTAAAGAACATGTTTACGTTTATCCGTAATTATGATTCCGATATTCCGGGTGCTACGCCTGACTGCTGCGGCAACTACCTCGACTTCAACCTGCCGATGGCAAGCTTTTATGCCGAGAAGTTCACGAATGAAGTACTGAACAACTTCACTCCCGAGCATTACACTTATCCGGAAGGCTGAGTAAACCATGTAAGAAATGCTTCTGACTGCAGGAATTCACACTGCATAATCTAAGGACATAAGCAACAAGACCACCGACTTTGGCCGGTGGTCTTGTTCTATTACAAAATAGCAATGCCCTTCCCGGGAGGTCGGGAGGGCATTGTATGCTGCCAGTATGACAGCCGCGAGGAGATTATGAAAAAAAATCAGGTCTTCCTTTTCTTTGCCCGTTTACCGAGCACGATGCTCTGCAGCAGGATAAAGAAGCAAAGCATACCACCGGTAGTGATACTCTGCCACCACGGATCATTCAGTCCGCTGGCTACTACGATTTTCTTGATCGTAGTAAGGATCATCGTTCCGAAGAACGATCCGATGACATTTCCCACACCGCCCGTTAAAAGGGTTCCGCCGATGATGGCCGAAGCAATTGCATTCATTTCCATTCCGGCAGCATTCGTCGAGTTTCCGGCGCCCGTGTGCATCATAAATACGAAACCGGCAATACCGCTTAACAGACCGCTCAGGATATAACTTAAGAAGCGGGTTCTTTTTACATTGATTCCTAACATCAGCGCGCTCTGCTGGTTACCACCCATAGCGTAAAAGTTTCTTCCGAGACGGACATATTTTAATAACATCCACACAAGAATGACACAGGCCAAAGCAATAACGACACCCAGTTCCATTCGCGCGGGGATTTTGTTTCCGTTATTGGCCGTGTACCCAAGCCAGGGAATCACAATTCTCTTTTCACGGAATGTATTGAAAGCCACATGGCTGACCTTCTGCGGATTAACCGAAAGGATGGTCGTCATTCCTCTTGCGAAGAACATTCCGGCAAGCGTAACGATGAACGGCTGAATTTCCAAATAACTGACAAGAAATCCGTGCACCAGCCCGAAAGCGAGTCCGATACCGACAGCCAGCAGTACCGCAACAAAGATATTTCCGCCTTTGTTCAGGTATAAAACGCAACTCATTACGACAAGCGACGTGACCGCGCCTACACTGATGTCGATGCCGCCTCCAATCATGACAATCGTCAGACCGCAGGTCACAATGATAAGACTCGCGTTATCGTTCAGCATGTCGAAAACCTGCTGCACGTGCAGAAATCCGCCGCCGAACAGGATCATTGCAAGGATATACATTACAAAAAAGATTACGATTGTTATCGTCATCAGGAGCTGCGTATCATTTAACGGCTCTTTTCTTTTCCAAAATGCTTTATTCATCACTCTTGCGCTCCTTTCGCCGGACCTTCTTTTCGGGAGGAAGTAAGGTGCCGTATCATTTTCCCGAAACGTTCCTTAATGACCGGTGAGCCGATGACTACAAGCAATACGATGACAATCGCTTTGTAAGCTTTGACATCCGTAGACGAAACCTTCATCGCATAAAGCGTGATGGTAAGCATTTGAATGACATACGCGCCGATGATACTGCCGCTCAGTTTGAATTTGCCGCCTCCGAGACTGTTTCCGCCGATAGCAACGGCAAGAATCGTATCCATTTCGATATCGATCAACAATGTCTCATGGTTGATCAATCCAAGTCTCGATACCCCGATACATGCGGAAACCGAAACACAGATGCCGAGAATAATGAAGCTAAGCAATTTGATAAAGGTTGCGTTAATGCCATTCAGTCTGGCCGCGCTTCCGTTAATTCCGACTGACTGTGTAAACAGTCCGAGCGCTGAAAACCGGAACAACAGCCGGAACAGAACTGCCATAACAATCACAATGATAACCGGTGTCGGAACGGGAATTCCGGGGATGAATCCGCCGATTGAGGTAATAATCGGGCTTGAAACCGTCGGCGTCGCGCCACCATTAATCCAGTATGCAATCGACCTTCCGCATGTAAACAGGATCAAGGTCGCAATCATAGGCTGAATCTTAAATACCGCAACAAGCGTTCCGTTAAATGACCCGAAAAGCATTGCTACAACGCAGGAACACAAAAAGGCAAGAATAACGGTTCCGATATTGATCTGGGAAGCGCCTTTTAACACCTTTACAAACACGCTCCCGGCAATTGCAGCCGCTGCGCCGACACTGATATCCTGTCCGCCGCAGGCCGCCGTAACCAGCGTCATTCCCATCGCAAGGATTGCCAGTTCGCTAGCTCCATTGATAATCGTAATAATATTTCCGGAAAGTACTGCATTTCCGTTACTGTTATGGCTGATTGCGATTTTGAAGAACCCGGGATCGCGGATCAGGTTAAATATCACAAGAAGAGCGATTGCGATTAACGGAATGGTAAGCTGCCCGAAGCCGCTAAAGGATAACTTTCTTTTCTTCATGTTAAGCTTCACCTCCGGCAATGGTCTTCATAACCTTGGTCTGATTCAGGTCTTTCCCGGTAAGTTCTCCGACTACATGGCGGTCACGCATGACAATCAGACGACTGCACGTACGGAGCATTTCTTCTACTTCCGAAGAGATAAATGTTACGCTGACGCCTTCCTCAGCCAGTTTCAGCACCAGTTTCTGAATCTCAAGTTTTGTTCCGACATCGATACCTCTGGTCGGTTCGTCAAGAATCAGATAATCCGGATGAGTTAACAGCCATCTGGCTAAGATTACTTTCTGCTGGTTCCCGCCGCTTAGCGACCCGACCGGGGTTTCCATGCTTGCGGTTTTGATGTTCAGGACCTTTATGTATTCGTCGGCAAATGCCTCCGACTCGTTCCTGTTAATCGGCCGGAACATGCCGTTCATTACCTGAAGGGCAAGTATGATATTTTCCCGCACGCTTAATTCCGCAATGATTCCGTCCCGTTTCCGGTCTTCCGAGAGATATCCGATGCCGTGCCGCATGGCGTCAATCGGACGGTCGATCTTCACAGGCTCGCCGTTAACGGTGACTTCTCCGCCGGTAACCTTATCGGCGCCGAATATGGCGCGAACGCTTTCGCTACGGCCGGATCCGAGAAGACCGGTAAACCCGTTAACTTCGCCTTTCCGGATTGAAAAATCAAACGGAAGTGCCTCGTTGCTGGAGATTCCTTTCGCCTCGTAAAAGACCGGTTTATCTCCGAACATAATATCCTCTGTTTCTCCGAGGCTGCCGAGTTCTTCGAGTTCTTTGCCAATCATCTTTGAAACAAGCTGAACTTGCGGTAAATCTTCGGTGAGATACTCTCCGACCAGTTCCCCGTTTCGAAGCACCGTAATCCGGTCGCTGACCTCATATACCTGATCCAGAAAATGTGTAACAAATATAATGCCGACTCCCTGCGCCTTTAAATCGCGCATGAGCCCGAACAGCCGCTTTACTTCCTTGTCATCCAAAGAAGATGTCGGCTCATCTAAAATAAGGACCTTACAGTTCATGTCAACGGCTCTTGCAATCGCAACCATCTGCTGCACGGCAAGGGAACAGCTTCCGAGAAGCTGCGTACTTCTTGCCGGGATACCGAGCCTTGTAAGGATTTCATCTGCCTTCTTTTCAAGATCTCTCCGCTTAACCCATGCGCCGCATCTGCCGATAAACATATTCTCCGAAACGGTCAGATTCGGGCACAGGGTAATTTCCTGATAAACCGTGCTGATTCCTTTATTCTGGGCGTCCTGCGGAGACTTTATTGCAATCTTTTCACCGTCTACCCGGATTTCGCCGCCATCCATCTGATATACGCCTGTAAGAACCTTGATAAGGGTTGACTTTCCGGCGCCGTTTTCGCCCATCAGGGCGTGGATTTCACCCTTGCGAAGCGAAAAATCCACTCCGTTTAAGGCAAGGACGCCCGGGAATCGTTTTTCTATATGACGCATTGTCAGCAAGTATTCTTCCTGCATCATAAACCTCCATGTACCGCTTTGAAAAAGCGCAGCTGAGCAAAAGTTCTTTGCCCGGCTGCGCCTCTTTCATCGGATTAAGAAATTATTCGCCTAAACCGTAAGTGTCGATATCGTTCTGAGTAAGAGTCTTTGCGTCAAAGCCCTTCTCTTCGTTGATAATCTTCTTGGTCGCAGGAGCCTTACCGGAAGTGATCAGATCGCTGATAATCTTAGCCTGGAACGGGCTGCACTGTCCGTCGTAGTTCCATTTTCCTGCAAGAAGTTCACGAAGAGCCCACTTATTGCAGTCAAATCCCATTACGATTACCTTACCGTCTACACCATGCGTAATGCCGGCTTCGTCAAGTGCTGCAACGGCACCCTTTGCCATACCGTCATTCTCTGCATAGATAACGTTGAAATCCTCACCGCTGTTGATAACAGATTCTACGATCTTCTTTGCTTCCGCTTCATCCCAGGATGCAGTCTGCTGAATAACCTTCTTCATCTTGCCGGATGCGAACTGTGCGTCCAAAGCACCGGTACGTCCGATCTGTGCGTCGGAACCCATAGCTCCCTGGATGTGGATAACCTTGTACTCAGGAAGATTCTGCGCAAGAAGCCAGTTCACTGCGGTATCGCCTTCCTTTGCCATGTCGGAAACAACTGCCGCTTCATAAAGGCTGGCATCTACATTGATCATACGGTCAAAGAGATAAACCTTAATGCCGGCTTCCTTTGCCTTCTTAAGCACTTCATCCCAACCGGTCGTCTCAGCTGCGGAAATCAGCAGATAATCAACGCCATCGGTAATGAAGCTGTTGGCCGCCTGAAGCTGCTCATCGTTCTTCTGGCTGTAAAATGTCCTCAGGTCATATCCGTTATCCTTGGAGAAAACTTTCTCCATGTCCTTTACATTGGCTTCACGGTAGCCGGACTCTGACGGAGGGTTATTTACAACACCGATTTTGATCTTGCCGTCACCCTTGTCTTTCTTTGAACATGCGGTTGCCATACAGCAGATGATCAGTACTGCAACCAGGAACAAAGCTTTAAACTTTCTCATGTTACCTTCCTCCTTTTAGGGTCGTCATCGACCTTCCGGATATAAGGATAAAACATAAGACATTTCAGGTAAATCAACGTTCATATCGACTAGGTTCAATTTTATATCGTTTTTATACTGTACCTCCCGTTAACGGTTAATTATTTTTCACTCCGGTTGATTTTGATACTTAAGCCGGTAATCGGACGGAGTCATACCGGTGTTCTTTTTGAAGATATAACTGAAATAATGCGCGTCGTTATATCCGACTTCCCCGGCGATCTGAGAGCTACGCTCCGAAGTGTTTCTGAGCAATTCCTTTGCCTTCTTAAGCCGAAGCGTTACCAGATATTCCGTAAAAGTCTGCCCGTTCTGCTGGGAAAATACCGTCGAAAAACGGCTGCTGCTCATATTTACGGCTTTCGCGACATCCTGCAGCATCAGACTGGGATCCGCATAATGCATTGACATGTAAAGCTTTGCTTCACTGATGACCGCAGGCGTCTTTTCATCGGCAGGCTCTCCCATCTCACGGGTCCCGAGAATGATCGCATTCTCGTCCGTTTTTTCCACCAAAAGATGCCGGATATGCCTTGCGGACTTAAAACTTTGAATAATATCCTCGGGCCTGTTTACAATCTCTCCGATTCCGACGCGGATTTCCTTCTCACCGGAACGTTCGAGTTCTCTTACAAGCGTTGTGGCAAATGCGTACGCCTTTTCCTCTACATCTCCGACGCTCTCCCCGGGAATCAGGAACCGTGTTCCTACGCGTCCCGGCGACTGAAGCGCGCTCTCGTTGCTTTCCGAAATAGCCTCTGCAACACCCTGCCCTTCCTCAACAGGGGAAAATGCGGCGTCAATCACTGTATAAAACGGAGCCGGAACCGGACATTCCATTGTCGAAAGCTGCTGAAGCACTTCCTTTGCGTCCTTTTCGACTGCCTCGCTGTTAAATAAAGAGCCGATCAGCTTTTCCTTAACCAGCTTCCCGCCGCTCTCCATTCTTGCCCGAAGACTTGCAGCGTGCAAAAACGTATTACGCTCCGCCTGAAGCTGCGCGCTTACCTTATCAAGCGTTTCCTTTAAGGCATCCGCGTTAATCGGTTTTAACATATATTCCCGGACTCCCAGCTGGATACACTGTCTTGCATACTCAAACTCATCATAACCGCTTAAAACGATGACCCCGATCCAGGGCATCTGCTTCTGCATGATCCGGCAAAGTTCTATGCCGTCCATGAACGGCATCTTGATATCCGTGATGACAATATCCGGATTCGTGTCGCGGATCATCGGCAGAGCCATCTCCCCGTCAGGCGCTTCCCCTACCAGTACATACGGAGTCTCATCCCACGGAAATGACTCACGGATTCCTTCCCTGACGACAATTTCATCGTCAACCAGAAACACTTTCATTCGCAAAAATCTCCTCTCTGGTTCTAAGCGGCACCTTAAAGCTGACCGTCGTTCCTTCCGTACCGCTCTCAATCATCAAATCGTCCGCCTGATTATAGTACAGCCGGATACGCATATTTACATTCACAAGTCCGAATCCGCCGTTTCCTTCGCTTACAGACGGCTGTCCCTGCCGCATTCGTTCTTTCAAAGCCTCAAGTTGTTCGGGGCTCATCCCGAGTCCGGTGTCCCGTACAGAGCACACAAGCATACCGTCTTCCAATTTGCCGGAAACATATATTCCGCCACCGCCACGTTTGATCTTAACCCCGTGGTACAGCGCATTTTCCACAAGCGGCTGAAGCAGTAGTTTCAGAATATAGTAATCACCGATTTCATCCGGAATATCGATTTCATACTTCATGATGTCACGGTACCTTGTCTGCTGGATTTTCAGATATCCTTCGATATGCTTTTTCTCCTGACTGATCGGAATCCAGTCGGCACCGGACGAAAGACTGATCCGGAAGAAGTCGGAAAGCGCGCTTGTCAGCTGGATAACTTCATCCTTTTCCCCCGCCTCTGCTTTCCATACAATCGCATCAAGCGTATTATACAGAAAATGCGGATTGATCTGCGCCTGCAGCGTACGAAGTTCCGCTTTTCTAAGGTTCCGCGCGTCCAGACTGCTTTTCTTCATCATTTCCTTCAGCCTGTCGGCCATGGTGTTAACCTGTAAGGTAAGGTTTCTCAGCTCCGTTACATCCGTATCCTCTATTTTCGCATCAAGGGATCCTTCGGCGATTCGTGCAGCCGCTTCCTCCAAGCGTTCAATCGGAAGCCGTACGGACGAAGCCGTCACCTTAACGGACCGGTTTCTTACGAGCAAAGCAACCAAAACGATTAACGCTTCGGCAACAGCCGTGATCAAAACCCACATTCTTAAACTGAAACTCATTCTTGCGGTTGTATTGATTTCCGCCGAAATATAATCGTTCAACATGCTGTCGACAAGTTTTGCAACCCCGCGGACTTCTTCTAAAACTGCTTCATTGTCCACAACGGGAACGTCGGCCTCGATATTGTCACGGATCCGGTTTACGTAATTCTCAAGCGTCTGCATGGTCCGCCCGGCAACAATCAGGGAAAGGCTGTTTTCCTCCGCGGTCTGTTCCGAGATGGCACCGATTGTGTCCTTTACTTTCTGAATGGAAACATAAATACGGCTTTCCGAAAAAGTCGTCCGGCCGCTTACGATATTCCAGGCATTTTCCGGAATCTCCTCCGTTACGACTTTCTTGATACTTGCAACCGTTTCCATGCGTTCGATGGAGTTGTGGTATTTCTGCGCGTAGAAAAGCATCAAAACAAGGCTGATGATAATCGGAAAGACAAGCATCAGCACGAGTTTATGACTCAAGTCATTGATCTGCCCGAGAATACTCTTCTCTTTATTAATCTTTCCCATATGTTCCCTGCTTTCTGTGCTTAATACCCTCTCGGAGCAATCAGCGAAACATCTGTTTCGTCACTGAATACCTGCTCCTCCGGATGAATGATCTTTTCAACGGATTCATTGTTTTTAAGCCTGATCGCAGTTTCCATAAGCGCCTTCCCGAGTTTCGGCGTGCACTCCACGACACAGTTTATCTTGCCTTCTTTCAGCACATTGATTGCTTCCTGTCCGCCGTCGATGGAAATGATCAGCATATCTTTTCCGGGGGCCAGTCCGGCTTTTTCAATTTCAGGAATTGCACCGATCGTCATCTCATCGTTATGGGAAAATACGACATCGATCTCGTCCCCGTACTTATCTAAGAAATATCGCATACACTCGGCGCCTCGGCTCTTTAAGAAGTCACCGTCAATGCTTTCAAGCACCTGCATACGCGGATCTTTTTCGATGGTATCCATAAAGCCCGCATGTCGCTGTCGCATCGGCGTGGAATTTTCCGTACCGGTTATTTCCGCAATGCGGACCTGCTCCAACCCGAGCGCATCCGCCTTACGGATCAGATACTCGGCCGCCATCACGCCTTCTTTGTAGAAATCGGCACCGATCAGACAAGTCGTAAGATCCTGCTCACCGGCATTAATATCCCGGTCGACGAGAATAATCGGGATTCCCGCCTCTTTCGCTTCTTTCAGCACATTGTCCCAGCCTTCCTCAACGACAGGGGAAAATGCGATGACATCTACCCGGTAAGCGATAAATCGGCGGATAGCGGCAATCTGGTTGTCCTGCTTCTGGTTGGCGTTTTCAAGCATCAGACCGATTCCGTATGCCTCCGCCTGTTCTTCAATATCCTTTGTGTTTCCGATGCGCCATGCGCTTTCGCTTCCGATCTGGCTGAAGCCGAGAACAAGACCGGTATCCGTCCGTTCCTCTCCGGCTTTTTTACACCCCGAAAGGGACAGAATGAATATCGCCAGAATCAGTAAAAAAACATTTCTCTTAATCATAGTAAACCTCAAACCTCTTTACATTACGTTAACGCAAAACCCTGTGCCTGTAACTTCTTACAAAGCACCTTTTTGTTATTGTATCAAAACAGCCGACGCTTTACAAGAAAGCATCGGCTGTTTTTAACTCATTATTCTATCAATTCATTTTATCCAGGATGAACATTTCTTAAGGAAATGCCGTCCGCCCGGATTACTGAGGCTTCACAACAAGGTTGAAAATCTTACCCTTAACGTAAATCTTCTTCACAATCGTAACATCCGTCAGGAAACGGGCCGCGTCGCTTTCCATAATCTTGTCAAATACGGCTGCCTCGTCGTCTTCCATCGTAACGTTGACCTTGGCACGTACTTTACCGTTAACCTGTACGGCAATTTCGATCGTATCTTCCTTGGTCTTAGCCTCGTCATATACGGGCCATGCCTCGTAGGCAAGGGTTCCTTCGTGACCGAGGATGTTCCAGATTTCCTCGCAGATATGCGGGCTGATGCAGCTGAGCATCTTTACGAAGCCCTCTGCATATTCCTTCGGGCAGCTGCCGGTCTTGTAGCAGGCATTTACGAAGATCATCATCTGGCTGATTGCGGTATTAAACGCAATCTTTTCGAAGTCGTTCGTAACCTTCTTGACCGTCTGATGGTAAACCTTCTCGAGTTCCTTTGCAGCATCGTCTTTGATGTTCGCAGGCTCGGTAAAGAATGTCCATACGCGGTTCAGGAACTTCTTCGCGCCTTCTACGCCGGTGTTGCTCCAGGGCTTGCTGACCTCAAGCGGTCCCATGAACATCAGGTACAGACGAAGCGTATCCGCGCCGAAATCACGAACGATATCGCTCGGATTGACAACATATTCGGGGAAACGCTTACCCATCTTAATGCCGTTCGAACCGAGGATCATGCCCTGGTGGATCAGCTTCTTGAACGGTTCCTTGGTCGGCGCGATGCCTTTGTCGTATAAGAAACGGTTCCAGATACGGCTGTACATCAGATGTCCTACCGCATGCTCCGGTCCGCCGATGTAAAGGTCAACCGGCATCCAGTGCTTCAAAAGCTCGGGGTCCGCAAGCTGCTTATCGTTGTGCGGATCGATATAACGAAGGAAATACCAGGAAGAACCTGCGGAACCGGGCATCGTAGAAGTCTCGCGGGTACCCTTGATTCCGTTATGGTCGTATTTCTTCCATTCGGTCGCATTTTCAAGCGGAGCCTTGCCGTTGTGGCCCTTATAGTCGTCAAGTTCAGGCAGAACAAGCGGCAACTCATCATCATCCAAAACATGGATGCCGCCGTCCTCGGTGTGAACGACCGGTACGGGCTCGCCCCAGTAACGCTGACGGGCGAAAATCCATTCACGGAAATGATAGTTGACGGTACGCTTTGCTACGCCCATCTTCTCAAGCTTTGAGGTGATGGCTTCCTTGGCTTCCTCAACAGTCAGTCCGGTGAACTCCTCGGAATTGATCAGGCGGTAGCCTTTTCCGAGATAATCACCCTTTTCGAAAGCCTGGCCGCTTACGTCAACGTGGCCGAGCTTCTCGTCGCCATCGATTACCTGAAGCATATCGATATTGTGCGCAATTGCATATTCAAAGTCTCTCTGGTCATGGGAAGGAACCGCCATAACGGCACCGGTTCCGTAATTGGCAAGTACGAAATCACCGATGAACATGCGAACTTCGCGGCCGTTTACGGGATTGATACAGGTAACGCCCTTCAGCTCGCAGCCGGACTTCGTCTTGTTGAGCTCGGTACGGTCCATGTCGTTCTTCTTAAGCGTTTCCGCAATATAAGCGTCAACCTCCGCGCGGTTCTGTACGCGGTCAAGAAGCGTCTTTACAATCTCTCCGTCGGGAGCAAGAACCATAAAGGTAATACCGTAAATCGTCTCGATACAGGTCGTAAAGATAGAGAACTCCCCGCCTCCGACGATTTGGAATTTTACCTCAACACCGGTGGACTTGCCGATCCAGTTCTGCTGCATGAGTTTCGTGGATTCGGGCCAGTCAATCTCCTCAAGGCCCTGTAACAGCTGCTCTGCGAATGCAGGCTGGTCAATAACCCACTGCTTCATGTTCTTACGGACAACCGGATAGCCGCCGCGCTCACTCTTGCCGTCGATAACCTCATCGTTAGAAAGAACGGTTCCGAGCTCTTCACACCAGTTAACCGGCATGTCGATGTATTTAGCATAGCCGGCAAGATACAACTGCTTAAAGATCCACTGGGTCCATTTATAATACTCAGGATCCGAGGTCGCGATCATCTTCGACCAGTCATAGTCAAATCCGAGTTCCCGAAGCTGCTTTCCGAAGGTCTTGATGTTCTCCTGCGTAAATCCGTTCGGATGATGTCCGGTCGTAACGGCATACTGCTCCGCCGGAAGTCCGAAGGAGTCATATCCCATCGGATGAAGGACGTTGTAGCCCTGCATTCTCTTCATACGGGACATAATATCCGTAGCGGTATATCCTTCGGGATGACCTGCATGAAGGCCTACGCCCGACGGATACGGGAACATATCCAACACATAGTATTTCGGTTTCGAGAAATCCCACACGTCCGTCTTAAACGTCTCGTGCTCCTCCCAGTACTTCTGCCATTTCTTTTCAATGGCGGAATAATCATAAGCAGCCATAACTCGTAACTCCTTTAGAACTACACGAAATTTGTATCAAAATATATAACAATCTTACGGAAAATGCAACACCAATCGGTCATTTACCGTCCGAAAACGGCTCCGTTGATGTCATTCTTCATATCGATCACGGCCTGTCTTGCGGCATCCGCGAAGCCCTTTTCGCCGAAACGGCTCAGATAAGGCTCCTTCTTATATGCGGCAATGATTCCGCGGGACGAATTAACGATTGCGCCGAGACCGTCCTTATTGAAGTACGGCTTCAGTCCGTCGGCCGTTCCGCCCTGCGCGCCGTAACCGGGCACAAGGATGTATGCCTTCGGCATAACTTCCCGGAGCACGCGTCCCATATCGGGATAGGTGGCGCCGACCACGCAGCCGACATTACTGTAATCTCCGTCCATGCTGAGACTACCCCACTCATTGACCTTCTCGGCAACCCGCTCGTAAAGCGGACAGCCGTCAATCAAGCGGTCCTGGAACTCGCCGCTACTGGGATTGGACGTCTTAACGAGGAGAAATATTCCGCGGTCGTTCCGGTTGCAGACATCGATGAAAGGCTTTACGCCGTCCGAACCAAGGTACGGGTTAACCGTTGCGAAATCCTCATCGAAAGGAGCATACGTGTTTGAACCGACGGTAATGGTTCCGAGATGCGCCGTCGCATATGCTGCCGATGTGGACCCGATATCGCCGCGCTTTACGTCGCCGATGACAACAAGGCCTTTCTCCTTACAATATGCTACCGTCTTCTGATATACGGCAAGCCCGGGGATTCCGAACTGCTCATACATCGCAATCTGGGGTTTTACGCAGGGGATCAGATCATAGATGGCATCAACAAGTGCCTTATTGTACTGCCATACCGCCTCAGCGGCACCCTCCAACGTCTCGCCGTACTTTGCGAAGGCGTCCGCTTTTATGAAATCGTGAATGTACGAAAGCATCGGATCAAGGCCGACAACAATCGGAGCATCCTTTTTGACAATTTCCTGAATCAGTTTTTTGATCATGGTTTTCTCCTTTTAGAAAAGTACGTCGCAGTCCGGATTCTGATATACCATGCGTCCGTTTACGAACGTACGCAGCACCTTACCGAACAGTTTTCTGCCGTGGAACGGCGTATTGTGTCCCATGGAGACAAATGCATTCTTATCAACCACCATCGGCTCTAACGAACAAACTGCCAGGTCCGCAGGCTTTCCGACAGCAATCGAGCCGCCGCGGTAACCGATCATTTTCGCGGGATTGGTGCTCATAAGCCGGATCAGGTCGATCAGCTTCATGCCGCCTTCGAGTACAAGTGTTGTATAGCTTAAGGCAAATGCGGTCTCAAGGCCTGTGATACCGAACGGAGCCTTGAAGAAGCCTTCTTCCTTTTCCTCTTCCGCATGCGGTGCATGATCGGTGGAAATACAGTCGATAATGCCCTGCTTAAGGCCTTCGCGGATCGCATGCATGTCTTCCTTGCTGCGAAGCGGAGGATTCATCTTGTAATTGGCATCATTGCCCTTGATATCCTCGTCGCAGAGTGCAAAATGATGAGGACAGGCTTCGGCCGTCACATGGTAGCCGAGCTTCTTGGCAAGAAGGACAAGCGCAACGCTTTCCTTCGTCGAACAATGGCACAGATGCAGCTTTGCACCAGTTTCGCCGGCAAGAAAGATATCTCTTGCGGTAATGATATTCTCAACGGCGTTGCTGATTCCGGGAAGTCCGAGTTCCTCCGACTTTGCTCCTTCATTGATCACGCCGCCGGCAACAAGATTCTTCTCTTCGCAGTGCGCAAAGATCGGAATGTTCTCCTTGGCAGCGATCTTCATGGCCTTCTCGTACAAAGCGATATCCATGACGGATTTGCCGTCTTCGGAAAGCGCTACCGCTCCGGCGAGCCGTACGCTCGGGATGTTGACCAGCTCCTTTCCGGCCTGATCCTTTGTGATTGCGGAAATCGGGAAGATATTCACAACCGCCTCATCCTGTGCACGTTTTAAGAGCATGGAAATCTTCTCCATACTGTCCGTTGCGGGCACCGTGTTCGGCATCGGACATACCGCGGTATAGCCGCCGGCAGCCGCCGCCTTAGAGCCGCTTTCGAGTTTTTCTTTATAAGTCTGGCCGGGATCGCGGAAATGCACATGCAGATCTACAAAACCGGGGAAAATGTAATGTCCGTCGCACCGGATCACCTGATCTTCGGGATGCGGATTAATGTCTTTTTCAATATCGAGAATGATCCCGTCATCCATACGGATATCCATCACCTCGGAAATCCCGGATGCAGGGTCAACAATATGACCGCCCTTCAATACGATACGCCCTTCAAATAACATACTGTTCTCCTTTCCGTTATGACATTAAAAGGTCATAGACATCTTACCACAAGAGGTCCTTTCCCGCAACCGAAAATCCCTTCCGGATACGCTTTGAAAAGCATACGGTTCAGTTGTTTTGCGGAAACTGATAATGCTCAAGCGTCAGTTCGATTTCGCCGCTGTAGCTGCTCTTCTGCGCCGAGAAAAGAATATGAAACCGCATCGTTCCCCGCGCCGCATAAGCTTCGTCCACCGCCGACTGACCGAACTGTTCTATAAGATCGGCGATGATTTCGTCGGATTTGCCGAAATAGACGGCCTGAATACGGCTGCCCTGCTCATCCTCGAGAAGGAATCGCGTATATCTTACCGAACGGCCGAAATGACTGATCTTACGGATTATAACATTGCGGGAGGCTAGCACCGGTTTCGGGTTTCCTTTGCCGAAGGGCTCCATACGGCCCATCTCCGCAATAAACTGCTCGGAAAGGTCGGCAAAATTCAGCACAAGATCGATTACGATCTTCTCTGTTCCGCCTTCCCCGTTTTGTTTGAAATGCTCCCACAGCTTCGTACGAAATGCCTCGAGATTCATGGCCTCAAGAGTAAGCCCGCACGCCTGGGAATGTCCGCCGTATTTCACAAGATATTCGCTGCAGGCCTGCAGCCCCTCGAAAATGTTATATTCTTCGATGCTGCGTCCGGATCCCTTCAAAAGATCCGGATATTCTTCGCTCTTACATAACACGATTGCGGGTACATAATAGCGTTCGCGCAATTTGCCGGCAACGATTCCGGCAATGCTCTCATGACAGTCCTCCGAAACATATACGATTGGCAGAATTTCTTCGTCAGCCCTTTCGTCAATCTCCTGACAGGCTTTTTCGATGGACCGGGCCGTCATATCCTTCCGGACGCCATTGGCCGCCACAAGGGATTCCGCAAGCCGCATGGCCTCGTCTTCGTTCTGCTCCTTTAAAAGCGCCACGCCCGGATCGGCCTTCTTAAGCCGTCCCAGAGCATTGATGCACGGTGCAAGGACAAATCCGAGGGAATAAGCCTTCGGTTCGGTTTTCAAGCCATTGGCTACCGCCAGACATCTAAGACCGGTATTCCAGAATTCTAACGGTTTTGCAAGTCCCTTTTTCACGATGACGCGGTTCTCCCCCGTCAGTTCCATAACATCGGCCACCGTTGAAAGGGCTAAGATTTCCATATATTCGTAGAGGAAGCCTTCCTGCCCGTCTTTTTTAAGGAGCAGATCGGCAAGCTTCGCCGCAACGACCGCACCGGAAACGGCATCTCCCGGGTAGCCGGGATTGACCTTAAAGTCCACAATCGCATCCGCTTGCGGTAGCTCCTTCTGCGGCTCGTGATGGTCCGTAATCAGTACGGTAAGCCCCTTCTCTTTGGCAAGGCGAACCTGTTCCACGGCTGCGATACCGTTATCGACCGTGATCAAAAGGCCGATTCCGTCCTTTACCGCTTCCTCCACCATTCCGATGCTGATTCCGTATCCGTCCGTAATGCGGTCCGGGATCCGGTAATCTGCCTCGATGCCGAAGCGGCGGAGTCCTTCCGTCATTAAAAACGTAGCCGTTACGCCGTCCACGTCATAATCGCCGATTACACGGACTCTGACGCCTTTCTCTCTCGCCTGCAATAAAAAAGCGCAAAACCGTTCTGCATCCGGCAAAGCCTCCGCAGGTTTCAGTTCCGCGCCGTCCGGGTACAAAAAGGCGGCCGCCGACTCTGCGGAATCATATCCTCTTCCGCAGAGAATTCTGGCGAATGCCGGCGTAAGGCCGAGCTGGGAGACCATGTCTTCCATGGCCCCGCCCCGTCTTTTAATAACCCATTTTTCGTTCTTAATTTTCATTCTTCATTCCGAATCGTGCCCCGAAGGATCACGCCTTCTTGCCGAATTTCGTTTTAAAGCCGTACCAGAGCGTACCGGTCAGGCAAATGGAAGAATAGGTACCGCAAACCAGACCGATGGCAAGCGGAATTGCAAATATCCGGATGGAATCCACGCCGAGGATGATCAAAACCACAACCGTAAGAAGCGTTGTCAGGGAAGTATTGATACTTCTCGTAAAAGTTTCGGAAATGCTTCGGTTAACAACATCCTTAAGTGCATCCTTCTTCTTCATTATGGAACCTGCCGTAAGTGCCAGGTTCTCACGGATACGGTCGAAAATAACGATGGTCGCGTTAATGCTGTAACCGACAAGGGTAAGCATACATGCGATGAAGGACGTATCAACCGTTACGCGGAACAGTGCATAAACGCCAAGTACGACGAGAACGTCGTGTACGAGTGCGATAACCGCGCCGGAAGCAAATGCAAGGTTCTTAAACCGGATCCAGATGTATAACAGCATGCAGATCGTCGCGATTAAAACGGCCTTGATGGCGTCGCTCTTCATCTCGTCGGAAACGCTTCCGCTGATCGTCTCGGTTTCGATGTTGCCTTCCGCAACGCCGTATTTGTCCATAAATGCCTGCTTGAGGTCGTTCAGCTTGCCTTCGTCCTCAAGGAATGCCTTCGTCTTAATAATGATGGCATTCTCGCCCTTAACTTCGGAAACGGAACAGTTCTCATCGATAGCTGATTTCACAAGGGATTCCACATCGCCCTGCGAAGGAACGGCACCGTCAAAACGAACCTGAACGGACGAACCGCCGACAAAGTCAAGACCGTAATTGAGGATGTTGCCGATCTTACTGCTGTTTACGAACAGCATTACGATGCAGATGATGATCATGGCACCGGAAATCACAACATACTTCTTCCAGTTCTCAACAACCTTGAGCGTCTTCGTCTTCTTGGCTACGCCGTACATTCCGACGGAATCCGCACCGAGGTTGTAGAAGCATTTCAGGATCAGACGGGTGATAACCAGACCGCTGAACATGGATACGACAATACCGATACCGAGCGTGATCGCAAAACCTTTGATTACGCCGGAACCGAGGAAATACAATACCAGTGCCGCGATCAAAGTGGTAATGTTACCGTCAACGATTGCGGACGTAGCCTTGCTGAAACCAAGCTGGATGGAAGAACGAACCGTCTTTCCGGTTGCAAGCTCTTCACGAATACGGGTAAAGATAATGACATTGGCATCCACCGCCATACCGACTGACAGGATAATACCGGCAATACCGGGAAGCGTCAGGGTAACTTCAAACAGCAGAAGCAGTGCAACCATGATGCCGAGATAGAAAATCAGGCTCAGGGAAGCAACAAAACCGGGGAGACGGTAGATAATGATCATGAACACACATACAAGGGCAAATCCGATGATGCCTGCGATCAAGCTGGTCTCAAGCGCTCTGCTTCCGAGGGTTGCGCCGACGATGTTGGAACGGATCGGCTGCATTTCAACCGGAAGAGCACCGATACGGATGAACGTTGCAAGGTTCTGCGCCTCTTCCAAAGACTCCATGCCTTCTACCTGCGCCTTACCGCCGGAAATACCGGAGTTAACGCCGGGGCAGCTGAGAACTTCATTATCAAATACGATGGCAAGACGGTTCTGCATATTGCTATGCTGTGCGCACCAGGACGTCGCGTCATAAAATGCGCCGGCACCGGATGCCGTAAACTCAAGGGAAACGATGTTCTGGATGGCGCCGCTCTCTTCCTTGATCGCTACGCCTTCCGCTCTGCTGACCATGGTTCCGTCAATCGGAGCATCTCCGTCGGCAATGATTTCATCCATGGACCGTGTAAGAACATATGTGCCGTCAGCAGCGTAACTTACATTGGTTTTGCCGCTCGGGCCTTCTGCATAAACAAAATAAATCTTACCTGCCGAACCAAGTGATTCGAGAACCTTCTGGGCATCCTTTGCACCCGGAATATCGACATTGATTCGCTGGCTTCCTTCCAAATAAACATTACTCTCGGTGGAGAACGCTTCCGCTCTCTTCTGGAGTTTGGAAAGGGCGTCGGTCATCTGCTGCTCGGTTGCATTCTTGTCAACCGTCTCATACGTGATGCTTACGCCGCCGCTCAGATCGAGTCCGCGCTTGATTTCCTGCGGACGGAATCCGAACTTGTACTCAAAGCTGAAGAACATCCAGACACCAAGGCCTGCCAGCAGCAGAATAATCACCGCGAGACCCCAAAATCCGGACTTTTTGTTACTTCTTTCTTTCATGTTCACATCCCTCTCTTAACACGTGCATCTTATGTTTGGGCATAAAAATGCACTGACTGTCAAGCATTATATCACAAAAGCCCCTACGTGAAAAGATTTTTTTACAGATAATGAAACACAACTTTTTAAAAATTCCTTCTTGCTTGTTTGGGACTGATATGATAAGATAACTAATGTGGTTTTAAAAACTACATACAAGGTTAATGTGAATCCCGATATTCCGTTAATCATTTCTTCTTATGGAGGTTTTCATGTCCGATTTCGTTATTACAACTGAATCCACAGCCGACCTTCCCGCATGGTACTCGGCCGACCACGATATCGTTATCATTCCGTTGACGTTTACCTTTGACGGAGTAAACATTCTCGGAGAAAAAGAACACGTCGATTTAAAATCTTTTTATACGCGCATGCGGAACAATGAGCTTCCGAAGACAATGGCAAGCAACATTGATACGGTTCTTAAGACGTTCCGCTCTGTACTGGATACCGGAAAGGATGTTTTGCACATCGCATTTTCCTCCGGATTAAGCAGCTCCTGCAACAACGCACAGATTGCAGCGGGAATGCTTAAGGACGAATACCCCGACCGTAAGATAGCCGTTGTGGATTCGCTCTGTGCTTCCCTCGGACAGGGTCTTTTCGTAGACGGTGCCGTCCGCAAGCGTGACGAAGGCTGCAGTCTCGAAGAAACCGTTTCGTGGCTTGAAGAGAATAAGCTTCATGTGTGCCACATTTTCACTGTTGATGATTTGAAATATCTGAAGAACGGCGGACGGATCAGCCGCACGACCGCAATTCTCGGTACTCTGATCAATGTTAAACCGGTTCTTCATATGGATAACGAAGGGCATCTTGTTCCGCTCTTCAACGTACGAGGCCGTAAGAAAGCACTCACCAGTCTGGTGGACAAAATGGAGGAAACCGTAGGACAATACAAAAACGTACGCGTCTTCATCTCCCACGCAGACAGCATGGACGACGCAAAGTTCGTCGGCGAGCTCGTATCCAAACGGTTCGGCATCAGCGAGATTATGTACGGTGATATCGGACCCGTCATCGGTTCCCATTCCGGTCCGGGAACCCTGGCACTCTTCTACTTCGGCGAATCCCGCTAATTGATTTTTCATAGCATGCAGTCTCCCCGTTCCGCAACATAAGAATGCGCAACCGGGAGGCTGTATTGTTTTGCAAAGGGATCGGTATTCCGCGCTTTAAACAAGTCCCGCATATCCTCATAACGGAGCTTTTCCTCATTTTTCCCATGGCGCATTACGGAAAATGCCAGGTATCCGATCTGCCTGACCAGCTGACGGTTCGGCTCGTTGTTTTCGTTCCGCTGTGTATAGGCGAAATCGGAAACCCTTCCGATGCGGATGGCTTCCTTCAGGTCGTCCGTGACCGGAATATAATGCATTCTTTCCCGGTGGGCCGGGTATTTCTTGCGCATGCGCCTTAAAAAAGCCGATTTCGGATCCCCGCAAAATACGATCAAAGATTTGGAAAGCAGCGATGAATATCGCTCTAAAAGAATTTCGAATACCCACTCCGCAGCGGGCAGACAGATCACGGCCAGATCACAGACGTTAAGAAGCGTCTTCGTACTCAGGTTGCCATTGCTGGCCGTATTTAAGAAAAGAAAGTCAAAATGTGCCGTGCTGAAATCCCGAATATCCGGGAATTCCCGTTCGAAGCTGTATTCGTAAATATCGCTCCTAAGACACTGGTTCAGCGGCAGGTAATACAGATGGTCCTGCATGATCTCAAGCGTTCTGCCGAGACAGACCGCTTTTCCGGTTTTCTTTCGCAGGTATTTCAGGAAAGAATCACCCCGTTCATAGAACCCCGACTGGTACCGGTCATAGTCCCGCCGCATTCGGTTGTACGTATCACCGAACAGACAATGACCGATGTTGTCAAGCCCGATATAATTTTCCGCCATCACAACCTTACACAGGAAATTCCTGCATCCGGCTATTGCCGTCAACACCCCTAGACAGCTGACATACTCATTCCTTACCGGTGACCAAAATGATACAATCATACCCCAATTCACCTCCAAAGGATAGTAGGGTTCAATTATAGCGGTGGCATTTTTCGTAAGTAAAGCGCCGACTGTAACAGGTTTTGTCACAGACGACGCTTTTTCTTTTTTCACAATATCCGGCCGCAGAATACCTACGCAGACCGTAGATTATCGGGAAACCATCCCGTAACGGCTGATTTCCGTAAGAAACGCTTCGATTTCCTCCTCACTCATCGAAAGCAGATGCGTGTTCCGAAACCTGCGGTCGTCCGAAACATCCTTTGAAAACCAGGTCGGAACCGGAAGCGTCCGGGCATCCGCCTCATCCCGGTATTCGATTTCCGCAAAAACCAGTCCCTCAAGGCTTCCGTGGAATTCGTCAACCTCGATCGTATGTCCGAGATACGGAATCCGCGTTCTGGTTTTGGTAAGAAAACCGCTCACGGCCAGCTGCTTTAATGCTTCATAGGAAGCCTCCGGGATTTCCGTCTCAAACTCTTCGTTGATGATCATTCCCGATACCTTCTGCGCGGGGTCCTTCCGCTTTAATGTCAGAAAACAGGTATCGTTCTGCCTGCGGATCCGAAGCGTGCAGCCCTGTGTAATCAGGTAGCCCTGCTCCATTTCCAGTTTTTCATAACGGTCAAAGTATTCCGGCAGGCCGGACAGCAGAAATTTCCGTTCGATTTCCATGGTTTCCTTCCTTTTCCGCCGTTTGCTCCCTTGTCCGGATCCGGAAAATGTGTTATCTTAATTCCGGCAAGGAGGCAAAGTCATGCTGCATTTTTATTATTCATTTACCAATCCGCAAAGCGAAGAGATTCCGGCCTTCCTCGAAAATGCTTCCGACGGCGAAATTCTCTTATATCCTTATGAAGGCAAAAAGCCTCAAAAAAACGACATTCTGATTTCCGATGATGCGGATGTGATCCGCAAATGGCAGGCCGACGGCGGTCTCGTGATCGGTTACGAGCACGACGGCATCCGGCCGGAAACCGGCGAATGCATCACCGACATCAGCGAAGTGTATGCCGAAGACCTTTCGGAAATCGCCGACTACCTGACGGAAAGCCGCCATCTTCTGTTCTTCTCGGGCAATTACGACTTCTACACACCCGGTTTTGAAGATTATAAATCTCTTTACAAACAGATGCAGGGGGAGGCTTATCTCCTGTCTTCAAACCTAAAGAACCTAAGCGATGAAGAACTTCACGATTTCTATCAAAACAGTATCCATATGACGAGAATGAATCCGGCTCTTGCAATGTGTGCATATACCGCAAAGGATTCCGACCGCCTTTTAGGGCAGGTTTCCGTTGAAGTATCCGACCTGACCGATAAAGCATACAACCTGTCCTATTATCTGGCTCCCGACATGAGAGCTCAGGGCATCGGAACGTCAGCCGTGAAAGCGTTTCTAGCGCGGATGCTCCCGCGGCTTGACAAACCGTTACTCGCCGTGATCCACCGCTCAAACAGCGTATCCGTCGCCGTCGCTAAGGCATGCGGCTTCACCGTACTTCCCGCAAACCAGCAGATACTCGTACAAAGACCGGAAGGCTTCCTTACGATGATTTACGAGAATTCCGCGGATGCCTAGATTCACGGCCGTCGCAAGATTGTCCTCGCGGTCATCTAAGAATACGCATTCTTCGGGCTTCAGATGATACCGGTCAAGCAACAGCCGGTACATCTCCTCATCGGGTTTTGCGGTCTTTTCGAGTGCCGAAATGACTGCTCCGTCGGTTTCCCGGATAAACCCGAGGATCGGCTGATGCATCGCATACAGATCTTCGGGATAGTTTGACAGAATATAAACTTCGTATCCGGACTTCTTAAGCCCTTTAATGATCCGTTCGGAATCTTCATAGGTCCGGATGATTCCCTCGATGTTGTCAAAAAAGACACGGATTGGCTTCTCATATGCCGGATACTGTTTTGCCAAAATATCGGATGCCTCCGGAATCGTATAAAGCCCCCGGTCCATCTTCTTCCAAAGGTCCGAAAGCACGATGTGATCCCTGAAGAACTGCGCGGTTTCCTCATCAAAACCGATTTCGTTCATATATGCATCATACCGGAAGTCCACCAATACGTTTCCGAGATCGAAAATCACCGCCCGCACGCTGCGGTCCTCATGTCTTTTTTGTAATCGTTCGGCAAATACCGCCATATCGTCTCTGACCTCTTTCGGTTCCACAATCTTTACATCTTCCCCAAGCCCGGCAATCCATCCGAAGAACACATCGGTCACGGCAACATGAAACCGGAGCCGGAACCGTTCCCCTTTTCCGATGATGGAAATATCTTCCCCGAAACGGTCGATAAACGGGCCCAGATTGGCCTTTCCGCACTCTGCGCATACAACGCTCTTTTCACCTGCGAACATGGAAAAGCGCTGTTCCACATAGGTTTCCGCTTCGGCGGCGTCGAACACGTTCCTGCCCTCCCGCGGCACATCCAACACATTAACGGAGCGCATCTTGTCAACCCGGTAATGACGCAGGTCGTCCTTCTCGGGGTCATAGGCAACCAGATAATAGAATTCGTTGTCCCAGACAAGCGCCCAGGGACTGATCCGTTCCTTATTGCCGTCCTTTCTCGGTACCAGATTCCGTTTTGCATCCCACTCAAGGTAGGTAAACGAAATCGCACGGTCTTCGGCGATGGCGGAATAGATGACGTCGATGTTGATGAAGATGTTCTCGTTCATCATTTTCACGCGCCCTGCAACCCTCACCTGCCGCTTAAGCAGCGACGCCTCGTAACGGCTTAACATCTTCTCAAGCTTCGCGGAAAGTTCCTCGGAGCGTTTTTTCGTCAAAAATCGGGAAGACTGTACTGCATCTACAAGCAGTTTCAGCTCCCCGACCGAAAAGTCGCGACTGCTGAGGGAATACCCGGTGGTGCGTCCGTTCTTCTCTTTGAAGATATCAAATCCGAACTGCTCCAACATGGCAAGATCGTCATAAATGCTCTTCCGTTCGGCCTCAATGCCGAAGGAACCGAGCTTGCGGATGATCTCCTCCATGGACAGGCTGTGACTGTCATCGGTTTCTTCCCACAGAATCTTTAACAAATATAAAATTTTCAGTTTCTGGTATACTGACTTAGCCATATTCCCCTGTTATGAATGAACGTATCCGTAATAAATGAAGAACAGGGAAATAGCGGATACAAAAGCATTCAGATACATATACGCCTTCTCGCCCTTCTGATGGCTTCTGACCGCGGCATATGCGGCTATGATCATGGCGCCGACCTGAAAGAACTGATACTCTGCGAAAAATACGCCGAGGATGGCAAGTAACAGTCCTAATACCGTCATGATCGGAACGGGATTAAATACCGTTTTATCATGCGGGATCATGGAAATATCCACAACCCGGACAAGATCGTTTTCGTAATCCGCTTTCGTCTTCTGAATGGCGGGCTTATCCATGATCACGGATTCCATCCATTCCACAAGCTCCCCTTTTAAGATCTTTCTGAGGCGCTCTTCCTCCTGTGCATCCATATTCTCGACGTTCTTTACCATCAGAATGATACGGATGCCCGTCTGCATGGGAGATTCGCTCTCATCCCACTGCTCCCGGCCGCCATAAGAAACATAAATATCATGATTTCCGGTATGGATCCAGCGAACCTGCTCCTCCATAACGTTGGAAAGTCTTTCGTTCAATTCATCCAAATATTTCCGAACGGTGACCTCATACAGATTCGTATTGAGGTTCTCAAAAGTCACAACTTCCCCTTCCTTCAGCGCCGCAACATGAAACTGAACGGCCCCGTTCTTTTTGGAAGCGGGCGAAACAACAATCTGATATGTCGTATCACCGATCACAACATTCTCGCTCTTCCACATCTTTGCGAGATACATATCCTTAGGCATTACGCAATGCTTTACAACCGAGGTCACACCCATGGTAAACCCTCCCGTGTCCGACAGTATTCTCCTCTTCGGCAGAATCCGAAAAATACGACTCCCAAATCGTATTAACTACAACATTTTGTAGTATCTTGCCGACATATAGACTATATCATACTTTTGTTTCTTTGTCATTTGCTTTTTACACAAAAATGAAAAACTGTGCATTTTAACCAAAAAACCGGGGCTTTCGGGCATGAAAAATCCCTCTCCGAAGGCCCCTTTTTTGTTGACAGAAACGGCGGTATTTTCTATAATTAATTCCGTATGCAAACTTGAAGTTATCCTTAAGGAGGAAACCCCATGATTACACTGAACGACAACGGCGTGTTCCTAAGAAACGGCGTACCGGTTTCGGACGCTTCCGGGGACCGTGAAGAAGGCCGTAAGAAAACCATCGCGTATTCCATTTTACAAAAGCATAATACTTCCGGAAATGCCGGCAAGTTAAAGATCCGTTTTGATGCCATGGTAAGCCATGACATTACCTATGTCGGCATCATCCAGACCGCACGTGCAAGCGGACTTACCGAGTTCCCGCTCCCCTATGCGATGACGAACTGCCACAACTCGCTTTGCGCTGTCGGCGGAACGATCAATGAGGATGACCATGTATTCGGTCTTTCCGCAGCGAAGAAGTTCGGCGGCATCTATGTTCCTGCCAACCAGAGCGTTATTCACTCCTATGCAAGAGAAGAACTGGCAGCCTGCGGAAACATGATTCTCGGTTCCGATTCCCATACCCGTTACGGTGCACTCGGCACGATGGGTGTCGGCGAAGGCGGCCCCGAGCTTGTAAAACAGCTTCTTAAGAACACCTGGGACCTGGATATGCCCGAGGTTGTTCTCGTATATGTAACCGGTAAGCCGAAGCGCGGTATCGGTCCTCACGACATTGCCCTTGCTCTTGTAAAGGCAACGTTTGCAAACGGTTTTGTTAAGAACCGCGTGATGGAATTTGCCGGTCCCGGACTCAAGAACCTTCCGATCGACTTCCGTAACGGCATTGACGTTATGACGACCGAGACCACCTGTCTTTCCTCCATCTGGGAGACCGACGAGATCACGGAAGGCTTCT
Organism: uncultured Lachnoclostridium sp.; assembly: GCA_946402335.1. GTDB lineage: Bacteria > Bacillota > Clostridia > Lachnospirales > Lachnospiraceae > ISDg. The sequence continues at coordinate 68,237 of CAMIWE010000003.1, forward strand.
ATCAGGCACACCAGCGTCCGGAATGCTATAAAAAGCTGGCTCCCGGCGAGGGCGCTTACTATGACCGCATGATCACGGTCGACCTTTCGAAAGCGGAATCCATGATCGCGCTTCCGTTCCATCCGAGCAATGCATACACGATCCATGAATTTGTTGCTAACGCTTCCGAAATTCTTGCCGGTGTCGAGAAGGAAGCCGCCGCGAAGTTCAAGGGTGTTTCCTACCATTTGACCGATAAAGTCCGTGACGGCAAAGTATACGCCGACCAGGGTGTCATCGCAGGCTGCTCCGGCGGACTGTTTGACAATATTGACGAGGCTGCCGCCATCCTTAAGGATCACAGCTGTGGCAACGGCTATTTCTCCTTAAGCGTATATCCGACCAGCGTACCCGTAAGTTTGGAACTTACCAAAATCGGCGCTACCAGCGAACTTCTGAAGGCCGGCGCAATCATAAAACCCAGTTTCTGCGGCCCCTGTTTCGGCGCAGGCGACGTTCCCGCGAACGACGGTCTCTCGCTTCGTCATACAACCCGTAACTTCCCGAACCGTGAAGGCAGTAAGCCCGGTGAGGGCCAGATCTGCGGCGTAGCGTTGATGGATGCAAGAAGCATTGCGGCTACCGCTTTAAACGGCGGCGTAATTACCGCTGCAACCGATATCGAATACGAAGTACCGAATCATCCTTACCACTTCGATAAGACCGTATACGAGAACCGTCTCTATTACGGGTACGGCAAAGCGGATCCGAATGCGGAGCTCATCCTCGGACCGAACATCACCGACTGGCCGAAGATGGAGGCACTGACCGACAACATGCTTGTAAAACTTGCCGCCGTCATCCGCGATCCGGTAACGACCACCGACGAGCTGATTCCTTCCGGCGAGACCAGTTCTTACCGCAGTAACCCGCTCCGTCTTTCCGAATTTGCCCTTTCCCGCCGCGTGCCCGAGTATGTAGGACGCAGCAAGGCGATTCATGCACTTGACCTTGAAAGAAGAGACGGCAAGGCTCCCGAAGAGCTTGTTCGCATCCTCTCCCGCTTCGGCAATGCAGCGGAACTTCTTGGGAACACCCAGTACGGTTCCTGCGTATTTGCAAACCGTCCCGGTGACGGCTCCGCCCGTGAGCAGGCTGCATCCTGTCAGAAGGTGCTCGGAGGCTATGCCAACATCTGTTATGAGTACGCAACCAAGCGTTACCGCAGCAACTGCATCAACTGGGGCATCCTGCCGTTTACCCTTCCCGAGGGCGCTGACTTTCCTTACGAGGAAGGCGACTGCGTATTCATTCCGAACGTTCGCGAGGGAATCAAAAACGGAAACGAAACATTTGCCGCAAAAGTACTTAAGAAAGACGGTTCGATTGACGATATCACGCTTCTTATCAAAGGTCTTACCCCCGATGAGAAGACGATCATCCTTGACGGCTGTCTGATCAATTACTACGCGGAACAGAATAAGTAATCATATTTTCCGAAAGAACACGCCACTTTTTCGGGTGGCAGAGAAAAGAGGCTGCCCTTTCGGGCGGCGACAGAATAAGGAGTTATATATGGCTAAGATTCAGATGACCACTCCCCTCGTGGAGATGGACGGCGACGAAATGACCCGCATCCTTTGGAAGATGATCAAAGACGAACTGATCCTTCCTTTCGTAGACCTCAAGGCGGAATATTATGACCTCGGCCTTCCGGAGCGGGAACGCACGAAGGACCAGGTTACGCTTGATGCAAGCTATGCTGCCAAGAAGTACGGCGTTGCCGTCAAATGTGCTACGATCACCCCGAACGCACAACGTGTTACCGAATACAACCTCACCCAGATGTGGAAGAGCCCGAACGGCACGATCCGTTCCATTCTTGACGGTACTGTATTCCGTGCCCCGATCATGATCGATTCCATCAAGCCCAACGTTCGCACCTGGGAGAAGCCGATCACGATCGCCCGTCACGCTTACGGCGATGTTTATAAAAACACCGAGTTCCGTATCCCCTGCCCCGGTAAGGCAGAGCTTCTCTTCACCGGAGAGGATGGAACCGAGCTTCGTGAGACCATTTACGATTTCGAGTGCCCCGGTGTTCTGCAGGGAATGTACAACAAGGACACTTCCATTGATTCCTTCGCAAGAAGCTGCTTTGAATATGCCCTTTCCGTAAAGCAGGACCTCTGGTTCTCCACAAAGGACACGATCAGCAAGAAATATGATCACCGTTTCAAGGATATCTTCCAGGAGATTTACGATAACGAGTATAAAGATCGTTTCGAGGATGCAGGCATCACTTACTTCTATACGCTGATTGATGACGCCGTAGCACGCGTGATCCGTTCTAAGGGCGGTTTCATCTGGGCCTGCAAGAACTACGACGGCGACGTTATGAGCGACATGGTTTCGACCGCATTCGGTTCTCTTGCAATGATGACAAGCGTACTCGTAAGCCCGGACGGAAACTACGAATACGAAGCCGCACACGGCACTGTAACCCGTCACTATTACCGCTACTTAAAGGGTGAGGAAACCTCCACGAACCCGGTTGCAACGATCTTCGCATGGTCCGGCGCTCTTCGTAAGCGCGGCGAGAAGGACGGTCTTAACGACCTTATGGCATTTGCCGATAAACTCGAAGCTGCCGTGATCAAGACGCTCGACGACGGCATCATGACGAAGGATCTCTCCGGCCTTGTAAGCGAAGGCTATAAGAGCACTCCGGTGAATTCCGCAGACTTCATTAAAGCCATCCGGGAAAGACTTGCCGCTTCTCTGTAACAGCAATTTAGGACCCGGGAAAACATGTAACGCGCGAAAAAGTTTTCGCGCGTTACTTTTATTTTGATCTTTTGTCCGCTTAGTTATAAATGCTATTCAGCCTGTTGCTCTTTCTGATCCGCAGGCTTATTCAGTTCATCGAATGCAGCCATCAGTTCGGGATCATCGAAATAATTCTCCAGATAAATCTCCCATGAATCGTCGTAATCCTCATAACGGATGCGCACGTACGCATAGTACTCCATGACCCCGTCTCCCCATGTAAGACAATATCCGGGGAATCCAAGGAAATCGTTCTCCACCCCCGGATTGTACTTCGCATAGTATTCCGTAATGTAGTCGCAGCAGAACCGGAATACTTTCTGTGCACGATCCTCGTCATAGATCAGAAACAGGATGCCGCCCGCGCCCTTTCTCTTCGGATTAACCGGATTATCCTCATAAGAAATAACCTTTCCGGGGTCGGTAACAGACGGATTCGGTTCTGTTTCATAATTCCAGTATCCGAAATCCCACAAACGGTCATATCCCACATAGCCGTTTTTAAAAGAAAACTCAAAATCAAAGGTATTATGATTACACCACATGCCGGTGCTCATCGGTTTCCTTCCGATGGATGCCACAACCTTGTCATAAAGGATATGCTTGTCTTCCCCGAGCTTCGGCTCACAGTTGAAAAGCGTATCAATAATTCTTCGGAGCGTAGCCTCATCGTTTACATCAATCAAAAACATCTGGCTGAGCCAGTATTCTTCCGTTCCGAACTCAGGCTCAACATCGCCGGTGGAATTTCCGCCTTTGGCGGCTCCTTTTCCGTTACCGTTTGGGTTATTCGAATCGGATTCCCCGTCTTCACCGGGCACACCGTCCTCACCGTTTAATAAAGACTCTGTTTTTTTCTTATCTCTTCTGCTTTTACTGCCTGAACTTCCTTCCTCCTCGTTTCTTGTAACAAAATAGATTCCGGCCGCAGCCGCACCGACCAAAACAACTGAAAGTAAAACTATAAGAAGCTTCTTCATCATAATCCCTGTCCCTTTCCTGATTGCTTCAGCAGCAATCGAAGTTCCGGCTTCCCCCATGGAAGCCCCGGCAGATGCGGACAGTTCAGCGAGTGAAGCAGGCATGGGCCGTAAGGGCACCATCTCGGCCTCTTTCATAAATAACAAAGCTAAGAACGGCAAAGCCACAACATGCAGTTTCGTATCAGTTTCTTTCTCATATTTTTCAACCTCCCTCTTAATCTTCTTTCGAGCAAAATTAAGACGCCACAGAACGGTTCCCTGCGGGATTCCCATCGCATCGGCAATCTCCTGCGTGCTCATCTCGTCAAAGTAGAATAAGATGATGGTTCTCCGGACATCTTCCGATAATGACCGGTTGATGATATCCATGATAATCTTTCGTCGTTCTTCCGACTCCACGATGGATTCCGGCAGAAAATCCTCAGGAACGTATTCCGCGTCGTCAAAGAATTCCTGTTCCACCGAGTCCGTCTTCGTCCTCGAAAGAAGATTCAGGCATTTGTTTGCGCAAATCTTCTTCAGCCACGGAACCACTTTAGTCTTATCCTGTAACGTGTCATAGGATTCGAGCAAAGTCACGAAAGTATCCTGCACCACATCTTCTGCTTCGGCTTCGTTTCCGAGAAGCGACATGGCCGTCCAGTAAACCGCCCGATAGGCTTCGTTGTAGATTCTTTCACATTCTGATGGCGTCATTTCTTTGCCTCCTTGTCCGCATCTATCCTATAGACACATAACGAAGGGAAATTATTGGGTGTTTCATGTAAAATTATTGTAAAGATTTCGTCAGATTCAAAAACTCAGTCTCCCGAGTTCAGAATATATTCAACGCTTGTAGGCAGATGCATCATGTGATGCGAAGTCATCGGCGTTAATATCATGCCGCCGACAGTCAGCCTGCCCCAGAACACTAAAAGCCAAACCGAGCGGAAATCCGTAGTCACGCCGCCTTCTTCTAAAATCCGCATAACCCATTCCTCCGGTACCATGGATTTGATCTGTCTTAGCGACAAATGCGACAGTATCCGTCTGGTATTCTTTCCGACCGTCATGATATAGTTACGAAGTTCCTCTGCGTTGATATTCCTGCTCCAGGTTTCCAGTTCATCCGGTTCAAGTGCATTGCCGGTATCCGTAATGGAGGAACCGATTCTTCGCTTCCATTCCTTTCTGTTGTTCCTTGAAATCAAATGCCCGGAATCGTCATTTCAGTCATTATACCACAGGACAATCCTTTCTGTCACTCTGAAATCATTGCCCTTCTGAACAGAAAGACCAAAAAAACGCCTCATCTTACGGATGAAGCGTTTTTTCATTCTCCTTTGTTTTACCGGTCCTTACCGGGTACTTCCCAGTCCGTGATCGGTTTGCTTTCGTGGGTCATACGCCAGTTAATGCTTCGCTGCAGGTAATCGACGTATTCCGGATTCTTGCAAAGGCCTTTGCCCTCGGAATCGGAAATCTTTGCGACATCGTTGCCGTTGCAGGCAGTCGTCTTCATAACGATATTGAGAGGCGGAACATCGGTATCATTGGCGATATAAGTTCCGATACCGAATGCAACCTTTGCTTTGCCGCTAAAGTAGCGGTACAGCTTGTCCGCACGCTCGAAATCAAGGCTGTCGCTGAAGAGAAGCGTCTTCTGGGAGCCGTCAATGCCGAGTTTTGCGTAATGCTCAAGCATCTTATCGCCCCACTCGTACGGATCGCCGCTGTCATGACGCACGCCGCTGAAAAGCGTAGCGTAGGTAAGGTCGAAGTCGCGCAGGAAGCAGTCGGTCGTGATCGCATCCGTCAAAGCGGTTCCGTTCAATACGCCGTATTCCTTTACCCATGCGTCAAGCGCATAGTAATTGGAGTATGCCGGATTATGGCGATGCGTGCCTTGTCCGACGCACATGATCCACTCATGCGCCATCGTACCGACGGGCATCAAGCCGTATTTTTTCGCAAGATACACATTGGAAGTTCCGACGAAATGGGACTTCGCGGACTTCACTACGGCAAGGCGCTTAACGGCAGCCTCCTGGGCCTCTGCGGAAAGTCTTCTTCGAAGACCGAACTCGGAATAATTGCCGAGGATAAACGTGCCGTCCTCAACCGCCTTTGCCTTCGCCTCAAGCCTCTCGTTGAAGCTCTTCATCAGCTTTGGATAATCATACTGCATCCGGAAGTATACTTCATTCACGATGGCAAGCGTCGGAATCTCATACATGGACGTATTAAGCCACGTACCGCGGGTTTCGATGGAAAGACCGCATTCCGCATCGGTCGTAATTTCAAAATCAAGGAATCTGGGCTTCCAAAGTCTTAAGAAATCCACATAGGAGCCTTTCAGCCAGCGGATGTTATGCAGGTACTCAAGTTCGTCCTCGTTGAACCGAAGGTCGCAATATGCAAGAATCTGGTCCTTGATCTCCTGCACCATTTCGGGTGTAAAATGCACATCCGTATTCCGGCATTTGAAAGACCAGGTCGTCTTATAGTCGCTGAACTGATGGTAGATTGCCTGTCCCATGGAAAATTTGTAAAGGTCGGTCTCCAAAAGGGAATTGATAATTCTGTCGAGTTTCATCGTGAAATCCTCCTAAATGATATTTTCCGGCAAATACTATAGAACGTCCACCTGGAACGTTTTCATCGCATCTAACGCAGTCTGGTGCGTTTCAGGGGTAATGCAGGCGCATAAGTCCTTCATCACTTTTACATTGGTTTCGGGACTGGCGGCCCGGACGATCGACGCGTTGCTGATCACACAGATTCCGGTGCAGACGCCGATCAGCGTCACCTCGTCATAACCGGCTGCCTTTACCCGTTCGCCGAGTTCCCACGAACCGAACACCGGCTTGTCGATGACGTCCTTCACATAAGGCTTCAGTTCGTCAATGATCTCCCATCCGGGTGTTCCCTTCACGCAGTGGATGACCGGGATCTTCTTTCCCTCAAGCGTATCCATATAGGCTTCGGTATGCGTATCTCTTGTAAACAGGATATCGTCTTTCCAGTTTTTTACAAATTCCGTTACTGCGGGAACGATTGCCTGCGCATAAGGGTTCGCCAAAGCACCGTCCACGAAGTCTTTCTGCATATCGACTACGATCAACAGTTTCTTCATCGTCTAATCCTCCTTTTTGATACAGCGGCGTGTGCATTCAATAAACGGCCGTCCGGCATTTCTGCTTCCGAAAGCCGTCGTGTCTCACGCCTGCTGCTCTTTATACTTATACACATTGGCGACACGATTTCCGGAAATCGGCTTTGCCACATAGTGTAATGCTTCCACCTTGCTTGCCATCTTATCCCGGAAGTTGGCCTTATAAAGGTCCGTTCCGAGAATGATCTCATATACCTTCTGCAGATCCGGCAGCGTGAATTCCTTCGGCACGAGGTTGAACGCGCAATCCGAAAGAAGCACTTTGTTCCGAAGTTTCATAAGACCCTCGAGTACGATCTCGGAGTGGTCAAATGCGAGCCGGTCTTCACTGACGGACTCCGGCACGTAATTTCTTACAACGATAATACCGTTTTGAAACGCCTTCTCCGTAAGTGCATATTCAATTGATACGTTCTTCTCCGAACTGGAAAGCCGTATGCGTTCTTTGGTAAAGGAGATATCAAACCAGCCTGCGTCCTCCGCGTCGTCTCCGGCTTCCGCTTCCTTCTGGTCGTCATACGGAATCAGTCCCGTATACGAGATATCGATCACACGCATCCGCGGATCCCGGTCCGGCTGGTTCATCGTATACAGCTGCTCCAGGTAGATTCCTTCGATACCGGTTTCCTCTTTCAGTTCCCTGCAGGCCGATTCGTATGCGGACTCATCCATCTCGATAAATCCTCCCGGAAGTGCCCAGCAGCCGATGTACGGATGGTTCTTTCTGCGGATCAGAAGTGTCTGCAGGCAGGACAGGTCTTTCTTCATGCGAAGAAGAAGGATGTCCACGGTCACGGAAGGCCGCTCGTAATCGCCGGGGCGATATGCCTTTAGGAATTCCTCTTCGGTCAGGCCGTCTGCATTTCTTTTCTCTAACATAACATTGTCCTCAGTCGAGTTATAGTAGTAAATTACTACTGTCATTACTATACACTTGTAAATTTCATTTGTCAACAGGAAAATGCAATAATATTCCGTTTCACGTAAACCGTTTTCGCTCACAACGAAAAAAAGACGCCCCGGATAACCGGAGCGCCTTAGTAGAAAGCTTAAATATCGTATTTTGCCATAATCTCGGAAGGAGTCTTCTTCAGCAGGGAACGAATCGAAAGGGTTCCGCTGAACAGGCAGATCACATAGATCAGCGCAAGTACCGCCAAAGCGCTCCACCAGGGATAATACAGGAAAGAATCAATCTTAGAACTCATTCTCCTCATGTAAAAGATCAGCCCGGAGCCGATCAGATATCCGATTGTCGCCGATAGTGTCGTGATCACGGCCGTTTCCACACAGAACCGGAACAGGATATTCTTTCTCGAAACACCGATGGCACGGTAAATTCCGATTTCCTTCATTCTGTTCATATTCATCGAACGCATGATGAAATAAATGCAGACCGCCAGAATGATAATCAGAACAACCAGAATGGAAAGCATAGCTGACATGGATGCTTTCGCATCTTCCATCTCCCACTTCATCTCCATATAGCCGCTCTCAACGATGCCGACATCGTTGTTCATCCCACACAGATCATCGTACAGTTTCTCCGGATTGTTCGAGAAGAAGCAAATCCTGTCATAATCACGGGCAATATCTTTGATTGCGGGCTGCTCTTTCATCGCTGCAGAATCCACGAAGATATCATCATTCACATAGATTACAAGCTCGTCCGTGTCAGCGACTCCGACAATCCGGAACATGCGCTGTTCGTCCCGCTTTCTCTGCTCTTCCCGGGCATTGGGAGACTCATCGTACGAATCGCCGATATAATCGCCGATGTAATCATCGGAATAATCATCATATTCTTCGTCCGTGTCTTCTCCGTTCTCGCCTTCTCCGTCCTGATTGTTCTCATCAAGCTGCTTTTTGGCTCTCTCAAGGTTCTCGTTATAATTCCGCAAATCATTTTCGTAGTTTTGCTTGAGTATCGGGATTAACCACGACTGGCAATAGGAGCCGATCAGATCATCGTAGGTACGGATAAATGAAAATGTCGGGTTCTTCAGTATCTTGTCAGCCACGCTTTTTGAAATAACAATTTCCTGATTGTTTCCGACTGCTTTTGTTCCGGACAGCAGACTGAACGCTTTTGCATCCGTAACAGGACGTATCGGACAGATAATTCTGTCCGTGCCCGATGATAACAGAACATCAAAAATACTCTTCGAATAGGTTTCAAATGAACCGAGCGCATATTCGAACTCTACCCCGCCGTCATTCGATGATACTGCCATGAAATAAGCCTGCTCAATCTTGTAATCGGGATTCCCGGTAACTTTTTTCATTACCCTGGCAGCGGCATCCGAGCCGGAACAGTAAACCATGACCTGTTTCGTGTTCTGCAGGTTTTTGGATTCGTTGTAATCCCTGATACCGACACTGAAACGGGCAACTACCATGACCAGAACGATTGCGAAAACCGTCATAACCTTTCTGAGACGTTTTGCGCCCTTCTTACGATCCTTTGAGGCAAATACCATCTTAAGTCCCGAAAGGATACCGTCCTTTACGCCGAACAGCCTGCCGGGATGCTTGGTTTCAAAAGATTCCAATCCGGAAAGATTGATTGATTTTTCGATGGATTCTTCCCGCTTTTCCTCCTGGAAGACGCCTTCTTCAAGATGGATTTCGCTTGTTTCATCCAAAACATGAACACCGGGCGAATCGATCTTCAGATAAAGGATGCCGTTCCGGTTGACCAGACGAACCTTAACCGGCGTATCCGGCATAACCCCGTAATACTCCATGTTAACGGCTTCGTTCTGCACAATCGTCTTCTCATACTCTCCAAGATAAATCGTATTCTTGTCTTTTGCGAGATAACCGTTGTTCTCTTCATTGTTACGGACATTGACCACTTTGCCGTCCGACAGTTCGATGACGGAATCGCAATAGTAATCTACGAGTTTCTCCTCGTGCGTAACCAGAAGCACCAGATGCGTCTTGGAAATCTGCTTCAGAATATCCATGATGACAATCGTATTCTGCTCATCCAGGTTTCCGGTCGGCTCGTCCGCAAGAATAATCGGCGCATTCTTTACGATTGCGCGCGCAATCGCGATTCGCTGCTGCTGACCGCCCGAAAGCGTATTCGGCGTACGCTTATAGAAGGTATCCATTCCGACCGCGGTAAGCGCGATATGAACACGCTTGGAGATCTCCTCCTCGTCCGTCATTCCGCACAGTCTGAGGGCCATCGCAACGTTGTCGAAACAGCTGTCGTTTACATTCAGGCAGTAGTTCTGGAAAATGTAACCGATATATTTGTTCCGAAGTTCATCATCGGAGGCGCTCATCTTCTGTCCTCCGATCAGGACAGTTCCTTTCTGCACCTTGTCAAGACCGCCGATGACATTTAAGAGGGTCGTCTTGCCGCAGCCGCTTCGTCCGAAGATGGCAACCATTCCGTGATCCGGAAAATCCAACGAAATGTCGTTGATAACATGGATTTCATTGGATTTGCCTTTATTAAAAAACTTATGAAGTCCTTCCAGCCTTATCATGCGTCAGCACCTCCCTTCAAGGTTTTCTTGACACTCTCTTCGAAGAGACGGTGAATCTGCTTTCTCGTAACCATAATCGTGATGATCAGGATACCGAGGATCGTAAATACATATTCGTACCAGTGCAGGAAACGAATCAAATTGTTGTAATTCGGCAGCAGATAGATTACCGTAAGCGCGATTGCCGTAACCAGGATTCCGGGAATGATGGAAATGATCATTCTGAAGAACATGCTGATTTTGATCGTCTTTACCGAAATACCCATAGAACGGTATATTGTCAGGTCATTTTTGATTACGTCCAAAGCTCTGTGCGAGCAGAGGTTTACAAAGAAAACAAGGAACAGAATGCTGACAACCCATACGACGAAACTGAATCCGCCGGTCATGATCCGCTCCACAACGGACATGATGTCCGGATTATAGGTTTCCTTTGACGTACAGGCGATATAACCGCCTTCTTTGCGGAGTTTCTTCACAGCCTTCTTCGCTGCGCGGTCCGATGAGAAGAACAGGGAAGCCTGATTATAAATGTTGTCTTTTCCCTGGATCAGATCCTCAACCATCCGTACGCCTTCGACCCCGTAGACGGAATTGCGCAGATTCCGGAATTCGCTCCAATGCTGAGAAACATAGACGGATGCCTTTTCGTAAGCTTCCTTCGTCATGACGACAACCGGCTGCTTCGTGTTGTCGATATAGTATTTGACGCCGACCACTACATAATCCCGGCCGGCCACTTTGATGGTCTTCTTCGAATCCATATCAATGGAACCGGAACCGAAATAAGCCTTATAGCATAACGGCACATAAAGCAAGACTTCAAACTCATCGTCCGGATACTGCCCGATAGAAGCCCGTCCCACACGTTCCTTACTCGGACTGAAATAGATGTTTTCCTGAACATACTCCGATTTCCCGAAACGCGTGCGCGTGTATCCGAACTGATAACGTGTAACCGCAGGGGCATCCAGAATCGCATCGTAACGGAAATAGGAATCGGCGCCGTATTTTTTTGCAATTTCTTTCAGTTCGTCCTCTGTGAAATCAGAGGGTGAGTACTTGGATATAACAACACGCCCCTTTTCCGGATGGAACATATAGAATTTGCCGAACATGGCAAAGACATTGGACAACGCCCCGGTAATATAAATCGTACCGAGTATACCGATGAATAAGATCAGACAGATATATAACGTCAGTCTGGGTTTTGCAAGGAACGATGCCCATCCGAGCTGCATGCCGTTACGGACATCATAACCGAGATCCTGCTTTACGTCGGGTACCGGATCGTACTCCGGAGTAATAATCGGATCATCGTCTTTACGAAGACTGTGGTCGGACTCTACGGCACTGTCAAATACACGGACATGTCTGGTCGCATACGCTTCCACATCCTCGAAATTATGCGTAACTACGATCAGAAGCTTATCTTTCGATACTTCATGAAGCAGTTCGACAATCTCCTTTGAAGACTGCGCGTCCAGGTTTCCGGTGGGCTCGTCGGCAAGGATGATCGGGCTGTCCTTGGCAAGCGCACGGGCAATAACACAGCGCTGCTTCTGTCCGCCGGAAAGACGGCTTCCCTTCTGCCTTAAGTGGCTCTTGAGGCCGACTCTCTCCAAAAGTTCGATTGCGCGGCGTCTGCGCTCGATCGGATTACGCATATGCATCAGGGCAAGCTCTACGTTCTGTAAAACCGTAAAGCTTTCAATGATGTTATAATCCTGGAAAATGAATGAAATATACTTCTCGCGATATTCTTCCCAGTCAGACTGGATGTAGTGTGAAGTCGGCTTTCCGTCAATAAACAGTTCGCCTTCTTCATAGGTGTCCATACCGCTGATGACATTTAAGAGCGTTGACTTACCGGAACCGGAAGCACCGGTAATGGCAACAAACTCTCCCCTGTCAAAGGAAAGGTTTACGCCGCGGATACCGACTGCGACGGTACCCTCGGAAACATAGATCTTTCCGATGTTTTTCAGCTGTAAAAAGGCCATTGGTTTCTCTCCCCTCATTGTATTTTCCTGACGTCAGTTAAACGGAACAAACGGAAGCGTGATCGATCCGGTCGGGTTGTTCGTCGGCTTCTGCTCGGGCGTAACGTTCGGCGTAACGTTCGGCGTCGTTTCCGGCGTTACCTGCTTCGTTACCTCGGGTGTAACCTCGGGGGTGACCTCGGGCGTTGCCTGCGGCGAAACACCCGGTGTCAGCTCCGGAGTTACCTCCGGGGTAACGGACGGTGTTTCCTCCGGTGTAACCTCAGGCGTAACCGACGGCGTCAGTTCTCCGGTCGGCGTAACCGCATCGGTCGGTATATCCGTAATGCCCGGTTCGGGCGTCAGTTCTTCGGTAGGTGTTACTGCATTTCCGGTGGGCGTAATTACCCCAAGAGGCGGAAGCTCGTTCGGGTCCTGGGTCGGAACGGGCGTCAATGTGGGCGTGGGCGTCGGTACCGGTGTCGTTTCCGTATCGCCGCCCGGAGCAGAAGACGTAGGCGTGCTCACCGGTGTCGCCGTCGGTTCCGCGGTAGGGTCATCGTTACCGCATGCGCACACAAAGGCTGCAAGTAACATAAGACATAGCAACAGTACGATTCTTTTCTTTTTCATATAAACTCCTTTTCTCCCCTCCGTCAAATCATATGTTTCAACGGATTTATTGAACTCTAAAGTTTCTCAAGCACCTTTTGCAAGGTCTCGGCCGCACGTTTGTGACAGAGCTTTCCGGGATGCCATCTTGCGCCGAAGGAATCTCCCGAAGCTTCCGGAAGCGCCACATAAAGCGGCATCTCATCCCCGGTAAACTCGGCATAAATCTGAAGCGCCTTTTTGATGGCAGGCTCCATCGGATAACCTAACATTCCGTAGCACCATAGGATCTTCGCCTGCGGATACGTACAGCGGATATCCGAAAGAAACGTAACGGTTCTTTCCACGAATACCTTCATGCTTTCTTCCGAAAGACCGCCGTTCTCCCCTTTCGTCATGGCAAATGCCACGCCCGTGTCCGGGTTCACAAAGGGCGGCATGTTCATTCCGTTTCCGTCATTGGTAGCGAGATTGATAATGACCGCGTCCGGGACAAATGCGCGGAAATCATATTCTTCCTCCGCGCCACGGACACTTCTTACCGGTCCGTCGCCCCAGGCAAGGGCACATACCTGATGCCATGCCTTCGGCATATTATGCCTCGGATCATTATCCCAGCCGCAGCAAACACCCCAGCCGCTCTGGCTTATGGCCTGGTAGTCCGCATCAAGCGCCTCGGCCGTCATATAGGCATAATTGTCAACTGCGGAGAACACCGCGGGAACCCAGTCGGCTTCGCCCTGCGCTCCGGTTCCGCCCTCACCGCTTGTGATGGAATCTCCGACAAATACGAACTTTTTGGTCCGCTCCTTCACGGGATAGAGACTTCCGTCCGAAAGAATGTCCACCAGCTCGATATAATGGTCGCCGTCGCCGGGCATGATCGGGGATTCCTTGACAATCCGGATATGATGCAGCGTCTCCGGGTTACGGTTTCTGAGGATCATAATCTCATTGTCCCCTTTTTGAAGCGGCATGCGGATCATCATGGCGCCGTCACACAAAACGGCAATCCACTGCTCATGCATTTCATACGAGGCGCGGATGACGACGCTCAGGTTGGCTGCCTTCACATCCATCTCATAGCGGCTTCCCGTCCAGAACAGCACATACGGTGCCTGTGCGGAAGTACGCCCCATCACTTTTACAAGCGGCATAGCCGCCGTTTTGATGCTTTCCATGAATTCTCCCCCGTCCCGTGTGATAAACGGGCTTTCTAAACGAAATAACCGATTCCTACAGGCGAACCGGACGAACAATCAGGTAAAATAAACGGTCTTCTCTTCGGGCTCCTGTGCAGGTTCGAACTTGGTTGCGTAAAGAACCGGTCCCATGCCCTGATATTCTTTCTGATATTCCACCTTTACTTCGGCGGTTACCCATACCCAGGCGCGGTTTTTCAAAAGGTTTTTGTCCACAACCGCGGGAATCTTCGTTAACATTCCGATAAATGCGATATCCGCCGCGCAGCAGGTCATGGCCATACGGCCGGGAACACAGTAGCCTTTCGGGAATTTCTGTGAAAAATACAGCATACCGAGGAAATGCACGGTCTTGCCGCGGTATTCCTTCGGACGGTCCATGCAGTCCATGTACCAGATGCCGTAATCGTCATCGGTGATGTCAAGATAGTCCGTATTCAGATCATACGGAACCTCAATCTCATCGGGATCCGATTCCTTGCCGTCCGCACGGTCATAGATGATCTGTGCCTTCCGGTTAACGGGCTTGATGCTTCTGCGGATCAGGGTGCGGTTCGTGTTGTCGTCGCAGCGGTTGATGATAATGATATCCGAATAGCGGACAAGATCTAAGATCATCTTCTTCATATTGGTCAGATAGTTCTCGACCGTCGTTCCGTCAATCAGGGAAATGATCTGGGACGGCACCCAGGACTCCGGATAATCGAGTTCCATCATCTCATCCATGTTCCACATGCCGTTCATCTCAATCAGAATCATGTTCGGATTATAATAGAGCTCCAGCCCGTTTAAAAACTCGCCCGTCAGCTGTTCCTGGTCCTCAACGGTGATCACGGAAACACCTTTTTTGGAAAGTGCGAGCTCGTCCAGTTCCTCTTCTCCTTCTTCGCAAAGGATCACGAGTAATTTGCCGCTTGAGAGAAACTGCGGGTCGGCAAGCGTCTCTTTAATGAAGGTCGTTTTGCCGCTGTCCAAAAATCCGTTTACGATAAATACCGGCTTTTCCATACTATACCTCAAACAGTTTTGCGATATCGTCCTCTTTAATCTTGCTTCCGATCACGCAGAGACGTCCGGTGATATCCGAAGCGCCCTCGCGGATCTCATACTCTCCGGGAGTCAGGTCAAAATGATACCATTTGCCGTCGGTACCGGGAACGATTCCCTTTGCCCGAAGGATCATGCCGTAATCCTCGGAAGAGGCAAGCTTTTCAAGAATATCCTCAAGCACGTCACGCTCGAACTTCTTGGGCGTCTCACGGCCCCAGCTCGTAAATACCTCATCGGCATGATGGTGGTGATGATGTCCGTGCTCATGCTCATGGTCATGGCAGTGGCACTCCTCGCCGTCCTCATGATGGTGGTGATGATGCTCATGCTCGTCCTCATCGTCATCGTCGTCATGATGATGGTGATGGTGCTCATGCCCGTCCTCATCGTCATCATCGTCGTGATGGTGGTGATGGTGCTCATGCCCGTCCTCATCGTCATCATCGTCGTGATGGTGGTGATGGTGCTCGTGCTCATCCTCATCATCGTCATGATGGTGGTGATGCTCATGTTCGCACTCTTCGCCCTCGTCATGATGATGGCCGCAGCACGGGCAGATATCCTCTTCCTCTAACAGTTCCTTTGCAAGGTCTTTCTTCGTCTGCATTGCTTCCATGATCTGTGCGCCGGTCAACTGGTCCCAGGGAGTCGTTACGATAACGGCTTCCGCATTCTTCTCGCGAAGCATCGCAACACATGCCTGCAGTTTGTCCTCGCTTACGTTCTGGGAACGGCTCAGCATAATCGTATGCGCATACTCTACCTGGTTGTTGAAGAACTCGCCGAAGTTCTTCATGTAGATACGGCATTTACCGGCATCCACAACCGTGATCAGGCCGGTCACAACGAAATCGGGATCGTTGATGTCAAGAACCGCCTTTTCCACGTCGGAAAGCTTGCCGACGCCGGAGGGCTCGATAATGATACGGTCCGGCTGAAACTGCTCTTTCACTTTTACGAGTGCTTCGCCGAAATCACCGACCAGCGAGCAGCAGATACATCCCGAATTCATCTCGGTGATCTCAATGCCGGCTTCCTTCAGAAAGCCGCCGTCGATTCCGATCTCACCGAACTCGTTTTCAATCAATACAACCTTCTCGCCCTTATAACCGTCGGCAAGAAGCTTTTTAATGAGGGTCGTCTTTCCGGCTCCGAGGAAACCGGAGAAAATATCAATTTTAATCATAATATGTCCTTTTCGCAGGCTGGTTCAGTCCGGAAACGCGCCTGTAACGCCTCCGGCCGGTCCGAGCATTCAGACCGAAACTTCTATGCGATGTGCCTTTCGGCAGAATCTGCTATTTTACTGCACGCCGGTTGTTCCGAAACCGCCGCGGTCCTTTCCGGACAAATGCTCCACCTCTTCAAAGAAGAGCTTCGGCTGGTTCTCCATGATGCGGAACTGGGCAATGCGGTCGTTCACGGAAATATGCGTATCCCGAACGGCCATGACCGGAACCATCCACTCGTCCGTATCGCCGCAATAGCTGTTGTCGACAACGCCCATATGGTTGGTCTGGATCAGCCCGAAATTGCGGAACGTGCTGCTTCTCGGAACGATATGCGCCTCGTATCCTTTCGGCAGTTCCACGGCGATTCCGAGACGGATCAGCCGGCTTTCCCCGGCCTTCATGTCAACGTCTTCGGCGCTTCGGAGGTCAACCCAGTCGGATTTGCCGTCGATATAACGCAGCTTTTCGATTTTATCGCTGATATAGCGAATCTTAACCGTTACCATAACGACTCCTTACATCTCGCGTAAAAATGCCAGATATCCTTTCAAAGCCTCAAACAGATCGGCCTTGCTGATAACTTCCCAGGGAGCATGCATATTCTGCACCGCTACGCCGCTGTCGATTACGTTCATGCCGTAGTTGGCCATAATATAGGCGATCGTTCCGCCTCCGCCCGCATCAACCTTGCCGAGCTCGGCTGTCTGATAGGAAACGCCTGCATCGTCGAATACCTTACGGATCTTCGCGAAGAACTCCGGAGAAGAATCGTTTGAGTCGTATTTGCCGCGGGAACCGGTGTATTTATTGAATACCACGCCGCGTCCGAGGAATGCGGTATTTCTGGTCTGGCTTACGTCCGGATAGATCGGATCGAATGCCGCGCTGACATCCGAAGAAAGCATCACGGAATTCTGCAGGGCACGGCGGACATTCAGTTCGCTGTAATTGCCCATGCGCTCTAATATCTCCGCAACGGTATTTTCAAAGAAACGGGAATGCATGCCGGTCGCGCCGACGCTGCCGATTTCCTCCTTATCAACCAGCAGGCATACAGCCGTGCGGTCGGTCTTTGTAAGGCTGAACAATGCTTCCGCGGAAGGGAATGCGCAGACGCGGTCGTCGTGTCCGTAGCCCATGATCATTGAGGAATCGATACCCATGTTTCTTGCTTCCCCGGCAGGAACAATCTCAATCTCTGCGGAAAGGAAGTCATCCTCTTCCACCTTGTATTTTTTCGAAAGAAGCTTCAGCGCGTTGGCCTTAACGGCTTCCTTTTTCTCGCCGGTAAGCGGCATGGAGGCAAATGTCACATCCAGATTCTCGCCTTCCACGATCTTGGCGCCGGTCTTCGTCATCTGCTCGGCCGCCAGATGCGGAAGCAGGTCGCTGATGCCGAATACGGGATCGCCGGGCTCGTCACCGATGGAAACTCTCACAACGGTTCCGTCCTTTTTGCAGATTACGCCGTGCATCGCCATCGGAAGCGTTACCCACTGATACTTCTTAATGCCGCCGTAATAATGGGTATCCAGATATGCAAGATCCGCGTCGCGGCCGGCATTGTCCTTGCCCTCGTAAAGCGGCTGCTGCTTTAAGTCAAGTCTCGGGGAATCGATATGCGCGCCGAGAATCTTCATGCCCTTCTCAAGCGGCTCGGTTCCGATCAGAAACAGCGCTACGGTCTTGCCCATCAGCGATGCATACAGACGGTCGCCGGCCTTCACCTTCTTTACGCCTGCGACATCCTTAAACCCGATCGCTTTCGCCTTTTTGATGATGCTCTCGGCACATTCCCGCTCCGTCTTGTTCGCGGAAATAAACTGCCGGTACTCTTCGGCAAATGCCATTACTTCGTTTTGTGTCTTGCGGTCATATTTCAGCCACGCATTGGCACTCTTATCGGTTGCGACTGCCATAAAAACCTCCATCTGCCGGCGCATGTCCTGCCGGCCCTTTCTATTACGCATTACCGTCCCGCATCTCACGCAGGTCCTCTGCGGAAAATGTGTATTTCTTTCCGCAGAAACGGCATACGACTTCAATATCCTCTTCGCCCTGAATCAACGAATCAAGGTCTTTTTTACCGAGACTCATAAGCCCTTTCGCATAACGATCCCTCGAGCAGTTGCAAAGATATTTCGGGCTCAGGGTATCGGTTACTTCCGGATTAAGTCCCGTAAGCGTTTTTGCTAAAATATCCTGCGGGCTCATCCCGCCGGCAAGCATTTCGGTTACGCTAGGAATGCTTTTGATATTCTGTTCCAGTGTCGAAATGACATCCTCCGGGCAGTCCGGCATCAGCTGGATTATAAATCCTCCCGCCTGGGCTACCGTATTGTCCTTATTCATCAAAACGCCGAGTCCTACGACCGAAGGCGTCTGTTCGGAAGATGCGAAATAATAGGTCAGATCCTCTGCGATCTCCCCGGTCTGCAGTTCCACTTCACCGACGTAGGGCTCCTTCAGCCCGAGATCACGAATCACCGAAAGAATGCCGTTCCCAAGTGCCCCGCCGACATCAAAATGATGGTCTGCCTTCGGCGGCAGCATCACAAGCGGTTCGTTCACATAGCCTTTTACATTGCCCTGCGAATCGGCGGTCACGCAAAGTCCTCCGATCGGGCCGTCACAACGAACAAGAAGCGTCAGAACGTCGGCATGTCCTTTCATCATGGAACCCATCATGGTCCCTGCCGCCAGCAGTCTTCCGAGGGCAGCCGTACATACCGGACTCGTTCCGTGCGCTTCCTTTGCGAAGGAAACGATATCTTTTACCGATGCGGCAAATGCCCGGACAAATCCATCCGCAGCATAAGCCCGAACTACAGTATCACTCATTATGGTCTCTTTCTTTACGCATTATTGTTCCGGTTTTCGTAGCATTTGCCGGGCTGAAAGCCTTCTTTTGCGAGAAACAGGATCCGTTCGGAGGCTGCATCCGCGCTCCTGCCGGTTTCCGCGTCAAGCGCATCTATGAATACCATTCCGGCTTCCGTGAGAAGTTCCTTTACGGCAGCAACGGAATAGGCCTGCTGGATGTGGGTTTCCTCCACCTTTTGATACAGGTCTCCGCGCTCCTTTAAAAACATCGTGATGCGGTAACAGTTCTGTTTCTTGCGTTTCCGGTAGGCATTCTCCCAGATGACCGTCGCATCGCGGAACTGCTCCACCCTGGTTTCGTCCCCGAGGGCCGCGAAACAGGCTTCCGTCTTCATGTCGAATACAAAGATTCCGTCTTTATCCAGATAATTGTTGACCAGCCGGAATACCTGCAGCAGGTCCTCCTTCGTAAGCAGGTAATTCATGCTGTCGCAAACACTGACAAATGCGGCCACCGTTCCGAACAGTTCCATCTCCCGCATATCCTGCAAAAGATACAGAATGTCAGGAGCGTCTTTCCCGCGCTCATAAAGCTTCTCCCGGGCTTCCATGAGCATGTCTTCGGAGGAATCGATGCCGATCATGTCATAGCCCATATCCGAAAGGCGGCCGGTCATTTCACCGGTACCGCAGCCGAGTTCGCACACGATTCCCTTTTCGATTCCGTATTTCTTAAGAATGCGTCCGATATTGGCCGCCCAGGCATCGTACGGAATGTTGTCCATGCATCGGTCATAAATTTCTGCAAATCCGGTATAGGCTTCCAAACTGTGTCCTCACTATCGCTTTCTAAACGCCAGAAAGCGAACCCCGTATCACGGGGTCCGCCGGGCATTTACTCTTATTTGTTTAATTCTGCCATTGCGGCAAAGGAAGGAACCAGTGCCGGATACAGGCCGCGGAAAATCTGATAGCGCTTCTCGTATTCCGCCACGATCGCGGGATCCTGGTCGATGGTATCCACAACGCGGATCAGCTTGCCTGCAGCTTCCTCAACGTTCTTGTACTCGCCGCAGCCGACTGCCGCAAGGATTGCAGCGCCGTAGCCGGGGCCTTCTTCACAGTTGATCTTGTCAACCTTTACATTCATGATGTTGGCAAGCACCTTGCACCACAGCGGGCTCTTGGCTCCGCCGCCGATCGCACGGATACGCTCGATTTTAACGCCGAAGCTTCTTGCAATCTCAAGGGCATCGCGAAGTGCGTAGGTAACGCCTTCCATAACCGCCAGCGTCATATCCTCACGCT
>CAMIWE010000004.1 GCA_946402335.1 uncultured Lachnoclostridium sp.
GCCGGGTCGGGAGTCTTTCCGTCGAGGTACTCCTCAACGAGATCCTGCACCTCGTCCTCCATCTTCTCTCCGTCACCGTTCATCAGCTTGATGCCGTTGTCCACAAAGGGATTGTGGCTGGCGCTGATCATGATGCCGCAGTCAAAGTGATCCGTTCTCGTGATATACGATACGCACGGCGTCGTCGTAACATGAAGCAGATATGCATCCGCGCCGGATGCCGTAATGCCTGCCGCAAGCGCATTCTCGTACATGTAGGAGGATCTTCTCGTGTCCTTACCGATTACGATCTTCGCATGATGGTCCTTGCTGTAGTAAGAACCGAGAAAACGTCCGATCTTAAAAGCGTGTTCTGCGGTAAGTACTACGCCGGAACGGCCGCGAAAACCGTCGGTGCCGAAATATTTACCCATAAAGGTTCCTTTCCGGGCAAATGCCCTCTGTCATTATCCGTTATAGCATGCCTCGTCACATACAAGCACAACATCATCATGCAGGTTTAAGAAGGATGCCGGACAGGACGTCGTAACGGTGCCCTTAAGCATCTGCATAACCGCGTCATGCTTATTCTTTCCGTTTGCAAGAATAATGATCTTCTTAGCGGAAAGAATGGTTCCCATGCCCATGGTAAGCGCATGTGTCGGAACGTCTGCCGCACTGGCGAAGAACCGTGCGTTTGCATCAATGGTATCCTCGGTAAGCGAGGTAACGTGCGTTACGGGAACAAGCTCCGTATCGGGCTCATTGAATGCGATGTGTCCGTTACGGCCGATACCGAGAACCTGAATGTCGGCTCCGCCGAGGGAACGGACATAAGCCTCGTATCTTGCAGCTTCCGCATTACCGTCGGGAGCGGCACCGTTCGGAACGTTGGTCTTAGCCTTGTCGATGTTTACATGATCAAACAGATTTTTATTCATAAAATACCGATAGCTCTGGTCATTGTCAGGGCTGATCGGGTAATACTCATCCAGATTGACGGTCGTGATTTTGGAGAAATCAATCTCTCCCTTGCGGTTCATCTCAACCAGTTTTGCATACATGCCCTCCGGTGTGGAACCGGTCGCGAGTCCGAGCACGCCGTCCGGCTTTGCCTTGATTACGGCTGCAACGATTTCAGCCGATTTTGCGGATACTTCGTCATAGTTCTTACATACAATAACTTCCATAATAATACCCATCCCTTTCTAAATATAGGGGTTTACACCATGCTCCGATTGTTAAAAAACGACTCCGATTGTCGAAAAACCGTTTCCGGTTTTTTCGGTATAAAAACCCTTGAAAATTTTATCGCAAAACGGCCCGGAATTCAAGAGAAAGATAATTCCTTCAGCCCTGTTTTCAGATATCGCGTTCCTCCTCCGGAAGCAGTTCGATATCGACGGATGTTTCCGAAATGCTCTCTTCCTTTACGTCCGCGTCTTTGGAAGCAGGCTTGTCGTCCGCAGCCACGGTATCGCCCGGTTTCCAGGCTTCCTCTGCTGCGCTTTCCTCCGTATCCTGCTCCTCAACAGTCGCAGTTTCACCCGGTTTCCAGGCTTCCTCCGCGTTGGTTTCACCCGCCTGCTGCTCTTCCGCTGCTGCGGCTTCGCCGGCTTTTTCAGCTCTTTGCTTCCGCTTTTCCGCACGGCTGGTAATCGCCCATATAAGAAGTGCGACAACAACAAGCCCCGCGCTCACGATACCGATGATCAGGAACAGTTCCGCAAGGTCGTTTTCGGACTTCCCGGGTTCCGTTTCCGGCTCTTCGGTGACTTCCGGAACCGGCGTCGGGGACGGACTGGGTGTCGGCGTCGGGGTCGGCGTCGGCTCCACAGCAATGATCACAGGGCCAACCGGGGCTTCCGCTGTGTCTGCAAGCACCTCATTCGGCTTTTTCACCTCATTGCTCACCTTTTCCCCGGCGAACAGCTTCGAAAGAATTCCCGCGGAATCCTTCGTGCTGCATATATACAGGCGGGGATTTTGGGAATTCGCCACAAATACCGCCTCTTCGTCTTTTTTGATCGTCGTACTCTTATATTTTACGCCTTTGGCTTCCTTACAAAGAATCCGGTCGTATACCGAGAAAACCAGGTCCATGCTGTTCTTTTTCTTCGGGGAGATCAGAACATAATAAGTCTCTCCTGCGGGAAATGCGAACAGAAACTCCTTAAACACCGACGGACTGTAAGCCGCGCCGATCCGTCTGGTTACGTCAAATTCCGCCTCACTTCCGTTTCCGAAAGCAACCTTCTTTCCGGACGCGTCGTATACGGTAACCGTTCCGGCCGCATTCAACGCGATAAATTCATAGCGCTCCGAACACTCCGTCAGGATCTTTCCGTCTCCGATCACATCAATCCAGGCCATGCAAAGCTCGGGAGCATGCGCGGCGCCGATGTTGACCAGCGAATCGCCTTCCTTCTGCTGTCTGCGGTCAACGAAGTCCTGTACGATCGGTCGGAGTACTTCCATCATCACATTGGTCTTCTCATCGTCCCCGAGGATGAAGGAACGGACCGCATTCTGTAAAAACTGCTCATATCTCGAAGGGGAACCGACGAAATCCGCGATCTGCTGCAACACACGGTCCAAAAGCACTGCCTGTCCGCCCTCGTTGGAAAGCTCATACGCCTTCACGCCGGCATATTCGCAGAACAGTTCCTGTACCTTCGGAGACAGTTCGAAATACTGCTCGCAGTTTAACAAAGAAGGCAGGAAAAACGTAACGCCGTAGCGCTTATATCCCCAGGCGGACGGAGCCACCTTGGTAACGGGATCGATCTCGTTTACAAAGGAGAAGATATTTCTGTAAAGTGCCTGTTCGTCACCGGGATTCGCTTCCTGCGAAGGCTGCGGCGCCTCAAAACAGAAGGCGTAAATATTTTCCGGCTTAACCGCACCGAGTTCGCCTTTTTCGGCGGCATTGTCAAGGAAATACGCAGTCATGTTCGTAACGGCTGCGCCTCTTGAGAATCCCGAGATCCAGACGGATACCTTCTTCCCTTCGGGCATCGCAAGGATATAATCCTTCAATGCACCGCTCACGACGGTTGCGGCATCCGTAAAGCCTTTGTGAAGCGGGTCGTGGCCGACCGTAAAGTTGCTGGCCCATTCCTGCTTATAGTTTCCGCCGCGAACGACGCAGACGATCACCGATTCCGTTTCGCTGATCTGCCGCTCGCCGAAGGCATAGCCGATCGTATCCGCACCGGGTTTTACGTAGCAGACGGTCTCCTCGGTGTATTTGACGCCGAGCTGGTCAAATACGGGCAGAAGTCTCGTCGGCTGCGCATCGGGATCGATTCCGACGCCGGCCAGTGCCATACGGATGGACATGGCGACAAGATCCATGTTCAGCTCATAAGAGGGACAGCTGAAGAAACTGTCCCGGTACACGAAGGTACACACCTTTTCGGTTTTGTCCCCGTCCACTCCGGAGGTCGTATACGGGAAAGACCCCTCAATCTCCTCGGCGAAAGCTGCCGTGCTTAAGGCACAAAGCATAACCATCGCCATAACCGCGACCAGCCATATTCTGCTTCTTAAAAACCTTCTCATGGAATCTCCTCCCGTTCTTTCAAAAAAGGGCATGAAAAACCATGCCCTTTCGTGTTATCCGATTTCCGTATAAAAAACTTTCTTCTCCTGTAAAAATTCCTTGATCGCGCCGGCACTGATACACTCCGTATACGTCACGGGATTGCCGTCCACGACCTCGGTACAGGTACCGGTTACCATGCCCATCAGAATACCGTCACGGTTTACAACCGGTGCGCCGCAGTATCCGCTTCCGCAAAGACCGGACAGGACAAATCCCTTTGCCCTGCCTTCCTCGCTGATGGTTCTTATGATCATTCCGCCTGCCGGAATCTGAACCGGGACATGCGAGCCCGAAACGGTCCACTGAATATCATCCCGGTCCGGGAAGAATTCATAGTCGTCGAATCCGGTCACCGGATAGCCTAGCCTGCACACGCTCATTCCCGGCCGCGGTTTCTGCGTCTGGGAAAATGTAACGTTTCCGTTGTATTTCATCCCGCCGCTTCCCTGCAGCCGTATGATGGCCAGGTCACGGAACGGATGCATGTCGATGCTGAGACGTTCGATCTTCTCATAGCAGTCCGCAAAGCTGTACCGCAGCTGGATCGTCGTCTCTCCTTTGAGGTAATCATACCGCCGCTCCATCCGGTTGGTTTCAATCCGGATGCTCCGGTCGGAAGGAAGCGAATTCAGTTCCTTGCGGAACGAATCGTACCGTGCGTTGATCCGGCCTGCGCGCATGATTTCCTCGGCAATATGCCGGCAGGTTACCGCTGCGCCTTCCCGGTTCACGAAGAACATGGTCGCGGCCTGCGGAATGACCTCGTCCGACTTGTAGATTCTGGCGATTGTCTTGACCGGCCGGACATAGTCCGCGGCCTTTTCCATCGCATCAGCAAACATAAGGTATCCTCCCCGAGGGCATCCTCCTTACCGGAGGATTGCTCTCGTCCAGTACGCCTGATTGTAAATATCGGTCAGACGGTACAGAATCTTAACTTTATAGTCTTTCAGTACGATATCGCTGACGGTCATATTGTCGGTTGCCGTGATCGGGTCGCCGAGATAATAGCTGTCCAGATACGTTCCGTCATACGAATAATAATCGCAGATGAATTCGATCTTGCTGCCTGCAACAAGGGTTTCCGAACCCTTTGCAACGGTTTCGGTCTCGTCGTCCTTGTAAACGGTTACAAAGCCTGCGATGCTGCCCTTTCCGTCTTCGTCAAATACGAGCTGGATCTCGCAGCGTTCGCCGTCGATAAAGGCCGGAACATAACCGAAGTGGTATTCCTTGCCGTCCACTTCGCTCGATTCGGTGTGATAGTATGCAACCACATGTCCGTTGATTGCCACCCAGGTCTTCTCGAGATCGGCTACCAGGTTACCGTCCTTATCATAAGAAAGAACATTGTCAAGACCGAGGTCGATATATCCTTTTCCGTCATCGACGAACATGTTCTTGTCGGCACTGTGAACCAGATCCCAGTTCTCCTCCGTGAGAGAAAGGATATAATCGTTTCCGGACTGCTTAAAGGTCAGATCGCCGGTAAGCATATGCTCGGAAACATATTCCGCCTGTGCTGCAATATCCTGGTCCTGCATGTACTCGGTGTTCTCGGTGGAAAGGCCTTCGATGCTGCGGCCGCCGCTTAGGAAGCTGCCGATCAGGGACGTAAGCACGTCTCCGCCACCGCCGCCTCCGCCGATCAGGGACGAACCGAAGTCAAGCAGGGAACCAACCGGAGAGCCGGAACCGCCTGCGGCGATCTGTCCGGAGGTCTCTAAGGATGCAAACTCGCGGATACATTTTGCGTATTCGGAATCCATGCCGATCTGTGTGTAGGTCTTGCATGCCGTATCGACATTGGATGTCTTCTGGTACGGGAAATAAATCGATACGCCGTACGCATTGGTCATATTGGAGGAAGTACGGTTGTACTTAACGGCGCTCTTAATGGCGTTCGCAAGAGCCGTTCCTTCCTTCGTATTCATATTAAGGGCAAGGTTCGTAAGGTCAACCTGGTCGATTTTGGAGCTCTGTGCGAACTCTCTCGTATCGGCACGGGCGTTGGACACTTCCTCGTAATCCTTATTCTGAAGCTTTCCGCTGACGGACTTCGCAAAATCGGTCAGCTTCGAAGGAACCGTGTAGGAGAACTCGGCAAGGTCGACAAGCGACAGCGTCGTCTTCTGGCCGCGGCACTTCGATGCGCAGGTGGTAACGAAATCGTCAATAATCGTCTTACCAAGCGTCGTGGAGGGGATGGAAGTGTTGCTTCCGAGCTGTGTCAGCCAGTTCGTGTAGTACCAGCCGATACCGGGCTCCGTCTCCTCGGAGGCGATCAGATAATCGCCGTAACTGTCAAGCATGAGCGCCGTCTCGGCCGTTGCCATCAGACAGGCGTCAAAACCGATGATGTCAAATGTCATGCCGGCCTGCTTAAGTGCGTTATTGATACCTGCAAGGTTCATGGAACCGGAACGGGTATTCTTCTCGTCATAACCGTAACCGCTTACCGATCCGCCGCCGTGATCCCAAAGGATCAGGATGTTTCGGGAAGCCGGATAATTGCTCGAACAGTACTTGATGAAATCGGAAAGGTTGGTCGGGTCGGTCATGGCCTTCTTACCGAAGTTCTTCTCAAGCTGTGTCAGTCCCCTTGAGGTGACGCGGTAGATCTGGTTCACGTCGCTGCTGATGCCGGAAGTCTTCCATCTGCTGCAGCCACCCGTAAGAACGATGATGCGGACATTGTCGCCGTAGGTTGCCTTAGCCATCTCGGCAAGGTCGTTGCTGGCCATGCCGTGCTTGGACTCAAGGTCGGTACCACACATATAGATCATGATCGTAACGGTATCCTGTCCGCCGCCTCTTAATACGGTCCGTTTCTCACGGGCGCCCTTAGCAACGGTATTGTTGACCGGCTGTGTCGGAGCGGGTGTCGCCTCCTGTGTAACAACCGTATCCGTGTCTCCGCCGCTTACAGGCTCGTCGGAACTGCCGCCGAGTAAACCGCCGAGCAGACTGCCGAGATTGCCCTTAGACATGATAAGCATGACAATGATAATAAGAAGGATCGAGCCGCCGCCCGCCGCACGTTTCACGTTGCTGCTGCCGCTTCCTCCTTCGGAAGGACGAAATCCGCTCTCTGATCCGTGTCCCTGTCCGACGGGACCGGTTCCGAGACCGTCTCCTCTCTTATGTACATCACCGCCAGTGCCGGTTACGTTCTTCCGTCGACCGGAAGGTCTGTTTCTATCCATATAATACCTCCTGCGGATAACTTCCGCGATTACGTACAAATCCATTCGGTCATAAAAACCGATGTTAAAATTATATCACGAAATTGTTTCTGCTTCAACCCTATTCCGATATGCCCGAAAGTTAAAGAGAGAATCGTCAGAAACGATTCTCTCCTCCGCATTCACACACAACTGAGTGATAATTTACTTTTTATTCTTCTGAAGGAAATCCGGGATTTTGATTCCGCTGCTTGCGGGTTCCTTCGGCTCGGGCTTTGTATAAGCCGGAGCTGCTTCGGGAGCCGGGGACGAAACGAATACCGGCTTCGGCGTCGAAACGACAGGGCTCGGAGCGGGTGCTGCGCTCGGAGCGGGTGCTGCCGGCTTGGCAACCGAAGACGTGGTACGGTTGTTCATGAAGCCGAATCCCGTATATCCGGGAGCTGCTGCAGCAGCTTTCTTCTGGGAATTGCCGCCGTAGTAGTTGCTTCTTGCGGAAGCGGACTGGCTGCTGCCCTTGCTTGCGCTCTCATCAAGGCCGGTCGCGATAACCGTGATACGGCACTGGTCAGGAACGGTCTCATCATACATGGCGCCGAAGATGATGTTTGCGTCTTCGCCGCAGAGTTCCTGTACATAAGTAGCCGCTTCGTTTACTTCAATCAGGCTTACGGCACCTGCAATCTGAAGGATTACATGGCTTGCGCCCTCAATGTTGGTTTCAAGAAGCGGGGATGTGGTAGCCTGCTTAACGGCTTCCATACATTTGTCATCACCGGTGCCCCAGCCGATACCGATATGGGCAATACCCTTATCCTTCATTACCGTCTGGACATCTGCGAAGTCAAGGTTGATCAGAGCGGTATCATTGATCAGATCGGTGATACCCTGAACACCCTGCTGCAGAACCTCGTCAGCCTTCTTCAGTGCTTCGGGCATCGTCGTACGACGGTCAACGATTTCAAGAAGTCTGTCATTCGGGATAACGATCAATGTGTCAACGTGCTGACGGAGTCTTTCGATTCCGGCAATGGCGTTGGCCATACGCTGCTTAGCTTCAAAACGGAACGGCTTCGTTACGATACCAACCGTAAGAACGCCGAGCTCCTTAGCGATCTGTGCAACAACGGGAGCTGCGCCGGTACCGGTACCACCGCCCATACCGCAGGTGACAAATACCATATCGGCACCCTTGATCATCTGGGTAAGTTCTTCTTTGCTCTCCTCTGCCGCCTTCTCTCCGACATCCGGCTGGGAACCTGCACCAAGACCCTTGGTCAGCTTCTCACCGATCTGAATATTGGTAGGAGCTTTACAATTCTTTAAGTGCTGACGGTCCGTATTTACACATACGAACTCAACACACTGGATTCCTTCTTCGATCATCCGGTTAACTGCATTGTTTCCGGCACCACCGACACCGATAACTATAATTCTTGCGCCGGCTTCTTTCTCATCACCTTTAATCTCAAGCAAGGGTATGTCCTCCTTAAAACATTATATATGATTTTCAAACCTCATACTTTCACGAATTAAAAAAATCTAATATAAATATAGTACGAAAATACATGAGATGCAAGTAGAATTTTGAAATTCCTTGATTTTTTTTGCACTTTTTCTACAATTGACTAACTAATTTCAGTTTATTCTACAGCATATCATTCTATAATTGTAGCACGTACATCATCCGAGGCTGTCTTAACGTTCTCCATATGGAAATAATACTTCGTTTCCTGACCCCCTATCCGGTCCAGGATTCCGCGTATCATTCCGATCTGGATATCATAGGCATCCCTTGTTCCGAGATCAAACCGGTTTCCGCTGCAGATCAGGTATACGTCGTTCTCTTCCCCAAAGTGAATCTCGCTTGCTTCCACGCCGTATTTCTGCAATTGTCTGACCAGATTCATGACGACTCTTGCCATATCGCTTCGCTGCGTTTCAAACACCTGATACAGGGTGACCTTCGAATATTCGAGTCCGGTGATCACCGGAAGATTTTCCACATTTTCCTGCTTCGACGATACGATCACGCCGTCCGAATCGAAGTACAGATAGTTTCCCATTTCGAGAATACAGCCGACCGGCATCTTCTCGTAAGCGCGGATTTCGACCGATTTGTTTCCGGTAACGGTAACGGTGATCTTCTCCAGAAACGGAAGTGTGTCCGACTTGTTGTATTTGTAATACAGCTTAAGAAACGGCGTGTATTTCTCGTACCATTTGTCTAATGTATGCTTCTTGATCTCCTCTTCCGTATAACGGCCGCTCATTCCGATGACGGTCACGGTCACGTCTTTATCGATGTCGATCATGTACTTTTTGCGAAACCAGATCAGTGCCACAACGACCACAAGGACGAAAAGGCTCACCGCAAAAAGGATCTTCATCAGAAGCACGGTTCGTTTTTCCAGTTTGACTACCTTCGGCATTTTGTTCCTCCGAAAGAACGATATAGTTAAGCTCATCCCGTGACCGGCATGAGCTTTGTTTTAGGCGTTTGTTTTGCCGGCGGGCGTCAGTTCCGCAGGTGCTGCATCATAATCGATTTTGTTCGAGACATTTAAGACAAATCCCATCTCGATCATCAAAAATACCAGCGAGCTTCCGCCGTAACTGATGAACGGAAGCGGGATTCCCGTTGACGGGATCATGTTGGTCACAACGGCGATATTCAGGATTGCCTGCAGAGCAATCTGGGTGAATGCGCCGACAACGATCAGCGAGCCGAACAGGTCGGGCGCGTTGGCCGCGATCTTATACATCCGCATCAGAAGGATGATGTAAATCGCGATGAGAAACAAGCCTCCCACAATACCGAGTTCTTCGACGATACAGGTAAAGATCATGTCGGTATGAACTTCCGGGATGTATCCGAGCTTCTGGATACTGTTTCCGAGTCCCTTGCCGAACCATCCGCCGCTGGCGATTGCGTACAGACCCTGCAGAATCTGGTATCCGCCGGGGGCATTTTCGATGTCCTTCCAGACCTGAACACGTGCCGCGCGGTATCCTTCAAAATGAATGAAGGCGATTCCCACAACGACGACAATGGCAAATGCGATGAAGAAATACCAGGACTTACGGCTTGTAACGAACGGTACGACGAAAACGATACCGGCCATGATCAGCGCGGTCGTCAGGTTCTCGATCGCGACAAATACGATGAGAGGCGCCGTAAATACCAGAACACGGATAAAACCGGTCATCCGGTCCAGACGTTTCGGCGACACATATACGATATAGGCTACCACAAGAATGATCAATACTTTTGAAATTTCGGAGGGCTGCAGTTTGAAAAACTTGCCGAGCGACAGCCAGCGGTTGGAACCGTTCGTTCCGTCGCCCTTAAACAATACAAAGAGCTGTAAGCCCATTGCAATGACCAAACCGATCATCAAAAGATTGGTCTTGAATTTGCCGATGCCGAATTTGGCGATATATACGTGGTAATCGATCTTGGAGATCAGAAGCATCAGGACAAGGCCTGCCACGGCGTATTTGGCCTGATTTTTTACAAACAGTGTTGCGTTGCTGTAATACTTCGTTGCGTTATAGGCACTGATGCTGTAGATCATGACAAGACCGAAGCCGATCAAAAAGAGCACGAGAAACAAGAGGGTATAGTCGTAGTAATTCTTCGGCCCTACTCTCTTCTTCCCGGTGTCACGGCCACCGTCTTCTTTGCGCAAGATTCTGTTAATCGCTGAATCTTTCTCCACTATAGCATCCTCACTGTTACTTAGAAATCATTGATCAGTCCGGAAGTGCGCGAACCAGAGTCTTAAAGATCTCTCCGCGCTCCTCGTAATTCTTGAACATTCCCCAGCTTGCGCAGCACGGCGAAAGCAGTACGGCATCGCCCGGTACGGCGTGCTCGTAACTGTAATGTACCGCTTCCTCCATCGAATTGACACGCACGATGTTCTCAAAACCCATGCGACGCGCGGTCTGCTCGATCTTGTCGGCCGTCTGTCCCATTAGAAGAAGCGTCTTCACCTTCCCCGGGAACTCGGCAATCCATTCCTCGTAGGACGATCCCTTGTCATAGCCGCCGCCGATCAGGATCGTCGGTCTGGTCATGGCACGGACAGCCTGAATGGATGCGTCGGGATTCGTGCCCTTCGAATCATTATAATACATAACGCCGTGTTTGGTCGCGGTGTATTCGATCCGGTGCTCAACCGCCACGAAATTCCGCAGTGCTTCCCGGATCAGATCCATCGGTACATTCATCGAAATACCGGCCGCGATTGCCGCCATGGCATTTTCATAGTTATGCTTTCCGATGATGTTCATCTCGTGCACGTTAATGACGATTTCTTCTTTCATACCGTCATTGTAGATGATATTGTCGCCGGCAACATAGAGTCCTCTGCGGAGCACTCTTCCGCTGCTGAACCAGAAAATCTTCGTATGTAATTTCTCTGCTTCCGCTCTCAGGCGCTCGTCCTCGTAATTGAGGATGCACACCTCTCCGGGCGTCTGATTCCGGGCGATGTTGAATTTGGCTTCGGTATACGCTTCCATCGTATGGTGACGGTTCAGGTGATCCGGCGTGATATTGAGTACCATGCTGACACACGGATGGAATTCTTCAATCGACTCAAGCTGGAAACTGCTCATTTCCGCCACGGTAACGCTCTCATCGGTCATCTCCTTCGCGAAATCCGTATACGGCGTGCCGATATTGCCGACAACGAAAACCTTCTTAAAATACAGCTTCATGATCTCGCCGGTAAGCGCCGTCGTGGTCGTCTTTCCGTTCGTTCCGGTAACGGCAATCAGTTTTCCCTTTGCAAAACGGTATGCAAGCTCCACTTCACCCCAGATTGGGATTCCGCGCTCCCGCATACGGTTGATGAAAGGAAGGTCTGAAGGGACGCCGGGGCTTATGATTACAAGCTCCGTCTCCTCTTCCAGTTCCTTCGGGAAATCCCCGGTAACGATGCGGCCCTTGAATGCCTCGCCGAGCTTTTCGGCAAGCGCAGCCGTATCGAGCTGGGCGTTTCCGTCATAAACCGTAATCGAAGCGTGCTCTCCCGCAAGCAGTCTGCCCGCGGAAATGCCGCTCTTGCCGGCTCCTATGATCACAACTTTTTTATCAGCAAGTTCCATGTCTTCTCCTCTGCCGTATGAAACGGACCGTTAGTTTTTCTTTTCGCCCTCATCGAGTTTCTCGATGACCGCGCCGTGATCGTCTTCCTTCTGATCGTCCGGGATTTCCACGCCGTAATCGATCTCTCCTTCCGAAGGATACAGACCGAGATGCGGAAGGATTTCCTTCAGAATGCTGCTCGTCAGTGTCGTTGCCGGACGGCTGGAGTTGTACAGCGTGTCGGAATTAACCTCATCGATAACCACATAGATGACAACCTGCGGGTTATCGGCGGGAACGCTGCCGATAAAGGATACGACATACTTGTTATCGGTTACGATCTCCTGGCGGACACCCTGCTGTGCCGTACCGGTCTTTCCTCCGACAAGATATCCCTTTACCTGTGCGGGCGTTGCGGTACCTGCCCGTACGGTTTCGTATGTGGCTTTACGCATAAATTCGGTTGTGGACTTGGAAACGGTCCGCGCCGAAATCGTGTTCTTTGCTTCGTAAACGGTTGCGCCGTTCGGATTCACGATTTTCTTTACAACATGCGGGGTATAATAGTATCCGCCGTTAACAATCGAACTGTAAGCGGCAGCCATCTGAATCATCGTAACGTTAAAGCCCTGGCCGAAACTGCTGGTCGCAAGTTCAACCTGGTTCAAGTTGGCCTTGTCAACGACGATACCCTTTTCCTCACCCGGAAGGTCAATGCCGGTCTTAAAGCCGAACCCGAAATGATCCTGGTAGGTACGGAACGTTGTTCTTCCGATCTTATCGGAAATGTCCATCATCGCCATATTGCAGGAACGCATCAGCGACTGCTGTAACGTCAGTTTATCGTGACGGGCGTTACAGTGAATCTTGTAGTTGTCGAGTTCGGCAACACCGCCGCAATAGTATGTGCTTTCCGGTGTGGCAATGCCCTCTTCGAGAGCCGCCGCAACGGTAATACACTTAAAGGTCGAACCGGGCTCAAACGTATAACTGATGCAGAAGTTCTTCCACATTTCGATCCGCTTGGTCGTCATTGCCGCTTCGTCAAGCGTCCCGATTTCCTCGGCGGAAAGATACCCGCTTAAGTCACGCGGATTATTCAAGTCAAATCCTTCATTGCTCGCCATCGCGTAAATCTCGCCGTTGTTCGGGTTCATAACGATTACGCCGATGTTCTTGCAGCCCATTTCTTCGTTGAACTGCTTGATATTTTTCTCAACCGCCGTCTGTACGGCAACGTCAATCGTCGAATAGATTGTGTCTCCGTCCTCGGCGGGCCATGTCTTCTTGATCAGATTCAGTTCGGCATCGTAGTATCCGCTCTCACGTCCCGGCTTGCCGGTCAGGTAGCTGTTGTACTGGTATTCGATTCCGGCGCCGGTCGACTGGTCGCTGTTGACAAATCCGACTACGTGCGAAGCAAGGCTTCCGTACGGATAGTCACGGGTAAATATCGTCTCGAACCATACGCCCTTAACAAGCTTATGATTTTCTTCCTGCAATTCGTTGAATTTCCGCACTTCCTCGTAGCTGCGGTCCTTTAAAAGCACAATATACTGGCTCTTCGGGTTCTCCTTCAAAATAGCACGGATATCCGATGCGGGCAGATTGAACGCCTTTGTGATTGCTTCCACCGTCGGGTCCACATACATGCCGCGGTTGGCGTTGACCACACTCGGATCCAGAATGACGTTGTAGGTAACGACGTTCTTCGCAAGAACCGCTCCGTTCCGGTCCAATATTCTTCCGCGCTCATACGGAATATTCGTATTCACGTAGCTCTGATGGCTCAGAACCGCATTGGTATAATCTACGCCGTGACTTGCCCGCAGGAATATGATCCGGAACACCAGCACCAGGAATAATACAAAAACAACGCAAAATACAAGCATAAACTTTGCTTGCATTTTGCGTGTAAATATTTTCTTTTTATTCTTATTACGGGCCGTGGCCGTTCTTCCTTCGGTTTTGATAGCCATGATCTGTCCCCTTTTTAGGAATTGTCTGCTTATTTCATCAGACGGCGCAGTACCTCGGTAACCGCATCCACTTCTCCCTCGTCAGCTGCTTCCGGAACATCGGCATACTGTCTGACATAACCGTCGCTGACGCTCTTGAACTCTACCACCTGGTTCTTGTTCGGGTATACCATCTTAAGCTCTGCTACGGCGATGCGGTATACTTCGTTCAGGTTGATGTCGTCTGCGATATCGAACAGCAGGGAGTTGTTCTCGCCCTGCAATGCCTCATATTCCTTCGTCAGGCTCGTGATCTCTTTGTTGAGCTCCGTAGTCTGTGCATTGACCGACAGGAAACGAACGATCATAACGCCCAGAAAGGCAAGGAAAATGCCTGCAACACAGAGTGAGAAAAGGTCCATGCTTCTGCGGAATCCGACAAGCGGTCTGCGGTCGATTTCTCTTCTCGGTCTGGTCTGCTGCTCGGGTCTTTGATCCGGTCTTTCCTCCGGACGGTAAGCGGTTTTTCTAACAGCGCTACCGTCAATATATGCTTGCTTTCTCAATCTGTCAACACTTGATTTATAATCTTTTTTCTGCTGGTATGCTGCCATGTTGCCGCCTCCTTAGTATTTTTCAAAAATCCTCAACTTCGCGCTCTTGGAACGACTGTTTTCTTCGAGTTCCTTTTCCCCCGGAACGATCGGATGTTTTGTGATGATTTTCCCGACCGGCTTCCTGCCGCACACGCAAACGGGAAGGCCGGGCGGGCAAATGCAGGGGTTCTCCGCCTTCTTAAAGGCGTTTTTCACAATTCTGTCTTCTAATGAATGGAAGGTAATGATACAAAGCCTTCCTCCGCTTGCAAGTCTTTCCATCATTCCGCTTAAAGAATCTGAAAGTACCTGCAGTTCGCGGTTCAGTTCAATCCGTATTGCCTGAAAAGTTTTCTTCGCGGGGTGTCCGCCTGTCATGCGGAGTTTCGCCGGAATGGACTGCTTGATTATTTCTGCGAGCTCTCCGGTCGTCTCAACCGGTTTCCTGGCCCGTTCCTGTACAATGTGCTTGGCGATGTTCTTTGCGAAAGAATCCTCTCCGTAGTCCCGAATGATATGAAACAGTTCGGTTTCGGAGTAACCGTTTACGATGTCTCCCGCTGTCTTCTCCATCCGGTCGTCCATGCGCATGTCAAGCGGCGCATCCGCCATGTAGGAGAATCCTCTTTCCGCCGTATCAAGCTGATACGAGGAAACGCCGAGGTCCAATAAAATACCGTTCACTCTGTCAATTCCCAAGCGGTCCAAAACCGCCGGAATGTTTTCGTAATTGTCACGGACGATGGTTACTTTGTCTTTATACGGTCCTAACCTCTTCGTTGCTGCTTCTATGGCGTCTCCGTCCTGGTCAATCCCGATGAGACGTCCGGTTGTCAGTTTCGATGCAATCAAAGAGGAATGTCCCGCTCCCCCTAATGTACCATCCACGTAGATCCCGTCCGGCTTTACCGCAAGCCCTTCGATGGTCTCCGAAAGCATTACGGAATAGTGTTTAAACTCTCCCATAAAGCCTCCTTAGAACTTCACACCCAATTTGCTGAGGTCTTCCGCGACCTCATCTACGGAATCGAAGTCATCCTGTGCGTCGTAGCGTTCCTTACTCCACAGCTCGATCTTATCGATTAAGCCGACAAATACGACTTCCTTATCAATCCCTGCCTTCTCGCGAAGTGCTGCGGGAATGAGAGTCCGGCCCTGCTTATCGATATCGCAGTCTGCTGCGTTCGCCATGAAGTAACGTCTGATCTTTCTTGTCTCTTTGTTTCCGGGAAGGTTCTCAAACTGTGCCGAGAACTTCTCCCATCCTTCATCCGAGAACAGATACAGGCAGCCGTCCAAACCGAGCGTGACAATATAAGCGTCTTTTAAGTCATCACGAAACTTAGAAGGAACGATTACTCGCCCCTTCGTGTCGATCGTGTGCTCGAATTGTCCGGCAAATCTACTCATTTCACACCACTTTGTATCATTTTTGTGGAAAATCCATCCATTTTGCTCCACAACCTTACTATACAGACTCCAAATTCAAAATGCAAGCGTTTTTTTACATTTTCTTTAATTTTTGTTCGATTTTCCGGAAAATGTGCCGCGGCACCCGTCCCTTTACCCTTCGTCCCGCATCCTCCGGACGGTTTTTCTCGCATTTTCCGTAAAAAAATGCAAAAAAAAAGAGCCGTTGCTTTTGGCAACAGCTCCTGCGTTCTCAGAAATTCATATATTATTTGGTTGCGGGTTTCTTTTCGATTTCAAGCCCGTCCGTCTTTTTGCGGCTCTTATAAAAGCCGACCGCATACAAAGCTCCACCGAGAAGGACAAGCACGGCACTCAGTGCCTGGGAAACCGGAATCGATGTGTTAAACAAAAACAGCTGGTCGGTACGAAGACCTTCAATCCAGAAACGGCCGAGTCCGTACCCGATCAGATACAGACAGATAATCTCGCCGTGGAACTTCTTGTGCTTCGTATATAAAAGAAGAAGGATCAGAAGTGCCAGATTCCACAGGGATTCGTACAAAAACGTCGGATGCACCTGAATGTAGGTGGCCGTATCGGTAACGATCACATTCCGGCGGATTTCCATCACGTTCTCGAGAGCCTTTTCCTTTCCGGCGAAAAGATTCTTCACGTATTCCGTGCTGGCTGCCGGATTAAAGCAGTAGGAAGTGTCCTCGACATTCACCTGCATTGCGAGAAGGCTGTTCGTATACGTTCCGAAGCATTCGCGGTTTACGAAATTGCCCCACCGTCCGATCACCTGGCCGGTAATCAGTCCGACAACCGCCGTATCGAGGAACTGTCCGACATTCAGCTTTTTGATCTTTGAAAAGATGATCGCGGTTCCGACGCCGCCGATCACGCCGCCGTAAATGGCAAGTCCGCCGCTTCGGATGTTGAAGACCGAAAGCGGTTTCTCGGAAAATGCGCTCCAGTTAAAAGCAACATAATAGATACGGGCGCAGATGACGCTCACGATGATCGCGATAATCGTGAAGTCAAGGTATTTTTCGGCATCCTGGCCGGTCTTTTTAGCCATCCGCTCTGCCACAAGATATCCGAGGAACATCCCAAGACCGATAAAAATACCATATAAAGCAATGCGGAAACCGAATATCGTGAATCCGTCCGGAACCTTCTTTAAATACAGGCCGATATTCGGAAAATTGATATCCGTAGCGCAAAAAGGCATCCACGCTTTCATAACAGTCCCCCTTTACACATTGAAACGGAACAGGATTACGTCTCCGTCCTTTACCACATATTCCTTTCCTTCGGAACGGACAAGGCCTTTCTCCTTGGCCTGCAGCATGCCTCCGCATGCTACGAGGTCGTTGTAGGCAACCACCTCGGCACGGATGAATCCGCGCTCGAAATCGGTATGGATCTTTCCGGCGGCCTGCGGTGCCTTCATGCCGTTCGTGATCGTCCAGGCTCTCGTCTCGTCAGGTCCGGTCGTTAAGAAGCTGATCAGTCCGAGCAGATGATAGCTTGCGCGGATCAGTTTCTCAAGTCCTGCCTCCTTCAGTCCCATCTCCTCGAGGAATTCCTTACGCTCGTCTTCCTCAAGCTCTGCCATTTCCTCTTCCAGGCGGGCACATACAACGAAAACTTCGGAACCTTCCTTAGCGGCAAATTCCCGAACTTTCTTAACGTTTTCGTTATTGACGCCGTCGTCGGCGATATCGTCGTCGCTTACATTGGCCGCATAAATCACCGGTTTTCTCGTAAGCAGCGAATAGTTGCGAAGCCAGCCGGCCTCATCCTCATCGTCGGTTTCGTATGCATTTGCCTTCTCGCCGTTCTCCAAAAGCTCCTTGAGCTTTTTAAGCATCTCATATTCCTTGGCCTGCGCCTTGTCATAGCTTGCGCCCTTGCTGACCTTGGCAATTCTTCGCTCAACCGTCTCCATGTCCGCGAAGATCAGCTCCAGGTTAATCGTTTCGATATCCCGGATCGGGTCGATGCTTCCGTCCACATGGATGATGTTCGAATCCTCGAAGCAGCGTACCACGTGTACGATGGCATCGGTCTCACGGATATGGGAAAGGAACTGGTTTCCGAGTCCTTCACCTTTGGATGCTCCCTTTACAAGGCCCGCGATGTCGACAAATTCCACAACGGCCGGAATGGTCCGTTTGGACTGGTACATCTCCGTCAAAACCCCGAGACGCTCGTCCGGTACGCTTACCACGCCGACGTTCGGATCGATGGTACAGAACGGATAGTTCGCCGACTCCGCTCCTGCCTTCGTGAGACAGTTAAAAAGTGTGCTCTTCCCGACGTTGGGAAGTCCGACAATGCCTAATTTCATATCTGACAAAATCCTCCTTGAAGCCTCCCGGCTTATCTGACTATTCTAAACCGCTCTGTCCGATTTTCGGACGGTATGCGGAATATCTCATGCTCTCTTCTTTAAAATCTTTTCAAAGTCTTTGACCTGCTTAATGATATCGCCGCGGAATACGGCGCTTCCGGCAACGATCGTGTCCGCACCGGCCGCCAGCACTTCGGCAACATTTTGAAGCGTAATGCCGCCGTCCACCTCAAGTAGCGGCGACTTCCCCGTTTTTTCAAACAAAGCTCTTGTTTCGGAAATCCGGCTGAGCGCATCGGGCAGGAACTTCTGTCCGCCGAATCCCGGCTCCACGCTCATGATAAGCACAAGGTCCACGTCACCGAGAAACTCTTCGATCACGCTGACGGGTGTCGCAGGCTTAATGGAAAGCCCTGCCTTCTTACCTGCGTCATGAATGGCTTTAAGCGTCGCCTTCACATCCTTGCAGGCTTCATAATGAACGGTGATCAGGTCGGCTCCGGAATCCGCGAATTCCTTAATGTAGCGGATTGGCTCCGTTACCATCAGATGCACGTCCA
Organism: uncultured Lachnoclostridium sp.; assembly: GCA_946402335.1. GTDB lineage: Bacteria > Bacillota > Clostridia > Lachnospirales > Lachnospiraceae > ISDg. Next base: position 18,756 of record CAMIWE010000004.1, read on the forward strand.
AAAACAGGTCCGTTTTGCTGCGGATGCTTTTCAATACCGGCATGCCGAAGCTGATGCTCGGGACAAATACGCCGTCCATCACGTCAAAGTGCAGGAATTCCGCACCTGCCTCCGCGACTTTCGCAATCTGCTCGCCGAGAATGTTGAAATCCGCCGCCAGAATGGACGGCGATAATCGGTTGATTCGTTTTGCTTTCATATTCATCCTGTCTTTCCGCTCCTGCTTACCACTTCCGCCTGTTAGCCAGTTCCTCATACAAAAGAATGTAATTCTTATAGCGTTCTTCGGAAATCTCCCCGGCTTCCACGGCTTCCTTAACCGCGCAGCCCGGTTCCTTCCGGTGCACGCAGTCCGGGAAACGGCACAATTCCTTCTTTCCGGCAAATTCCGGATACAACTCCGCCAGTTCGTCTGCCTCCACATCCGGCAGGAACAGGGAACTGAATCCCGGCGTGTCGCACAGATAGGTTTCCCGTGTCACGTAATTGAGCTGCGAATGCCTCGTGGTATTCTTGCCCCGCATGATCCGGCTGCTGAGTCCGCCGGTTTCCATCCCGGCATTGGGCTGCACCACGTTCATGATTGTGGACTTTCCGACTCCCGAAGGTCCTGCAAGCACCGTCGTTTTGCCAAGCAGCTCGATGATCACGGGCTTCATTGTCTCGGGATCCCTTGCGTCGGTAAACAGCACCTTGCAGCCGCTTCCGGCATATATCCGCCGAAGCCGCTTTACATCCCCGTCTGCAGCCTTGTCGGTCTTATTGAAGCAGATTACAACGGGAACCTGTTCCTTGGCCATCAGAAGCAGAAACCGGTCCAGCAGGTTCAGATGCGGTTCCGGTTCCTTTACGGCAAATACGACCATGGCCTGGTCAACGTTGGCTACGGCCGGGCGCACAAGGGCATTCCGTCTCGGAAGCACCTCCGTCAGGTTTCCGGTCCGTTCCTTACGGTCAAGGATCGTAAGCTTCACGTTGTCGCCGATCAGCGGTTTAATGTCGTTATATCGTAAAATGCCCTTGGCCCGGCACTCCACCGGACCAAGGTCTTCCACATACACTTCGTAGAGTCCTCCGACTCCCTTCATTATCTTTCCGATGCATTCTTCCATATTTGCATGTTGCGGATCAGTTCGTTCCGCCGTCGGTATTGCCGCCGTCCGTATTCTGGCCGTCCTCACCCTGATTGTCAGGCGTCGGAACAGGCGTGTTGGTCGGCGTCGGAACCGGTGTGGGCGTCGGTGTCGGCGTCGGTTCCGGTCCCTTGCTGATAAAGAGCGTAATCTTCGTCTTTTCCTTTACTTCCGCACCTGCAGACGGGAGCTGGTTGTATACGGTTCCTGCCTCATTTGCGGAATATTCTTCCCGGATCTCAAACGTAAGACCCGCATCGGTGATGGTTTTCTCCGCAGCCGCAACCGTCATTCCGAACGTTTCCGGAACCGTAACCATCTTCGGTCCGGTACTGAACTGAACGGTAATGGATTTGCCGCGCTCGATCTTACTGCCTTCGGAAGGAATGGTGGCAATTACGGTCCACTCATCCAGATCACTCGAAACCGGCTCCGGATTTACAACCAGGCCGCTTCCTTCGAGAATCGACTTAACCGTCTCCAGGTTCTTACCCTTTACCGGCGGAATCGTAATATCGCCGCGGCCGATGCTGTAGCGAAGGGTAATGGTATCGCCCTCCGAAAGAACTGCATCCACTGCAGGCATCTGCAGGGTAACGGTATCCGCTGCGTAATCCGTAGCGCCGCTCTCCGGCTCGATTTCAATTGAAAGATCCAGTTCCAGCTCACGAAGCTTCGAAGTCGCGTTCTGGTACGTCTGGCCTACCAGATTCGGCATCTTGGCGGTTTTCACCGGAGGAAGGGGCGTGGGTGAATCCACTACGACCTTCTTCGGCTTTAACATATTGCCGCTGTTGCTCTTGCTGAAAATACCGGTCATCTTGTTCACGATCAGGATAACCACAACGGCAACCGCGATCAGGGCCACGACACTGCAGATCAGGCCGACCTTCTCCCAGATGCTCCCGACATTATCGATATCGTCATCATCGTCGTCATCGTCAACCCGGTGTCTGCTGATCATGATCGCTTTCTTCGGATCTTCATCCTCGTCATCGCCGTCCCCGTCTTCATCGAAGAAGCTGGAACGGGCGCCGCTTTTGATCTGTCTTACTTCCGAATCCGACAGTTGCTTGGTCGGCGCATCGGGAGCAACACTCGGAGCAAGTACGACATACTGTCCGTCCGGATTGGCAAGAGCAGCCTTCAGATCGGCGATCAGCTCGCCTGCCGTTGCGTAACGGCGCTCCGGCTTTTTGCTCATGCACTTGCGGACAATCTTCTCCACTGCGGGCGTCACATTCGGGTTCAGTTCAACGATCGGCGTTGCGGATTCGCTGATGTGCGCAAGCGCAACGGAAACGTTATTGTCTCCTGCATACGGAACGCGTCCCGCAAGCATTTCATACATCGTGATACCGAGGGAATAAATATCGCTTCGCTCATCGCTGTATCCGCGTGCCTGTTCCGGCGAAAGGTAATGCACGGAACCGGCTGCACATTCCTGAATCGTATTGGTGGTCGTTGCCGCCTTAGCGATACCGAAGTCGGCAACCTTTACCTTTCCTTCACGGGAAAGGATAATGTTCTGCGGCTTGATATCCCGATGGATAACATGCTTCGAATGTGCCGCCTCAAGACCCTGGGCGATCTGGATCGCGATTCCGACCGCTTCCTTGATCTCCAGCTGTCCCTTCTTCTCAATATAGCGTTTCAGTGTGATTCCTTCCACCAGTTCCATTACGATGTAATGCAGGTCGCCCTCGTCACCTACATCGTAAACGCTGACCACGTTCGGATGGGTCAGTCCGGCGCACGACTCCGCCTCACCGCGGAAGCGCTTAACAAAAGAACTGTCGCTGCTGTACTCCGGCTTCAGAAACTTGATCGCTACCATACGGTTCAGGCGGTGGCATTTGGCTTTATAAACGTCTGCCATTCCTCCCGTGCCGATTTTTTCGATGATTTCGTAGCGGTCACCGATTAACATTCCGGTTGTAACTATCATACTGATCTGTCGTCCTTTCTCTTGTTACGTCAAATCTTCATCAGAATGAGCGTAATGTTATCTTTGCCCCCATTTTCATTGGCCATGAAGACCATTTTGTCTGCGATATCCTGTACATCCTCGTATTCGCTGACCAGTTTCAGAAGTTCGCCTTCTTCCACCATTTCCCATAATCCGTCCGAGCAGAGAAGAACATAATCTCCGCGCTTCACTTTGTATTTATAAAAATCCGGGCTTGCCACCGACCGTGTGCTCAGGGCGCGCAATACAACGTTCTTCTGCGGATGGAACCTTGCCTCCTCCTTCTTCAGTTCCCCGTTGCGCACCATTTCGGCCACCAGCGAATGATCCTGCGTGATCTGACTGATTGTATCGTTCACGATGTAGAGACGGCTGTCGCCGATGTTGGCGATCAGGAGATATCCGTCGTCCTGGAGCGTGGCCGCGACAAATGTCGTGCCCATGCCGTCATATTCCCGCTGCGTCTTCGCTTTGGCAATTAATTCTTCATTGGTAATCTTCAGCGCATTCTCCATAACGGAAATCGGCGTGCGCTCTTTGCTTTCCCGAACAAGCGTCACGAAACGGTCTACGGAGAAGCGGGCGGCATAATCGCCGGCGTTGTGTCCGCCCATGCCATCCGCAACGATGTACAGATTCTGCATGATTCCGACCGGCTCGTCCGAGCAGAAATAATAGTCTTGATTCATGCTGCGCTTGTTTCCCACATTGGTAACGGCAACTGCCTTCATCCCCTTGATTCCTCCTCATAATGCCTGCGAAGCTGTCCGCAGGCGGCATTAATATCAGAGCCCATTTCCCTTCTAATAGTAACATTTATGCCGGCTTTTTCAAGTAATTTCTGAAAAGTCTGCACATTCGGGCCCGCCGGACGCTCGTAATTCCGCTCCGAAACGGGGTTCACCGGTATCAGATTTACGAGGCAGTTTCTCCCTTTTAAAAGGGCTGCCAGCTCGCCTGCACAGGCAGGCGTATCGTTCTGATCCCGGATCAGGCTGTACTCAAAAGTCATACGACGGCCGGTCTTATCGAAATAGTAATCGACCGCTTCCATCAGTTCCGCGATGGAATACCGGTTTGAGACGGGCATCAGTTTTCTGCGCATCGCATCGTTGGGCGCGTGCAGGGATACCGCCGGGTTGATCCCGAGATCAAGATCGGCTAGCGCCTTAAGGCGGTCCGCCAGGCCGCAGGTGGATACCGTCACGTTCCGGCGGCTTATGTTCCGCCCGTCCTCCGAGCAGAGCATCTGTATAAACTTTACCAGGTTGTCGAAATTGTCAAGCGGTTCGCCGCTTCCCATTACCACGACGTTGCTGACCTTTTCCCCGGTGAGGCGTTCAATGGAATATATCTGCTCAAGCATTTCCGCCGCGCTCAGGTTCCGGACCAGTCCGCCGAGGGTGGATGCGCAAAATGTGCAGCCCATCCGGCAGCCGACCTGGGAGGAAATGCATACCGAAACGCCGTGATGATACTCCATCCGGACGCTTTCGATCACGTTTCCGTCCGCAAGGCGGAACAGGTACTTGCGCGTACCGTCAATCTTTGAAACAAGTTCCACGACCTTCGTTAAGACCGTATAGTCGAACTGTTCCGAAAGGCGTTTCCGGAGTGCCTCCGGCAGATTCGTCATCTCCGCCACGGAACAGGCCTCTTTCTTATGCATCCAGTCATACAGCTGTGCGGCCCGGAATTTCTTCTCTCCGAGTCCGGCAACAACTTCGACGAGTTCCTGCATGGTCAGGTTTTTCAGATCAATTCTGTCCATCTGTTCCGTCTTTCTTTTGCATTACCGCGATGAAAAAGCCGTCGGTTCCGTCCTGCGGAAACAACTGAAGCCTTCCGTTATGATACCTTCCCCGAAGCGGCTTCGGGATGGCATCCGTAACATCATACGGCACAAAGCCGAGGGATTCCAGGAAGTCGCAGTTTTGGTCATTCTCCTCTTTCGTAACCGTACAGGTCGAGTAACAAAGGTACCCGCCCGGTTTAACATAGCGGACGGCATTGTTTAAAATGTCGCGCTGAAGCCCGGCAAGGGTCCGGACGTCGGCAAGACTTGTCTTCCATTTGATGTCGGGCTTACGCCCGATCACGCCGAGCCCCGAACACGGCAGGTCCGCAAGCACAACATCACAGGCTTCGCACATGGTATCGTCATATACCGTTGCATCCCGCTTTTCCAATGTTACGTTATGTAAACCTATCCGTTCGGCATGTTCCCGGATCCGTTCCACCTTTTCCGCGGAAAGGTCTCTTGCCGTTACGCTTCCGCCGCCGAGTGCCGCCAGCTCATCCGCTGCATGCACGGTCTTCCCGCCGGGCGCCGCGCATAGGTCAAGCACCTTCATTTCCTTCTTTAAGGGAATCACATTGCCCGCAAGCGCGGAACTTTCGTCCTGAATGCTGAAGAGACCTTTTTGAAACGCTTCCGTACCGGCCGGGCTTCCGCTTTTTAAAAGCCGTAACGTATTCGGAAGAAGTCCTTCCCGGAAGGGAATCCCTTCCTTTGTCAGTGCCTCTTTCAGTTCCTCCATGCTGCCGCGGCTCTTATTGAAACGGATTGCAGTTCCCTGCTCCGAAAGAAATGCCGCAAACATGTCTTCCGCTTCCGAAGGATAGTTCGTGCGGTAATAGGAAACAAGTTCCTCCGGTACCGAATAAAGAAACGAGAACCGTTCGTTACCGGAATACGCATCGGCATAGTGCATAAGGCACTGTTCCCGCGATCCGGCCGCCTCGATGTCTCTAGCGATTCCGCGAAGCACGCCGTTCACGAATCCCGATAATCCGGCGAGGCCGTTCTTCTTAGCCAGTTTGACCGATTCGTTGCAGACCGCCGAGGCCGGGATCTGCGTTAAGAAAAGCAATTGGTAAACGCCTAAGCGGAGGATGTTCCGGATCAACGGCTTCATCTTCGAAACGGGCTTTTTGGTCTTATTTCCAAGTATCCAATCGGCCGTCAGCTGCCGTTCGAGTGTTCCGTGCACCAGTTTGGTCGCCAGGGCGCGGTCCCTCGGTTCCAGTCCGCTTTGCTCCAGTGCTTTAAGCGCTTCATGGCTGAGCACCTGCTCTTCATTGACTTTTTGTAAAAGCCTGAGGGCAAATTCACGCGCGTTCATCCGTTACTCTCCCGACCGGTCCGTAAACCGGTATCCGCGAAGGAATTCCTCGGTCGTCATACGGCGTTTTCCTTCCGGCTGGAGTTCTAAAACACGGAGTCCGCCGACTGCCGTCACATAGGTAAATGATTTTTTGGTAATATCCGTGATTGCTCCGGGCTTTAATCCGGAATCCTTTAAGATCACGGGTTCCGCTTTCTGAATCTTCAGAAGCTTCCCGTCGAGGTCCGTGAAGGTCCCCGGCCAGGGGTCAAATCCGCGGATCATGCGGGCAAGCACTTCCGCAGGCTTCGTAAAATCAAGACGTCCCATTTCCTTCGTAAGCTGCTTTGCGTACGGCGTCGTCATCTCTCCCTGCGCGACCGGCTTAAGCGTTCCGTCAAGAACTCCCGGAATGGCTTCGCAAAGCGCCTCCGCGCCGAGGTCCGCCAGGCGGTCATGCAACGTTCCGCCGGTTTCGTCCGATGCAATTTCAATGCTCTTCTGAAGCAGGATGTCGCCGGTGTCCAGGCCCTCGTCCATTTTCATGATCGTGATGCCGGTCTCCCGCTGCCCGTCAATGATTGCCCACTGGATCGGCGCCGCGCCGCGGTAAGCCGGAAGCAGCGATGCATGCACATTGATGCAGCCGTACTTCGGCAGATCCAGTACTTCCTTCGGAAGAATCTGTCCGAAAGCCGCCACAACGATCATGTCGGGCTTTGCCTTGGCAACCGTCCGGACCGCTTCGGGGTCTCTCAGCTTAAGCGGCTGGAATACCGGAATGCCGGCCTCTTCCGCCACCAGCTTGACCGGGGATTTCGCAAGTTCCTTGCCTCTTCCCTTCGGTCGGTCGGGCTGCGTTACGGCAAGCACAACCTTGTAGGGTTCCCTGATCAGCCTCTTAAGGATAACGGCCGCGATATCCGGCGTTCCCATATATACGATACGAATCATTCTTACTCCCCGGAAGTCTCCGCTTCCTCAATCTGCTCTAACTCGGAATTATCATACAGACGGCCTTCCACAAGCGAAACATACAGATGTCCGTCCAAATGGTCATTTTCATGAAGAATCGCCCTTGCAAGCAATTCGTCGCCTTCGATTTCCTGCCATTGCATATCGCGGTCCTGATAACGGCATTTCACGTGATTCGGTCTGGTCACGATGCCGCTCTTACCGGGAACGCTTAAGCAGCCTTCATATCCGGTCTGCTCTCCGCTTGTTTCAAGAATCTCCGGATTGACAAATACGATCGGGGAATCTCCTTCGGGCGAAACATCAATCACGAAGATCCGTTTCAGTATCCCGACCTGCGGTGCCGCGAGTCCGACACCGTCGGCCGCATACATCGTTTCCAACATGTCATCGATCAGCTCCAATGTGCGCCCGTTCATCTCCGTCACCGGCTTGCACACCTTTTCCAAAACTCTGTCTCCGCTTGTACGGATCTTGCGAATTGCCATTTTCCGTTCCTCCTTGACGATTCGTTCATTCACTGAATTCAAACTGCAGCGTGATTCCCTCGGGAACCATCTGCTCCAGCCGGTCCCGAACGCCTAAAAGCGTTTCTTTGCCGGCAGCTTTCACATATAATACCGTACGGAACATATCCATTGCGTAACGCATTCCATCCGGTGCGGGGCCGAGAACCGAAACATTCTCTCCGCGTACCGCTTCCGCAAGTTCCTTCATCTTCGCGGTAAGCGCCTCTTCCTCCTTGGAAAGGCCCAGAACCCTAAGCATGCATGCACACGGCGGATACTGTGCCAGTTTCCGGTATCGGATCTCCTGCTTATAAAACATGCGGTAATCCTGCGCGGCGGCAGCCAACAGCGCGTAATGGTCCGGGCGGTAGGTCTGAATGACAACCTGTCCCGGGAACCGGTCACGGCCGGCTCTTCCCGCGGCCTGCGCCAGCAGGTGGAACGTCCGCTCTGCGGCGGAATATTCCGGTACCCCGAGCGAAAGGTCGGCGGCAAGCACGCCCACAAGCGTCACATTGCCGAAATCGTGGCCTTTTACGATCATCTGCGTACCAACCAGGATATCCGCTTTTCCTTCGGCAAATGCGGTCAGGATCGTTTCGTATCCGTCTTTGCCTTTGGTCGTGTCCGCGTCCATACGCATGACACGCGCGTTGGGGAATTCTTTCTTCACCAGTTCCTCAATCTTCTGCGTTCCGGTTCCGAACGCCGCGATGTATTTCGACCCGCAGGACGGGCATACCTTCGGCATCGGCGCCGTATGTCCGCAGTAATGGCATTGCATATTGCCGCTTCTGTGAACGGTCATGGAAACATCGCAATGCGGGCATTTGATGACTTCTCCGCAGCTTCTGCAGGACAGAAATCCCGAAAAGCCCCGCCGGTTCAGAAAGAGCATCGCCTGGCGGTGTTCCTGTAAACATTCCGTAATGGCCTGCCGCAGCTTCCGGCTGAAGATACTGCGGTTTCCGCTCTCCAGCTCCGCGCGCATGTCAACAATCGCTGCTTTCGGCAGTTCCGCGCCGTCCTTTGCCCGCTTTGTGAGGGACAGAAGGATATATTCTCCCGTTTCCGTTCTTCGAAAACTCTTCACGGAAGGTGTCGCCGAACCGAGCACCAGCGCTGCGCTGCAATCTTTAGCCCGCTTGCGGGCAACCTCATCGGCATAATATTTCGGCGTCGTTTCGCTGTGATACGACAATTCCTGTTCCTCATCGATCACGATCAAACCGAGATTCTGAAACGGCGTAAACAACGCCGAACGCGGTCCGATCATAACCGATATTTCGCCGTTTCTTGCTTTTTCGCACATCAGATACCGTTCCGACAATGCCATCTTCGAATGAACATAGCCGACGCGGTCTCCGAAGCACCGGTAGAACCGCAAAAGCGTCTGATAGGTCAGTGCGATTTCGGGAATCAAAACGATTGCCTGCTTCCCTTCCGCAAGGACCTGCTCAAGAATCTTTATGTAGACTTCGGTCTTGCCGCTTCCGGTAATCCCGAACAGTAAAAACGGCTTGCCCTCCCCGCGCCTTTGCAGCACGGTGTCTGCGGCATTTTGCTGCTCTTCATTCAGCACGATGTTCAGTCCGTCACCGCCGAAAAACTCACCGGTCGTATTGGATACCTCCAAAAGCCCCGCCCCGACATAGAAATCGATGGTAGCCTTCGTGATATTCATCTTTCCGGAAGCAATCTCGTAAGGAATAAAATCCTGGGTACAAAGAGGTTCCAAAAGCCGTGCCTTGGCTTTGTGCTTTTTGGCAACCGCTTCCTGATAAGCCGTACGGATATCGTCCTCGGACGCCCGTCGCCGGATAATCCGCTTCGGCTGTTTCTGCACTTTCTTGCGGACCGGAAGAACCGTTCTTAACGCATCGTAAAAGGTTCCGCCGTACTGCTTCCGGATCCAGTATGCAAGGCCCACCATCGTATCTTCGATCGTAAGTTCCCGCTCCGCGATTCGGGCAATATCCTTGGTCCGTCCGGGTTCGAATTTCGGCTCCTCGCCGATGCCTACCACATATCCTTTGCGGAGCTTGTCGGATGCACCGAACGGAATCATTACCGGCGTACCGATTTCCACCGAATCCCGAAGCAAATCGGGAATCCGGTACTGAAACGTACGGTCCAGTGCCGCTACCGAAATGTCAATGATCACATCCGCATACATGCTCCGATAAAACCTCCGTCCGGGGCGGTCACATAAGTCCGATGGCCGCTGCCTCCTCAAGGATCATCTCACGGTCATCCATATGATGCTTGACGCCGCGGATTTCCTGATAATCCTCATGTCCTTTTCCGGCGATGATCACGCAGTCGCCGTCCTCTGCATGGGAAAGCACGTAACGGATTGCTTCGCGGCGGTCTTCAATCGTCACATACGCACCGTCTGCCTTCTTTACGCCGGTAAGAATATCGGCAATGATATCCTTCGGCTCCTCAAACCGCGGATTGTCGCTTGTTACAACCGTCAGGTCCGCCAGTCTCGAGGAAATCTCTCCCATCTCATAACGGCGGTCTTTCGAACGGTTACCGCCACATCCGAATACGCACACAAGGCGCTTCGGCTCATACTTTCGAATGGTCTTTAAAAGACTCTCAAGCGCCATTCCGTTATGCGCATAATCAAGCATTACCGAGAACCGGTCGGAAACCTTTACGGGCTCCACGCGGCCTCTTACGTGAATGCTGTTCATGACACCGAGAATCACATCGTCCGCGATTCCCATTTCCTTCGCGACCGAAAGTGCCGCAAGGGAATTATAGGCATTGAAGAACCCGGGAATATCCACCGTAACACGGGCATTGCACCGTCCGGAAACCGAATAGGAAACGCCGAGGTTTCCGTTGGGGCTTGTCAGTTCGATGTCGCTCATCCGGTAGTCCGCGCCTTCACAGGTACCGAAAACGACCTTTCTGCACGGCTGGTCCGCCATCATGTCGGCTGCTCTCTTATCGTCTCCGTTGAAGATACCGGTACGGCTCATGCCGAACAGCATCCGCTTGCAGGCAAAATATTCCGCCATGTCCGCGTGCTCTCCGTCTCCGATGTGGTCCTGTCCGAAATTCGTGAATACGCCGTAGTCAAATGTCATGCCGCCGACACGCTGCATCTTAAGCCCCTGGGAGGAAACTTCCATGACAACGGCACGGAGGCCTTTTTTCACCATGCGGGACAAATACTCCTGCAAAACGTAGGATTCCGGAGTCGAATGGGACGAAGGAATTCTCTCGTCACCGATGATATTCTCAACCGAACCGATCAGTCCGCATGGAATGCCCGAAGCCTCTAAAATCTCACGAATCATAAATGCAGTCGTGGTCTTTCCCTTTGTTCCGGTCAGGCCGATCGTGAGCAGTTTCTCCGCCGGATGATCAAACCAGATCGTGCTCATTGCGGCAAGTGCCGCACGGTCATCGTCGACCTTAACTATGGCAACCTGCTCCGGCACCGTCACGTCCTTCGTAACGGCAACTGCCGCCGCGCCGAGCTCAATGGCCTTGTCAATATAGTCATGTCCGTCAACCTTTGTTCCGACGATGCAGACGAAGAGGTTGCCGGGCTGGATCTTTCTTGTGTCAAATGCAACTCCCGTAATTTCCGTCTCCGGATCACCCTGAATCAGAACCCGGGATTTGCTTAGTAAATCGGATAGTTTCATAAGGGGAAACCTCCTTGTAGCGAGTTATCTGTGACGCTATCGCTGTATGGCTGCAAGCGATTGGTCTGTTGTTATTGACGCTATCGCTGTTACCGCAGCAGAGGTCTGCGCCAAGCTGAATTGGCTCCGTCCTCTGCTGCGGACGCGCGATAGCTGTAAGGACAAAGTCAATGTGTTTATAGCCCTCCCCGACGGGAGATGTTCAAGAAATAAATCGAACTAAGGGAGGTGAGTTTTGATTCCTCACTTATAGAACTACGAAGCGATTTCCTAACCAAATCCCCGGATTCTGTGGTGCGGGCTCGCGTCTCAGTTTCTCTTTCTCTCCGCAGGGTCCACGTGCACGGACTCCCCGTCGCGGGGCATTTCCGCGAAGGGCTTTATCAGTAATTGTACCGTATGTGTGATTACAGTTCTCCGTTCTCAGCCATTGCGCTGTCCGGCTGAGGGTAAGCAGGCAATTCAGCTTGCCTGCGTCGCTCAGGCGGTAACAGCAATGGCGTCAACGAAACCGGCATTCTACATATACCGATACAATTCCTCATACTGTTTCGCGGAATTGGTCCACGAGAAGTCCCGGGCCATGCCGCGGTCGATGATCTTGTTCCATTCGCGGCGGTGATTATAGTAAACATCCTTCGCGTAACGGATTGTTCCGAGCATCTCATGTGCATTGTAGTTTCTGAAGCCGAAGCCGGTGCCGGAATTCTCGTACTGGTTGTAAGGTTCAACCGTATCCTTCAGACCGCCGGTCTCACGAACGATCGGCACGGTACCGTACCGAAGGCTCATCAGCTGTGAAAGCCCGCAGGGCTCAAACAGCGAAGGCATCAGGAACGCGTCGCAGGATGCATAAATCTTATGGGAACGCTCATTGTTGTAATAGATATTGGCCGAAACACGGTCCTTGTATTTCCACTCAAAATGACGGAACAGGTTCTCGTATTTCGGATCGCCGGTTCCGAGTACGACGAACTGGGTATCCGGCTCACAGATTTCCTCGATAACGCAGTCCACAAGGTCAAGGCCCTTCTGGTCCGTAAGACGGGATACGATACCGAGCATAAATACCTTTTCATCGACATTCAGGCCGAGTTCCTTCTGCAGCGCCTTCTTGTTCTTCACCTTTTCCTTCCGGAAGGTGATCGCGTTATAATTCTGCACGATGAACGGGTCGGTTTCGGGGTTGTATTCCTCATAATCGATACCGTTTACGATACCCGAGAGGCTGTTGCTTCTCGCGTTCATCAAGCCGTCGAGGCCTTCGCCGTAGAACGGGGTCTTAATCTCCTCCGCATAGGTATTGCTGACGGTCGTGATGCGGTCCGCGTAAACCAGGCCGCCCTTTAAGTAGTTCGCATCGCCGTAGGCTTCCAGCTTATCAGGCGTAAAATAATACGAGGAAAGGCCGGTGATATCCTGGACGGATTTGGCATCCCAGATTCCCTGGAATTTCAGGTTATGGATCGTCATGATCGTCTTGATGCCGTGATAGAACGGGTTGTCCTGGAAACGGTCATGCAGCATAACCGGGATCAGGCCGGTCTGCCAGTCGTGGCAGTGGATGATATCCGGTTTGAAATCAATTGCGGGAAGCGCGGAAAGGCATGCCTTGTCAAAGAAGGCAAACTTCTCAATATCCTCATGGATATAGCCGTAAGGCTTATCTCCGCTGAAGTAGAATTCGTTGTCGATAAAATAGAAGGTGATGCCGTCAAGCACAATCTTCAAAACGCCGACATACTGGCTGCGCCACGCAAGATCCACATAGAAATGCGTAACGTACTCCATCTGGTCCCTGTATTTCTGGGGAATCGCAAGATACTTCGGCACCATTACGCGAATGTCAAATTCATCGCGGTTGATGTACTTCGGCAGCGAGCCGACAACGTCCGCCAATCCTCCCGTTTTGATAAACGGAACACATTCCGATGCTACAAATAAAACCTTTTTCATAGTAACCTCGCTCAATGTAAAATTTCCACGAAGCCGATGGCTCCGGTTTCCGGCAATCCGTATCCGGCTTGCCGTCCTATCCGTTATTACGCGTTCTTTCTGTTAAGCGCGAGTTCACGCATCTCCTTAGCGTTGGCCATTACCGAATCGGTAATCTGCGCGCCGCTCAGCATTCTTGCAAGCTCATTGACGGTTTCCGCTTCCGTAAGCGGCGTCACGCTTGTCTTGGTCGATGCCCCGTCGGTCGCCTTTTCAATGAGAAAATGCTTCGAGGCAAATGCGGCGATCTGCGGCAGGTGCGTGATGCATAGGATCTGGTGCTCCTTCGCAATCGCGGCCATCTTCTCGGCAACCTTCTGGGCAGTACGCCCGCTGACGCCGGTATCGATCTCATCAAGGATCAGTGTCTCGATTTCGTCTTTGCCGGCAAATACGGACTTCACGGCAAGACTGATACGCGACAATTCACCGCCGCTCGCAATCTTCGCAAGCGGTCTGACCGGCTCACCCGGATTCACGGAAATCATGAATTCCGCGCTCTCCGTTCCGTCACCGGTCATTGCTGCCGTTTCGAGTGCAATCTCAAATACGACATCCGGGAAATTAAGATCCCGAAGTGCCTCGCGAATCTTAACCTCCAGCTTTCCGGCCGATTCCTTCCGCACCGCACCAAGCCGTCCGCAGAGTTCGGAAAGCTTCTTCTCCTGCTTTCGCACCTTTGCCTTCGTCTCTTCGAGATAACGATCGTAATTCTCAAGCCGGTCGATCTTCACGGCGAGCTCCGCATCGTATGCGCGGATATCTTCGACCGTCTTGCCGTATTTGGCTTTTAGATGATTCAAAAGATTGAGACGCTCTTCCGTCTCGTTTAATTCTCCTTCATCCGAGCCGAGGCCGTCGACGTAATCCGAAAGGCCTGCGCCGATGTCACGAAGCAGTTCCTCGAGCTGCTCGATCTCACGGTAAATGCCATCCAGTTTCTCGTCGTACGAAATGACACGTCCCATTTGCCGCAGTGTACGTCCGACAAGGTCCGACGCGCTGTCGGAATCCGTGCATAAAAGACGGTCCGCCTCCCCGGCTGCCTCCAAAAGGCGGCTCCGGTTTGAAAGCACGCGGTAGCGTTCCTCAAGGGCAGCGTCCTCTCCGGGCTTCGGATTGGCACGCTCAATCTCCTCGTGTTCGTAACGGAGTAACGACAGCTCGCGCGTCCGGCTTTCCGAATGCGCCTGGGCTTCCTCGTACTCGCGAAGCGTCTGACGGTACTCGGCGTAAGCCGTACGGATCTCGTCAAGAAGAGGCGCGGTCCGATCCTTATCGAAGCGGTCCACCAGCTTTAACTGGTTCTTGCGGTCAAGAAGCGTCTGATTCTCCCGCTGCCCGTAAACCTCGAGAAGCTTGTCCGAGAGTTCCTTCAAAAAGCCCGTATTGACGACTTCGCCGTTTACGCGGCTGATGCTCCGTCCGTTATCCGAAATGCGGCGGGATATGATCAGGTTGTCCTCGACGGGGATCTCGTTTCTTGTAAGAAGTTCGCGGATGCCCTCGTCCTCGTTGTCAAAGATCAGCTCCGCCAGTGCATAGTCCGCATTGCGCCCAAGCATTTCCTTGCTGACTTTTCCGCCGAGCGCGGCATTTACCGAGCCGAGAAGGATGGATTTGCCGGCGCCGGTTTCTCCGGTCAGGATGTTCATCCCCGCGCCGAAATCCACATACACTTCGTCAATGATAGCAAAGTTTTTGACATGTAAACTTAATAGCATAACAGCCCTTTCCCTCTCTCCGGGAATTCAGGTTACTCCTCATCCGGGAGAATGCCGTTGTGGTACACTTCCTGCACGTCGTCATCGTCATCGAGAAGGTCTAACGTACGGTTAAACATCTTGATGTCCTGCTCGTCGGTAAGCTCAACTTCGGTCTGCGGGAGCTTCGTTACCTCGGCCTGTGCCATCGGAACGCCCTGTGCCTCCAAAGCCTCGCGGACTGCAGAGAACGAATCGGGATCGGTGAGAATCTCATAGGAATCCTCATTGTCCGCAAAATCCTCCGCGCCGGCGTCAAGAGCCATCATCATCAGATCGTCGGGATCGATGTCGCACTCTTCCTTGTCGATCAGGATCTGGCCTTTCTCGTCGAACATAAAGGATACGCAGCCGGGAGTACCGATGCTTCCGTTTCCTTTCGTGAAGGCGCTGCGGATGTTGGCCGCGGTACGGTTCTTGTTGTCGGTAAGCGCCTCAACGATGATGGCGATACCCTTCGGGCCGTAGCCTTCGTAGGAAACGAATTCATAGTTTACGGCATTGGCGTCGCCGGCAGCCTTTTTGATGCTGCGGTCGATCGTATCGTTCGGCATGTTATTGGATTTGGCTTTTGCAATGATATCCTTTAACTTGCTGTTGTTGTTCGGATCGGGACCGCCCTCTTTTACGGCAACGGCGATCTCACGGCCGAGACGGGTGAATACTTTCCCCTTTGCGGCGTCGTTTTTCTCTTTTTTGTGCTTGATGTTGGCAAATTTGGAATGTCCTGACATAGAACTTTCTTCCTTTCTTTCCGTTTTATGTGATTTTTAATAAATCTCTTAAGATTCTCCGGTGACTGCCTGAATCCGTTTCAGGATTCCCTCAGCCTCCTCTGCGGACTTTACGGCAAGAAATACCGTGTCGTCTCCGGCAAGGGATCCGACGATGGACGAAAACCGTATTCCGTCGATTGCCGCCGCAACCGCCATCGCCATGCCGGCGCTTGTACGGACCACCAGAATGTTCTGCGCGGTATCCATCGAAACGATGGCATCCTTCAGAATCCGCTTATAGCGTTCTCGGTTCGTATCGGACGGATCGTCATGGGAAATACTGACATACCGCTGCCGCCCGTTCGCAATCGGCATCTTCGTGATCCGGAGTTCGCGGATGTCACGGGATATCGTGGCCTGCGTTACCTGAAACCCGGATTCGGTCAGAAGACTGGCAAGTTCCTCCTGCGTTCCGATTTCCCGCTCCGAAATCAGTTCAAGAATCCTGTTTTGACGTTTGTTTTTCATGGATACCTCCCCATACTGAAATGCGGTGGATAAAACTTATAATTTGCCGCGTACTCTTTCCCAGAAGGAAATGTCGGCAAGCATGACAACCGAAACTTCCGAAGCTGCCCGCTGTACGGTCACCTTATCGCCGACCGAAAGCGCCATAACCTCGTCTCCGTCGACGGTCACCGTAGCTTCCTGCTCCAGGGATCGCGAGCTGCTGCAGACTTCGATCTCGATCACGTCCTCGTCCGAAACAACGAACGGTCTGGCGTGAAGCATATGCGGGCATACGGGCGTAATGACAAGATTACGGGCCTGGGGCGCAACAACCGGGCCTCCGGCGCTTAAGCTGTAGCCGGTCGAACCGGAAGGCGTGGCAACGATAACGCCGTCGCCCTGATAATTGTCCGCCAGCTGTCCGTTGACCGAAACCTTCAGCTTGATCAGACGGGAAAATCCCGAACGCGCAATGACAACGTCATTCATCGCAAGGATTTCGGATTCGACGCCGTTGCGGCTCGTCTTAAGAAGGGTCTTCTTCTCAATGACGTATTCATCCTTCACCAGCTGCGCAATGGCCTTTTCGGAGTCCTGATACTCGGCTGCGGTGAGAAATCCGAGGTGTCCGAGGTTGATTCCCATCACCGGAATCCCGCTTGCCTGAAGCACTTTGGCGCCCCGCAGGAAGGTTCCGTCTCCGCCGAGGATGATCGTACAGTCGGTTCCCGGCTCAAGATCGACCTTGCAGTAATCCGTTCCCATAACAAGCGGCGCTACGACATAGGCGCTTCCGCCGTGTTCCGAAATGCAATCCGCAAGCCGCTTTGTGATCCGGCCCTCAGGATCCTTTTCCTTGTTTGCTATGATACAAAAACGCTTCATTGACAATCCTTTCCGCTGTCGCGGCATCCACTCCCGCGGCGGGCTTAAGTGTCTTTACGGCGGTAAACAGGTACTCCGTGTTCCCGCTTCCGCCCTGAATCGGCGAATAGGTTATGCCGTCACAGGCAAATCCCTGCTCTGCGGCAGCCCCGGTCACTGAAACAATAACGTTTCGATGTACTCTTTTATCTTTTACGATTCCGTTCTTTCCGACATGCTCCCTGCCGGCTTCAAACTGCGGCTTTATAAGGCATACGATCCGGCCGCCTTCCCTTACGAGTGCGGCAAATGCCGGCAGCACTTTCGTAAGCGAGATAAACGACAGGTCCGCCGCCAGAAAATCCGCCTGCTCCGGCAGTTCTCCGCCGGTCATATTGCGGATGTCGGTCTGTTCCATCGATACGACGCGCGGGTCTTCCCTGAGGCTTTCCGCCAGCTGCGCCGTCCCGACATCGATTGCATATACAAGGGCTGCGCCGTTTTGCAGCATGCAGTCCGTGAAACCGCCCGTTGACGCGCCTGCGTCGATGCAGGTCAGGCCGTTCAGTGTGATTCCAAACTGCGTAAGCGCTTTTTCAAGCTTGTAGCCGCCCCGGCCGACGTACCGGTCTTCTCCGCCGTCAAGAACGATTACCGCGTCCTCCGCGATCATCGTTCCGGGCTTCGTGACGGTCTCTCCGTCCACCGAAACGTCTCCGGCAAGAATCCTCTGCCTTGCCCGTGCCCTCGTCGTACAAAGGCCGGTCTCCACCATGCGTATGTCCAGTCTATCTTTCATGGCCGGCACCGTCTTTTAGTATTCTTTCCGCGACAGCCTCTGCGTTCAGTCCGCAGGCATTGCGGATCTCCTGCTGCGTGGCATGTGCCTGGAACGCATCCGGCATCGAGCAGATCATCACCCGTACCGGTAACTGCTCTTCTTCCGCGAAAGCCGCCACGCGCTCACCGAACCCGCCGGTCCGCACGCCTTCCTCCATGGTTACGATCAGGTCGTGATCCGCCGAAAGCGTCCGGATCAGCTCCCGGTCAAACGGGGACGCAAACCGTGCATTGACAACGGAAGCATCCTTTCCGCTCTTTTGTAAGATTGCCTTTACGCCCATCGCCTCTTCCCCAAGAGGTCCCAAAAACAGGATTGCGGTGCCTTTTCCTTTTGCAAGAACCTCCGCCCGTCCGAGACGGATTTCGGAAACCTTTTCGGGAAGTGCCTCAAGGTCCTTGCCTCCGCGGGGATACCGTACGGCAGCCGGGCCGTCATAGGTTACGGCGAAACGGAGCATGGCACGAAGTTCCGCGCCGTTTCGCGGAGCCATAACAACCATTCCGGGCATATGGGAAAGGAAAGCCAGGTCAAACAGACCCTGATGCGTTTCTCCGTCCGAGCCAACTATTCCGGCACGGTCGATTGCCAGCGTAACCGGGCGCTCATTTAAACAGATATCCTCTAAAATCTCGTCATAGGCTCTCTGCAGGAATGTGGAATACACCGCAAGTACCGGGTGCATGCCGTTTAAGGAAAGCCCTGCGGCAAATGAGGCAGCATGCCCTTCCGCAATCCCGACGTCGAAGAAACGGGACGGATACTGCTTGCGGAAACCGTCCAGTCCGGTTCCGTCCGACATGGCAGCGGTAATTGCCGTTACGTCCGGATAATCCCGTCCGATGTTCACCATCTCATCCCGGAATACATCCGTATACGTCTTCTTAAATGTGATTCCCTCCGGCGCGCCGCTCTTCGGGTTAAACGGAGGCGTTCCGTGGAATTTGCTCGGATCGGCCTCGGCAAAGGAATAGCCTTTGCCCTTCTTCGTAACGGCGTGGATTAAAACCGCGCCGTGAATGCGGGAAGCCGCCTTTAAGGCCTTTTCGAGTTCTGCGATATTATGTCCGTCAACCGGTCCGTAATAAGCAATTCCCATCTCGGTGAAGAACTCCCCGGGAACAACCATGGACCGGATAACGGCTTTCATCTTCTTTAATTTCTGGGCAATTCTCGCGCCGAAAGACGTTTTGTTGAGCGCATGCTCCACATTGCCCTTCCAGTCGATATAATTCACGCTCATGCGGGCTTTGCGAAGGTAGTTGGCCATGCCGCCCACATTTTTCGAAATCGACATTTCGTTGTCGTTCAGTATTATGATCAGATTCGTTTTGAACCGTCCCGCGTGGTTGAGTGCCTCATAGGCAGGACCGCCGGAAAGGGAACCGTCTCCGATTACCGCAACGACCCTGTAATCCTCGCCCCGCAGGTCTCTTGCCTTTGCAAGACCCGTGGCAACCGAAACCGAGGTTGAGCTGTGTCCGGTATCAATGACGTCGCACGGGCTTTCCTTCCGTTTCGGGAAGCCGCTGATTCCTCCTTTTCTTCGGAGCGTGTAAAATGCATCCTTGCGCCCGGTCAGAATCTTGTGCGTATATGCCTGATGCCCGACGTCCCAGATCAGCTTGTCCTTCGGCAGGTCCAAAAACCGGTGCAGCGCCACCGTAAGCTCCACCGAGCCGAGGTTGGACGCCAGATGGCCTCCGTTTTTGCTGACCGTCTCTAAAATCAGCCTCCGGATATCCCGGCAAAGGGCCGGCAGCTGGTCTTCGGGAACTTTCTTCACGTCGTTCGGCCGCTCAATTGTATTGAGAATGTTACTCATGTTCTGATCATTACCTGTGCCGCAGTGCGGCTCCGTGTCGAAAATGCTTTATTTCGTGCGGTGCACGAGATACCCGAGCAGATCCTTTAAGAATCCCTTGTCCGGGCTCTTGTCTTCATACCCGGAAAGTTTTAAAAGGGCACGCGCCGTAAGCTGCTCCACCGTTGCCGACGATTCCTCCACGCCGAACAGCGAGGCATAGGTCGTCTTCTTGTTCTTCTCGTCACTGAGAACCGCTTTGCCGAGTTCCGCAACCGTACTGGTCACGTCCAGAATATCATCCTGGATCTGGAATGCCATTCCGACATCCGCTGCAACCGATTCCATGGCGCTGACCGTTTCGTCGTCTGCGCCGGCAAGGATTGCGCCGATCATCATGGAAGCCTCAAGGAGCGCTCCGGTCTTCAGTTTGTAGATAAAAAGCAGTTCCTCACCGGTAAAATTCTTTCCGGTGCCGATCACGTCTACCGTCTGTCCGCCTACCATTCCGTAAGCGCCCGACTTGTCTGCAAGAACCCGCAGTGCATGAAGTACCTTCTCCTGCTCCCCGGGAAGCATTTTGGCACGAAGTGCCGTCTCAAATGCATAGTTTAAAAGTCCGTCGCCCGCAAGAATTCCCATCGCATGCCCGTAAGCAACGTGGGTCGTCATCTTCCCGCGGCGGTACATATCGTTGTCCATAGCCGGCAGGTCGTCATGCACGAGGGAATACGAATGGATCATCTCTATTGCGCCGAGAAACGGATATACGATATCCTTCTCCCGCGCGGGATCCCCGCCAAGGTACCGGTAGGTCTCTAAAATCAGTACGGGACGGACGCGTTTCCCTCCCGCTAAAACACTGTAATTCATGGCTTCAAACAGAATGCGCTGCTTGCCCTCTTCCTTCGGGAGCTGTTCGCGAAC
Organism: uncultured Lachnoclostridium sp.; assembly: GCA_946402335.1. Taxonomy (GTDB): domain Bacteria; phylum Bacillota; class Clostridia; order Lachnospirales; family Lachnospiraceae; genus ISDg. Next base: position 39,537 of record CAMIWE010000004.1, read on the forward strand.
GATTTCCGTAATCTGCTCTGCTTTTTCTTTCAGAATGTCCTGAAATGTGCGGTCACTCATCCTCATTTCCGCCTTCCTCGATAATCTGCAGTTCCTTTTCGACGGTATCGATCATATCGCTGCATTTCTGCAGCTGCTCCATACCCTCTTTATACAGCCGGAACGACTCGTCCAACGTCATTTCCATGCTTTCCATTCTGCGGATGATGTCTTCCATCTTCTGCATCCGCTCTTCTAACGAAAGATCCTTTTCCTGCTCTGCCATCTCGTTCTCCTTTCGGTTTCGTGGGACAGACTATATACAAAAAGCACCGTTATTTCATTTCCGTTTTTTCGTCAAATGCGACCGTTTCCTTTACCTCGACCATCATCTCGCCGTCCTTTAACAGAATCCGTAACAGATCGCCGGGCTTCTGCTTTAAAACGGATACTACCGGCTTTCCGGAGCCGTCCGAAATATACCCGAAGCCGCCGCCCAGTTTCTTAAGGGGCGAAAGCCCGTCCAGCTTTGCGGCAAGTACCGCAAGCCGTTTCGACTCTTTTGAAAACCGGTTCTCCATTGCCGAATGCAGCTGCTGCCGAATTGCTTCCATGCGGTCCCGTCTCCGTGCCAGCCGTGCCGTCGGCTTCTGCATCATCAAAAGCCGTTCCGCGTGCCGGAGTTCTTCCCGCTTTCGCGCGATCCGTTCCGACATGGCTTCGGTCAGGGCGCTGTGGTAATCTACCATCCGGGCGATCAGTTCCTCCGCCAGGCCTACCGCAAGTTCCGCGGCTGCCGAAGGGGTCGGTGCCCGCAGATCCGAAACATAATCGATGATCGTGGTGTCGGTCTCGTGTCCGACACAGGATATAACCGGAACCGGGCATTCGTATACGGCCCTGGCGACATTCTCCTCGTTAAACGCCCAAAGGTCTTCGATGGAGCCTCCTCCGCGTCCGACGATGATCACGTCCACATCGGCATGCTCCAGCCGCTTAATGGCCCTTACAATCGTTTGGGAAGCGCCTTCCCCCTGTACCTGCGCCGGGGAAAGGACCGGCTGCACATACGGATTCCGGCGGTGCAGAATGTTTAAAATATCCTGCAGGGCCGCTCCGGTCCGTGCGGTTACGATTCCGATGCGCTTCGGGTACGGCGGAAGTGTTTTCTTATGCTCCCGGTCGAACAGTCCCTCCGCGGCAAGCCGCTTTTTTAACAGCTCATAACGCTCATACAGCTCGCCCAAGCCTGCCTGGGTGATTCGCTCCGCATACAGCTGGTAAACGCCGTCCCGTTCGAAAACGGATATTCTGCCGAGCACCTGCACCAGGTCGCCTTCCTTCATCGGGAATGCGAGTCCCTTTACGCGGGATGCCGCGAACATAACGCACTTCAGCTGTCCGCCGGAATCCTTCAGCGTAAAATACACATGTCCGGTCGAATGGTATTTGCAGTTGGAAACTTCTCCCTCCACCGCAATCCTTGAAAGGACCGCGTCACGGTTGAACAGATTCTTCAGGTAAATGTTTACCTCTGAAACTTTATAAACCGGATTCATGACTGCTTGCAATTACCTTTCCGAGGATGCCGTTGATAAAGCTGTAGGATTCGTTCGTTCCGTATTTCTTCGCCAGCTCAACCGCTTCGTTGGCGGCAACCTTTTCCGGAATCGCCTCGTCGAACAGAATCTCATAAACGGCAAGACGCAGGATGCTGATCTCCGCTTTTCCCATCCGGTTCAGGTCCCAGCCGATCGCGTACTTCTGTAACATCGCGTCGATGGAACCGAGATGTTCCTTCACGCCGAGATACCGGGAACGGATCTGTTCCGTAAGCGCGGCACTGAAATTCTGCATCTCGTAATAGTTCGAAAGAGCCTCGTCCTTCTCCTTCTCCTCATAAAAGCCGGAAAGGAACAGCGAAATAAATACCTGTTCCCGCTTTTCGCTCTGCGAAAGCTTTTCCACTTCGGCTGTCCGAATCTCCTCATTCTCCATGGGATTCTCCTTACTCTGACAAAAATGAAGGGAAGCTTCGGCGTAACCCGTCACTTCCCGGTTAATTCTTTCCATTACGCCTTTTCAATGTCCACTCCCACAATATGCACATTCACGCGCAGTACCGTGAGCCCCGTCATACTTTCGATTGCGGATCTAACCTTTTCCTGAACGGCCTTGGCAACCTTCGGAATGCTGTAGCCGTATTGCACAACCAGCGACAGTTCCGCGCTGACCACACCGTTTTCAACACCGATCACGGCGCCTTTTGAAAGGTTCTTAATCCCGAACTTTCCGATAAATTCCTTCGTCATATTTCCGGACATGTAAGCAACTCCTTCAACCTCCGTTGCCGCAAGTCCCGCAACCGACGCAATTACGTCATTTGCAATCTTTACGCTTCCGTCCATACCTTCCGGATTCAGTTTTGCACCGTAAACCGGCTCATTTTCTTTACTCACTTTTATGGTCCTCCTTCTTTCGAACGGCATTTTACTCCAATATTAGTGACATTATACCAAATCTTACGGAAAATAGCAACAAAAATCCGCTTTTCAAGCGCCTCGCCGGGCAGTTTTGAGCGGGTATTTCCCTTCGGGGCCGTGCATTCCCGAAAAGGCATGAAAAAGACACGAAAAAGGCCGCCGTCCGTTACCCAAACGGTATCGGACGACAGCCTCTTTTTTATGGACAAACTGTCAGTCGGATATTTCTTCCATTGTATCGATTTCGAGCATCTGACTCGTTTCATTCCTTCGAAGAACCACATGGTAGCGGGTTCCGGACGAAGGAACATCTTCCATTCCCACATAACCGTACCGGGTTGCTTCCTCCCCTGTGACCAGAATCGTTGCGTCATACCGTTCGCCGTTCTTTTCAAAGCTGAGCACATAAACGGTTTTGCCGGAAAGCTTCTCCTTAAGTTCCCGCTCAAGAGCTGCTAACGTCAGGAGTTTTTGGAAATACTGATCCTCAGTTACTTCCCTTTCTTTACGCCATACGTTGTATGCTGTAGTACTGTTGGCGTTTTCGCCTTCCTTCGGCCCTTCCTCAGGCGAAACGCTCCAGCCGATAATCTTATAATCCGTCTTTCCATTCGGTGCGGCGAGCTCGCTATTCGGGGCTTTGATATCCGGAGAATTATACGTTATATCCGGTGTCCCGTCATACTCAATCCTATCTTGGGGAGAAATCGAAAAGACATAAACCGAGTCCGTACTCTGTGCATCCATTGCAAGCACGTTCTCGGAAGTCTCCTTAGGAGCACTGCTGTCTTTCTCGCTCAAGCCTCCGTTTCGCATAACGGTTACCGCGAAAACGATGCCCAGGACCACAATAACCGCCGCACAGGCACCGGCAACCCTGCGGAATACCGGACTGCAGTAAAACGGGCGTTTCTCAGGCTTCGTATCAGCCGTTTCGGCAAGAACATTCGAAAGAATGCGGTTCTTTGCTTCTACCGACAGATGCATATCCTGCATAGATTGTTTCAACTGTTCCTCTGCCTTCATTGGCCATTCTCCTTATATCGCTCGCTCAACATCTTCCTGCCGCGCTGCAGCCGCATCTTAATTGCCGAAACCGAATGCCTAAGCACCTTTGCGATCTCTTCGACCGAGTATTCCTCCACATAAAACAAAACCAAAACGCTCCGGTACTTCTCGGGAAGCGTCCTTAATACATCCATGATGCCGTAATCCGCGTCCTTTCCGACGCTGACCTTTGCCTGCTCCGAAAGAATCCGTTCCCGGTTCTTCTGCTTGCGAAGAAGCATCAGGCTGTTATTGCGTACTACCTTTACAAGCCACTGCTTTTCATGCGCCTCATCCGGAAAATCAGGCGCTTCCGACACATAGGTGACCAGCGTGTCCTGGACCATGTCTTCCGCATCCGATGCGTTTCCGACAATGGACAGGCTCATATGATACATCAGATCGCCGTAAGTGTCCAAAATATGACGGATATGCTCCTCTTGTTGTACTCGGCTAAGGCTCATCGTCGTCTCCTGCAGGTAAGCTGTACGGTATCACCCGTACGCAATCAAATAACCAAAAGAACGGCTTCAGTATACCCCATGGCCGGTGTTCCGTCAACTGTCCTCTTACACGCCGCGGGCTCCCTCCCCGCGGCGCGCGGGACATCCCATTTTCCCCTCAAACAAACTGCAATTTATTCGTAAACTCCGATGAACATCGGAATATTACCCGTAATATCGACGATTTCATAAACGAACGGATGGTCCAGACGAACCTCGCGGAACACTTCCTCTCTGACGCAGTTGGCCTCGATCAGGATGCCGGTAACCGCTGCTGCTTCCGTTCCTTTTTCATGAACCTTGATATAGGTCTTCTGGAGCACGGAGCTGACATGAACTTCCGTATCCGAAATGCCCTTGAACTCCGCGGCATCCGTGAATGCCTTCTTCATGCCGAGTTCCTTCAGGATTTCGGTCATTCCGATCGTACTGCTTTCCTCGAACTTCGGCATGGCAATCCGGATCGTGGTGGCCTGCTGATACGGAATTGCAGGAGCCTCCGAGAGCTTTTCCATGATATCCGAAACGGTCTGGCCGTCCTTCGGCAGATATGCCCGGAACAGGTATCCCTGCTTATAATCCTTCTCGAATCCGACCATATACTCGTTTTCAAAATACCGGTCCGCGAAACCGTTCATCATGTCCACCTTCTTCGTTCCTCCGGCGGTATAGAACTTCGCGTCTTTTTCGGTAGCTTCCTCTTCGAATGCGTCCTCCCAGGTTCCGTCAAAGGTGAGCGCGTTGATCAGTACCATAACCTGAAGGTCCGTAAGAGCATCCACAATCTTATCGATTCTTCCCTTGGTGTGTTCCTTTACCCAGGCATTGATTGCATCCACGGTCTTCGGGTCGGTGAAGGGTGCCTTCATAACGGCCGAGCGGTAATAGGTTCCGCATTTGTCCAAAAAGCCCTGTTTGGCCGTGAACGGAACACCGGAGTTGATCCAGATGGAATTGGCCATCCGGACAACGTCCTTCTCTTCCGAAACGGTGTTCAGATACAGGATGCACTTGGAAAGCGTATCCGCGCTGCATCCAAGCATCGTTTCCAGTTCGGAAAGGGTTTCTCCTTCCGCCCCGTTCACAAGCATTCCGAGCGCGGCGTACAGCGAAAGCGGGGAAACCATGATCGTTTCGCCCTGATAGCTCTTCGCTAAAAGTTTCCCGGCGAATTTACGGATTCCGGTACGGAAATCCTCCGCCTCGGTAAATGCGGCTGCAATCTCTCCGGCCTTCGGGGCCGCCGCAGAGGAAGACTTCGTCAATTCCTCACAGGAAGCCTTCTGCGGCTCTTCCGAACGCTGCTCGCTTAATCCGGACTTTCGGTCAGGCCATTCACTTAGATCACAGGCGGTTGTTCCGAGTATCATGATGGATGCAAGGCCAAGCGCCAGACATTTTTTGATTCGTCTCATAGTATTTTCCTTTCTGTTCATTGGCATGAGGTGGCACAAGCTTTGCTTGTGACGGAGTCCTGATGCCCCCTGGCATGAGGTGGCAGATTACTCTCCGTCATAGATACCGATGAATAACGGAAATCCGTCATACTCGTCGCAGATTGCGTATACAAACGGACGGTCCAGTACCACTTCATGGTTGATCGGCATGGGTGCCGCCGCGTAACATCTCATCTCAATCACGGTAACAGCCGCTGCTTTTGTGCCTTCTTCATTGGTCTCGATGAAGGTCTTCTGATAAACATCGGAAATCATAATCGGCTGCGGCGTCTTCGTCAGACGGTTGAAATTCGCCCGTGTGTCAAATGCCTGCCGGATTCCGAGTGCCTGAAGGACGGGAACAAGTTCCATTTTATCGCTCTCGTATTTGAACTTCGGCATCTTCAGATAGGCTTTTCCGTCATAGGTTCCGGGATTGAAAAGGCGCTCCCCGTTCAGGGATTCCACAACCTCGTAAACGCTTGTTCCCTCTTTCGGAAGATAAGCCCTGAAGCAGTATCCTCCTTCATAGCTCTTGCTGATTCCGACGTAGTTTTCGCCTTCAAAATAGCTGCCGGCCTCGCCGCTCATCATTGAAACCTTCACGATGCTGCCGTCCTCTTTATGGAAATCGGCCTCCTTGGTTGCCTCTTCCTCGAAGGGATCGGACCATTTTCCGTCAAATGTCAGGCAGTTAAACAATACCGAAACCGTCATCGGGTCTAAGTGCTCGATGATTTCCTCAATCCGGTCCTTGGTATTTCGTTTCACCCAGGCGTTCATGTCCTTTACGGTATTTCCGTCCGCAAAATCCGCCGAATACACTTCTGCGGAATAATAACCCGCAACGGTGCTTAAGAATTCGTCACGGACCATTTCCTTGAAGTCTCCGTTAAACCATACGGAATTGGTGACCATAACGGATTCGTTGCTGTTGTAACGGTCCGCAAGCACCTTCAGATAAGCATTCAGCGCATCATCGGAAAGACCTAACGTCTTCTGCATTTCCGCGAGGGTTTCGCCGTCGGCGCTGTTCATTACCATGGCGAGCGCCACGTAAGCGGAATACGGCGACAGGAACTTTGCTCCGCCCTTTACCGCTTCCCGGAACATTCCTGCGGCGAATTCGTTATAGGCCTTCAGAAACGCCTCGTCGATTTCCCTACCGTTGCTCGTTCCGGCCTGAAAGCCTTCCGTCAGCAAAACGGTCTTCTTTCCGTTTGTCTTAATATCATTCAGATCACCGCCGTCCGGCGTGCTGCAGGCGCATAAGCCAAATGCAAGGATGCAGGCAAGCGCGATTCCGGTGATTTTTTGAAAACGTATCATGATTATCCCCCTTTCGTTTCGTACACGGTTTTCGAAATACGTTTGACTCTTAAATGCCTGTAAAACGGGTCCGGTCACAAAACTTTTCAAAAATTTTCCAAACAGTAAAAAAATGACCCCTCCGCATAGCGGAGAGGTCTCCTGATTTCTTAACTATAAAGGGATTAAACTCTCTTCATGTACTCGCCGGTACGGGTATCAATCTGAATCGTCTCACCCTCGTTTACGAACAACGGAACGTAAACGGTAGCACCGGTCTCAACAACTGCGGGCTTCGTAGCACCGGTAGCGGTGTCACCCTTGAAGCCGGGCTCGGTGGAAGTAATCTCAAGCTCAACGAACAACGGAGGCTCGATGGAGAAAATCTGACCCTGGTGGGAAAGCGTTTTAACCATCTCGTTCTCCTTAACGAACTTCATAGCGTCACCGCACTGCTCCTCGGTCAGGGAAATCTGATCGAAAGTCTCGGTGTTCATGAAGTTGTACATATCACCGTCTTTATACAGATACTGCATATCAGCTCTCTCGATATGAGCCTGCGGATACTTATCGGTCGGACGGAACGTCGTCTCAACCACGCCGCCATTCTTGATATCCTTCATCTTGGTTCTTACAAATGCTGCGCCCTTACCGGGTTTAACATGCTGGAACTCTACAACCTGCAAAACTTTTCCATCAATCTCAAGCGTAATACCGTTTCTGAAATCGCCTGCTGAAATCATTCTGGAATCCTCCTTTTTCGGCATAAACCATTCTTTTTACGATTCTGTTCCTCGTGCTCTTGTGCCTGCCCGAAGAACCACCGCTACATAGTGTATCTTATGTTTTGGCTTTTTTCAACCATTTTTTTACAGTTCGATTAACTTTTTCTCCGAATGCGCCAGATTCTCATATCCGTCCTCGGTAATCAGTACCATGTCCTCAATCCGCACGCCGCCGAAATCCTTTACATAAATACCTGGCTCAACGGTCATGATCATGCCGGCTTTCAGGACTCTTTCCTCTCTTGCATTGCAAAACGGATCTTCATGAATCTCAAGCCCTACACTGTGTCCGAGTCCGTGCCCGAAGCAACCCTTGTATCCTGCATCGTCAATGATCTTACGCGCTACCGCGTCAATCTCACGGCCCTTCCTGCCGGGCTTTAACGCCTTAAGCGCTTCCTCCTGTGCAAGGGCAACGGTCTCGTAAATCTCCTTCTGCTTCGGACCGGCCTTTCCGAGCACGACGGTTCTCGTCATATCGGAACAATAGCCCTGATAAATGCAGCCGAAGTCCATCGTAACAAAATCGCCTTCCTCCAGTTTCTTTTCGGAAGGAATGGCATGCGGCATGGACGAATTTACGCCCGATGCCACGATCGGATCAAACGAATTGCCCGATGCGCCGTGCATCTGCATGATAAACGTCAGTCTCGCGGCAATCTCCCGTTCCGTAACGCCCGGCTTCAGATACGGCAGGATTTCGGAAAATGCAAGGTCGCCGATGTGTTCCGCCATCCGCAGCTTTTCAATCTCCTCCGGAGTTTTGATAAACCGAAGTTCCGAGATGTAATTCGGAATCGGAACGGTCTCTATGCCATTGGCCGTAAGTTCTTTTGTGATGCCGACATAATCGAGATACGGCATCTCATACGCCTCAATCGCAAGTTTCGCTACCGGCGTATTATGCCGGCACAGATTCATAACCGTGAGAGGATAACCGCCGTCGGAAACATCCACTACCTGCACATACCGCGAATCCACTTCCTTCTGCGCCTGAAACACAAAGCGGAAATCCGTCAGCAGATAGGCGGAATCCCTCGTTACCAGAAGAACGCCGATATCATTGGTATAACCGCAAATGTAGCGGATATTGGCCTTATGGGTAACCAGCACGCCGTCTGCCTGAAACAACGGAAACATCTCGCGGACACGTCTCAATAATTCTGACATATGCTATTCTTCTCCCCAAAGCTCAATAAGTTTATCCATAGCGGCAATGTAGCCGTCCATGCCCATCCGCATGATAACGGTGTCGCATGCGGGAGACGTTACGCACTGACGGCGGAACTGCTCCCGGTTATAAATATCGGTCAGATGCACCTCGATCTTCGGCATGGGGATGTCTAACAGACAGTCATAAATCGCATAACTGTAATGGGTCAGTGCGCCGGGATTGATGATGACTCCGTCAACTCCGTCATCCGCAGCCTTCTGGAGCCGGTCAATGATTGCTCCTTCGTAATTGCTTTGAAAGCATTCCACATCGATTCCGCGGTTCTTCGCCTGCTCCTCGATCAGGGAAATCAGGTCATCATAACTGTCGTATCCGTAGATCAGCGGATTCCTTTTCCCCAAGAAATTCAGGTTCGGTCCGTTCACAACAAGTATCCTGCGTCCCATACTCTAACCTCCTTTATATTTTTCTTTCTATGACATAAGCCGCGCCCTGCGGCTGTCACTTTCTAAATACAGCGTTCCACTTCGCCGACAAGCTCGTCTTCGGAACGTCCGTCCGTCATGATCACGCGGTGCGCAACCATACGGTACACAAACATCCGCTCCGCAAGCATGCGCTGCAGCTGCTTGCCGTCTTCGGGAAGCATGAACCGGTACGGTTCCTTTGCCACGCGTTCCTCAATATTCTCGGGCGCAATTCCGAGACAGATCACATACCCGAGTCTGCGCAGTTTCTTCTGGTTCTTCGCCCGAAGCGGCATCCCGCCGCCTGTGGCGATAACGTTCTGCTTTCCTTTCAAAACCAGTTCCTTCAATACGATTGATTCCAGGTCGCGGAAATACTCCTCGCCCTTGGTCTCGACAATCTTCGGAATCGTCATTCCCATCTTCTCTTCGATCAGACGGTCGGTATCGATGAATTCGTACCCGAAATCCTTTGCCACGCGCTGCCCGATCGCCGTCTTGTTGCTTCCCATGAATCCGATCAGAACAAGGTTGGTGTTCTTCAGCTTCTTAAGACGGTTCTTGCGGTAGAAGAACAGGATGAACTTCTCAAGCGGCCGCTTTAATACAATCTGAATCTCTTCGCGCTTGTTGATCGGCTTTACGAGGAATGACCGGATGCCGGCACGGTTTGCGCCGTATACGTCCGTGAACAGCTGGTCTCCGATGAAAAGCGTATTCTTCTTCGTGGTACCCATCACGAGCATGGCTCGTCGATAGTTTCTGCGAAGGGGTTTATGCGCATTGAAAATATAATGCAGCCGTACGCCTTTTATGGAAACGCCGCGGTAAAACCTGCGGACACGGGGCGCTTTGTTGTTCGAGAGAAGACAAATCCGAAAGCCAATCTTGTTGAGTCTTCGAAACAGCTTTATGACTTCTTCGTTGGCGTCGTTTCCGTGCTCGACAAGGGTATTGTCGATATCGTAGATCAGCCCGCGGTAGCCCTGCCGGTAGAGTGACTCATAATCGATGTCATAACTGGATTCTGCCATCTCGGCAGGATAAAACTTGGAAAACATACGTGGTTACGGTTCCTTCTTTCGGTCAAAACCGAAAAGATTTATGGTTTTAAGAAAAGGGGGCACAGCATCCCGCCATGCCACCCTCTCATACTTCTTACTCGTCTTCGTCCTTAACCTTATCGGACTCTTCGATTACCTTTGCCTGAACGTCGGCCGTTGCCGGCTCGTATCTTGCGAATTCATAGGAATAATCACCGATACCTCCGGTCATGGAACGAAGGTCGGTGGAATATCCGAACAGTTCGGACTGCGGAATATCGGCAATGATCTCCTGCCGGCCGCCCGGAAGCGGATTCATACCGAGAACGCGGCCGCGGCGTTTGCTGAGATCGCCCATGATATCACCGGTGAACTTATCCGGAACAACTACCTTCAGAGTAGCGATCGGCTCCAGAATGATCGGCATTGCATCCATGATACCGAGCTTGAAAGCCTTTCTCGCGGCAAGTTTGAATGCCATTTCGTTCGAGTCTACCGGATGGTAGGAACCGTCAATCAGTGTAGCCTTGATGCCGACAACCGGATAACCGGCCAGAGGGCCTGCAAGAACGCTTTCCTGGATACCTTTTTCAATAGCCGGGAAGAAGTTCTTCGGAACGGCGCCGCCGAAAATCTTCTCTTCGAAGATATACGGCTTCTCAAGATCGCCGGAAGGTTCAAATACCATAATAACGTCACCGAACTGGCCGGCACCGCCGGACTGTTTCTTATGACGTCCCTGTACCTGTACCTGCTTCTTGATGGTCTCGCGGTAAGCGATCTTCGGCTTGGAAACGATAACCTCTGCCTTGTAACGGTTCAGGATCTTGCTGAACGTTACCTCGAGATGCTGGTCGCCGATACCATACAGAAGAGACTGCCGGTTCTCCTTATCGTTGACGATCGCAAGAGTCTTGTCTTCTTCCATGATACGGGCAAGAGCCTGGGAAATCTTATCGTCATCGCCCTTGTTCTTGGCTTCGTAGCGGACATAGGTGTAAGGAACGGAGAACTTGATCGGATCGTAAATGATCGGATTGGCTTTCGTGGAAAGCGTATCGCCGGTCTGCGTGTCGGAAAGCTTACCGATGGCGCCGATATCGCCGGCATACAGTTCCTTCACCTCGATCTGCTCCTTACCGCGAAGGACATACAGACGGGAAAGTTTTTCTTCGGTCTCTTTGTTTGCGTTATAAATTACGGAGTCACTCTTAAGTACGCCGGAGCAAACCTTGATTAGGGAGAACTTACCGATAAACGGATCGGCAATCGTCTTCCAGACGCGTGCGGAGAAATCCTTGTTTGCATCGTAATCGGCGAAGAACGTCGTTCCGGTCTTCTGGCTCATACCGGTAACAACACCCTTGTTCGGTGACGGAAAATACTTATCAATTGCCTGTAAGAGGGCAAATGTACCTCTTGCCTGCACGCCCGAACCGCAAAGGATCGGAACCATGTCGCCGGCGCCTACGCTCGTACGGATCGCGTTCTCGATCTCAACCATCGTGAACTCTTCACCCTCGAAATACTTCTCCATAAGCTCTTCGCTGGACTCCGCGATGGACTCCATCAGAGCGGCGCGGTAATTCTCGGAATACTCTTTGCAGTAATCCGGGATGTCACCGTCAACATACTCGCCGAGATTGTTGCTGAAACGGCGGCCTGCCATCTTTACAACGTTTACGAATCCGACGAACTTCTCGTTCTCACGGATCGGGGTATGGAACGGAGCGATCCGGTTGCCGTAACGCTCTTTCAGATCTTCGACAACATTACGGTAGCTGGCATTATCGTCATCCATATCGGTTATGAAAAACATACGCGGCAGACGGTTTCTCTCACAGATATCCCAAGCCTTCTGGGTTCCGACTTCCACGCCGGCTTTGGCGGAAACAACGATAACCGCCGCATCTGCTGCGCTGACTGCTTCTTCAACTTCCCCGACGAAATCGAAATAGCCGGGGGTATCGATAAAGTTAATCTTCGTCTCCTCCCAGAGAATCGGAACTACCGTAGCGCTGATGGAGAACAGTCTCTTCTGCTCTTCCTTGTCGTAATCGCTGATGGTGTTGCCTTCTTCAACACGTCCCATTCTCTTTGTTACGCCCGTCGTATAAGCCATGGCTTCCAACAGGGTTGTTTTTCCGCAGCTGCCATGTCCCAAAATGGCAACGTTACGGATCTTTTCATACTTATAGGTCTGCATAGCGGTAAACCTCCAATAGGATTTGTGAAACACAGTAACATTTTACCAATTTCCGCTCCATCTTTCAATTGTTTTTGTTAATAATTCCAAAAATAATCACAAAAAACCGTGTCATTTTCCGTTTCTTACGGAAAATGACACGGTTTCTTACAGATGTGTCACGCTTCTTCCTCCAAAAGGATGGTGAAAATGTCCGAAAGCGGGATGTTCCGCCCCATAAGTTCGATGGTTCCGGCATCGGGACGGATGCGGCGCACCGTATCGGAAACGGTACGGTAGCGGTGGTCTTCGTAATAGGTAACCAAAACCCGATTGCCCGCACGCAGCGCGCCGAGCGTCTCATTGAGCGCGGCGGCCGCCTCTTCCGAGAGTTCCTGGCGGTCTGTATACAAAAGCTCGGCTTCCTTTCTTAAAAGCGCCTCCCGAAGCCCCTTCACCGCGTCAAACGGCATAAACTGTTTCGCCCGTTCCGCGGGACTCATCTTCGGTCTTTGCTTATTTGCCACGCTTATGCCCTCCGATCTGGTTATTCCGCTCGATTGCGGTCGCACCTTCGGAAAGGTCTCTTCCCTTGAGCACCGCGTTGCTTCCGAACCGGCTTTTGATCTCCAAAACCGTCTTCTGAAGCGTTTTCTCGCGTTGGCGGTCCTCCTGCTCCCCGTCCACGTCGAAAAAGCTCAGCTGGCGCATTCCGGTGTCCTTGACAACGTTATTGCAGGAAAGCCCCATGCGACGGATCGGAAGGTCCCGGTCCACGACTTCGTCATATACCGCTAAAAGCGCCCGGATCCATTCCGTATCGCTGCTGGTTTCCTCCGGCAGCGAAGCGGTTCCGCCGACAGCCGGCAGATGCAATGCGTTCGAATACCCGACGAAGAAAGAAACCGACCTGGTCATCAGTTCCTTTTTGACCATATCAAGGCACATGGCTTCCATCATTTCCTTCATCACAAGCCTGGCTTCCGAAAAGGAATAGTCCCGCATCAGGACCTGCCCCGAGCTCAGCCCGTTTGACTTCGGTCGGAACGCCTTAATGTCCCTGATCGTCGTACTCTCCCGCCCCCAGGCATGGTCAATTAACAGTTCCGCATCTATGCCGAACAGCCGGTACAGCATATCCTCGTCGGCATGTGCGATGTCGCCCATCGTATAGATTCCGTTGGTTTCAAGCCTTGCAGCGATGCCGCGCCCGATTCTCCAGAAATCGGTCAGCGGACGGTGATCCCACAGGGTTCTTCGGTATTTCTCCTCATCCAGTTCCCCGATAAAATCCGGCGAATGCTTGGCGGTAATGTCAAGGGCAATCTTCGTTAAGTACAGATTGGTTCCGATTCCGCAGGTTGCCCGGATTCCGAGCCTGTCGCGGATCTCGTCCATAAACCTGACGGCCAGCTGTTTTGCGCTCAAACCGTAGCGTTTGCGGTATCCCGTCACATCGATGAAGCATTCGTCGATGGAATAGACATGGATATCCTCGGGTGCGATATACTGCAGATAAATCCCATAGATTTCCGCGGCATAATCGATGTATTTCTGCATCCGCGGCTCAGCCATGATGTAGTCGATGTTCTTCGGAATCTCGAATACACGGCAGCGGTTTTTCACGCCGAGAGCCTTCATGGACGGCGACACGGCAAGACAGATCGTCTTATCCGAACGTTCCGGATCCGCGACAACCAGGTTGGTCGTCATCGGATCCAGATTGCGTTCCGCGCATTCCACGGATGCGTAAAAGGATTTCAGGTCAATACATAAATAGGCAGAATCTTCTTTCATGAATTCCTTTACTGAATGTTAAGGGTCTTCCAGAGTACGTCAAATGTGCACGGTCCGACGTTCAGGATTGCCGTCTTCGCTTCCATATCGGTATAGCCCATTTCCTTAAGCTTGTCCATCGTATCAAGCATCAGGCAGCGGCCGAGGGTATACGGCAGGTAGACAACCGGATCTGCAAGCACTTCATTGTAAAAGCTTTCCGCACACATGTCATAGCCGTAAGGTGCCATGAACTGGCTGATGTCCTCAACGGTCCATCCCGCATAATGTACGCCGAGTGCCGCGATGGAAACCAGTTCCATGGAAATGTTATAATCCACCGTCGAAATGTAAGCGACATTCTTGTCCGGAATAATATAGTTATATGCCTCCTGGCCGGCAACAACCGCCCAGCCTTCCATATAACCGGTATAATTAAACATCATGTTAACCGGATGATAGCCTTCACAGTTTGCGAAGAACTCATTCTGGTACAAATGTCCCGGATATCCTTCATGCGCGAGGGTGCTGAAGAATCCCGCGAGATCGTTTTTGTCAACTCCCGTCGGATTGAAACGGATGACCTTTCTGGCCTGATTGTCATACTGGGGCGTCAGGAAATATGCCAGAACCCCCGGAATCTGCAGGGCCTTCGGCAGCGCCGAAACGATATAATCGGTCTCCGGGATAGCCGGATAGTCGGTCTTAATGTATTCCTTCAGGGAATCTAAAATCTTATTGGCATCGGTTTCCTTATAATCGGCATACGGATACTTGGAAAGGATGCTCATATCCGAAAGAATGACGGAAACCAGTTCGTTGTATTCCGTATCGAAATGCTTCTGCATATACTCTAACATCTCGTAACCGTTCATGGATGTGCCGAGCGTTTCCTGCGCCAGATACTCAAAGTATTCCTTACCGCCCTCAAGCTTGCACATTCCGAAAGGTTCCTTTGAAACATTGGCCCGCATTGCCTCTGCTTCCTCACCGAACTTCTTAAGAGCCGGGAATACGGTTCCGAACAGTTTGCTCTTAAACCGTTCGATAAGATCCTGGGCCTCATCTTCACCCAGTCCGGCCTGCTTCAGGTTTTCGAAAAATGCGTCCACCCAGGGATTGTCCTCGGAGACAAGCAGATCGTCAACCTTTCCGGTTACCTCGTCAAGCATTGCGTCCGTAAGCAGACATCCGTCCGTAATATAGGACTTCTTCGCCTGCTCGATAACCTTATCCAGATAACGCGGAAGGTCATCTAAAATGACGATCAGGTCCTCGGCGTCCTGACGGTTTAAAAGCGGATACTCCGTAACCATGGTCGAGAGATTGCTGATAGCGTTGTTGTTTATGCTGAACAGGCTGCAATACGTATTCCGGTTCAGACTCATGCTCTTAATGCCGGATTCAAATTCATGTACCAGACGGTCATAATTGACCTTCTGTCCGTCCGTAAGCGCATTGTAATCAATTCCGTTCAGACGTTCTTTATAACGTTTGCACAGATCCGCAAAATCCTCGTATACTTTCTCCTCTTCTTCGATCGCACCGAAGTCTAACGCTTTCTGGATTCCGAAATTCTCGGGGTTTTCAAAAATAAAATGTAAGGAGATACCGGCTCCGTCCGCCAGTTCGACAACCAGCTCATCAAGCAGCTTGTCAAATTCCGCCTGTGCACCCGTATGCTCGACCTTAGTGAAATTCGGGACAGACCAGGGCTTTCCGCTCGGTGTCTGCGTAGGAACCGGCGTCGGCGTATCGGTCGGCTGTACGGTCGGCTCGACCGTCGGCTCGGTTGTCGGCGTAGCCGTTACGGTAACCTTTGCCTTTTCTCTCTTGTTGCCTTCCTTCGGGGTCTCGGCCGTCTTACATGCACCGAAGGAAACCGCGCAAATACAGATTACGAGCAATACCGCAATCTTATTACGAAATCTTTTCATGTTTTATTTCCTTTGTTCAGGTATGGGATGCAACGACACGCTGCCTGAAACGCGTCGTCGAAAGTCCGCATGTGTTCGGGCTTCTTTTCGGGTTCGTCACGTCGTCCGAACGGCCATTCCGTTTCTCTGCCCCGGTCCCTGCGGTTAACCCGGATCCCCCGTCAGGGTCCTCTCCCGCTTTGCGGACCAATCTTTTCCAAAAGCGCGTTGCCGTTCCGACATTGCTTATAGTATACCAATTCGGGCCCGATAAAGCAACCTTTTCAACGCAAAGTGACTTGTCAATAGGATTCAAACTTTTCTTCTTTTTGTAAATATCACTGTATATTTTTGTAAATGGCACTTGCATTTTCCGTTTGAATCCGATACAATAGCATCGAGAAGTAAACGAAATTTACAAAGATTTAACAGAAACAGCCCGGTCGTTTTTGACCGAAGGCTTTGTTTGTTTTTTTCATCAAACAGCTATAAGGAGGAGCCCATGGACAGAGCGGAATTAGGAAAAATCATTAAAGATGCCCGCCTTGCGAAGAAGATGACGCAAAGCGAAGTTGTCGGCAATTTCATCACCAGGAACATGTTAAGCCAGATTGAAAGCGGTGTCGCTGTTCCTTCCATTAAAACTTTGGAATACCTTTCCAAGAAACTGGACATTTCCATTCAGATGTTAAGTTCCGGTCAGAACGCGGAAAGCCGTTCCGTGATTCCGACCGATTATGAAAGCGTTCGTCTTGCGAAGGAGAAATACCGTAACGGCAAATACGAAGACGCGGCTCGTACCATCAAGCCCTGCCTTACCGAAAGCAACGAGTTTTTCGATGAGGCATGCGCGATTTACACGATGAGCACCCTGGCCTGCGCCGGCAAGACGGATCTTGATAAAGATACGGCATGTGCTTACGCAAGAGAGGCACTGCTCTATTCCGAGAAAGGGTTTTATGCCTGCCGCGAATGGAAGGTGGAGGCGATCTGCCTGATTGAACGTCTGAGCTGATCTTTCGTTCACCGATGCTGTATTATTTGGGGGAATAAAAGCATGGAAATCATACTGGCCGTCATATATTTGTTATCTCCTGTTCCGTTGCTGATCTTTGCACTGGCCGAACGGTCCGCAAAGAAGAAGGCGATTGAGGAGAACAAGTTTTTAAAACTGCAGCTTAAGAAGAAATCAATGCAACCGGGCATCCGCGAGGATGTTCCGGTTGTTACTGTCTCTGACGATATTTCGGACGATAATTTCGCTTTGGATCCGGCACAAAAACCGGTGACGGATTTCACGGACCATGCGCAGAAACCGGTAACGGATTTCGTGGCTTCGGCCCAGAAACCGGCCGCTTCACAAACCGCAGAACAATATTCCGTTCCCGAGGATATGCAGAGCATTTATGTGCAGCCGGTTCTGCCGTTTCAGTTCCAAAAGCCGGCCGAAGAAAGCGGAAAGACACCCGAAACCGTTGCGAAAGGAAACAAGCAGCCGGTGTTCGATCCCTATATCGCACAGGCGAAGAAGACGGATGCAGCTTCTGCCCCGTCCGCACCCTCCGCTCCCGGCCCTGCCCCGATGCCGCAGACTGTTTCCGAAAATGAACGTCCGCGCGTAACCGTTCCGAAGCAGCCTGACACCATGCCTGCCGAATGGAGCCCCGCTCCGGCCAATCCGAACAAAAACGTCATCGCGGGCTTTTCCGAGTTTTCCGAAAACCGAAGTCTCATATGTATTCTGGTCGTCGGCGTAATTCTTGTATTGCTGGCGCTTGTCGGATTTATCTCCGCTACCTGGAGCAATCTCAGTGTCGGCGCACGCGCCGCATGGCTGTTCTCCTTCAGTTTCATCCTTCTGGCAACCGGTATCTTCGCCCGTGCGAAGCTGCACCTGACCAATACCAGTATCGCTTTATATTCCATCGGCAGCGCCGCGCTTCCGATCACGGTGATCGGTTCGGCTGCGTTTAAGCTGTTCGGCGATTATTTTACGCTCGAATTACCGAACATTTACAATACTCTTATTCTGGCCCTCGTCGGACTGTTCGTGCTTCTTGCATTTGGCGCAATCTTCTTCGAGAGCAACGTTTTCGCTGCCGGTTCGCTTATTTCCGTCAGCGCAATCCTGTTTTGTCTTGCGCTTCAGAACAACGACAGCGAGTACCGCCTGAACGTGCTTTTGATCGCCGTATTTGCCGCGCTTGCCATCGTTCTGATCCCGCTTGTAAAAAGAATTCCCGAGTACTCCGCGTTCCGTCCTTTTGCGGAAGTATACGAGACCTATTCCATTGTCAATCTGTATTTCATGACAATTGTCTCGTTCTTCCTTTCCGGAACCAACCGGTACGCGGGCATATTCCTGATCGGCCTCGGCATTATATTCCTGCATGTGGCGGTCCTTTCCAAGGAGAACGGCCACCTGAGCCTTCCTTCCGTCGTTCTGTTCCTTGTCGGAACCGGGCTTCTGATCCGCCCGAATACCATGCTGAACTCGATCATCTGGATGCTGACGGTTTCGGCCTGCACGCTTGCCATGTCGGTGCTCTATAAGAAGTACCGCATCCTGAGCATTACTTACGCCATCGTCGGGATTCTATTCCTGTTCGGCGTTTCGGTTCCGTTATTCTATTACGTTCTGATTGAAGAGACGACGACTCCGTTGCCGCTTCTTCTCACGCTTCCGGCAATTGCCGGCGCCCTGTATATTACGTTACGCTATAAAAAAGCGTACCTGGCCATCAGCGGAATTTTTCCCGTGTTCACGCTTCTTTTAGGCAGTTCGCTTCATATTCTGATCAACGTCCTCGGCGAAGACATGTCCGAAGTGCATGCCGATCTGTTCCCCCTGGTATCAAGACTCGTGCTGTATCTGACCGCCATGATCATTGCAGGCATTATGTATGCCCTGTTCTGTGCGATCCCGCACCACCGTTTCTATACGGCGACGGGCGAGTTCCTCTTGTTCCTGCAATTTGCCTTCTGGTCCTACCTTTTCGTCGTAGAGTTTCCGGAGAACAAGTTCCCGAGCTACCATGCCGTTTCCATCATCGGATGCTTCTTCTTCCTGCTGCTTACGCTGTTTCAGGCAATGCGTACCGACCGCCTTAATGTCCGTGACCTTACGGTATATGAGGAACCGCAAAGCATACCCTTCCTGCGCGGCGTATATGCCGTAATCTGGCCGATCTTTCCGGTCACCTATCTTGAGGATACCGGAAGGCACCTGAAGAACGTTCTTCCGACTGCAGCGCTGGTCTGCATCAGTTTTGCGTGCATCTTCTTCCTGGTCCGCAGTTACACCAGGCAGAAAGATTCCGAAGAATCCGACAGGAAGTCTTCGCTGCCCCGGTTCATCGTCTTTCTGGCAGCTTCCCTTACCGCAATTTCGGAACTGGCCATTCTTTGCAATGGATTTCCGGTTTTGGAAATCCGCGAAGCAAAAGGGATCAATATCCTGATTCATTTCCTGCCGTTTTTGATCCCGGCCGTTTTATTCTACGCCGGCTTCCGCCTGCGAAAGTCCCTTCCGAAAGCCGTGCCGGTTCTGAATCTGTGCGGCATGTACGCGGCTTCGCTTTGCTTTGCCTATGTCATGGACCTGTTCCGCGTATATGATGTTCCGGACAGCAGCGGAATCGCTCCCGCGTATTTCCATCCGGTATTCTACCTTGCCCTGATCGCGCTGGCGGCTGCCGTTTATTATGCGATTCGTACGGACCGCGACCAACCGGAACGTTCCGGTCTCATCTGGGTTGCAACCGTATGTCCGGTACTGTTTCTGTGCCGTGCCTTTGACGGCAGGATTTCGGAAAATGCGATCATCGCCATCGCCATCGGTGCAGCGTTTCTTCTTTCCGCCTGGATTCTCGACCGCAAATACCGCCCGATTGCACATGTTCTAATCGTGCTGTTCGGCGTTCATTATCTGCAGTATATGCAACTGATCGGCGCCCGGTATTCCATTCCCGGAATCGGACAGGTTCTGCTGTATCAGATACCGGTTGTTCTGTTCGTGATTACCGCATTGCTTGCGCAGAAACGTTTGCAGGAATCGAAGGAGCGGAATCCGTTCCCGTCCTATGCACTTCTGTTCCAGATTCTTACCTTTATTGCGGTTCCGCTTCTGACCGATGCGAAAAGCACGGCTCTTCTCGCGGATCTTGTGAACATCGGTGAATATGAGCGAATCCGCCAAAACGCGAACCTGATCAATCACATATTTGAGGGAGGGCTTTTCTACTTCAACGATTCGTTCTTCCTTCCCTTCGCAGTCCCGGGCTTTCTTCTCGTCGGACTCCTGTACTACTACCTGGAGGATGATTATGAGAGCCGCAGACGGGTACTCGCGCTTAGTGCCGTGCTGCTTTCCACGCTCGTTTCGATGCGTCTTCCGGGCACCTTCTCCTTAGCGGAGAATCTCGGACAACTGCATCTGCTGTGGCCGACGTTACTTGTAGTTCTGCTTCCGTTCATTATTCCTTCAATCAAGACTCCGGAAGGCATTATCAAAGACGTTTCCTTCGAGCAATTACAGTTTGTTTACACCATCATCTGCCTCGTGCTTCTCGGTCTTGCCGCCATTAGTACCGAAAGCGTGGTTGACCTGATGTTTTACGCAATTGTCTCCTTTGGAGTCCTTCTGGTCGCCTACCTAATGCAGAAGGATCGATACCTGAAAGTCGGCGTCGTTGCCGTCATCGGCCTTGTCATCTATATGATTCGCAAAATCTGGGGCGACAAAGCCTGGTGGATTTACTTCGGCATCACCGGCGTGACGCTGATCGTGATCGGAATCCGCAACGAAATGAAGAAGCGTTTCAAATAACACAGCATATGAAAAGACCTCTTTCCGGCGTTCCGGAAAGAGGTCTTTTTGATTGCTTATTTCATGCTGAGAATTACTGATTCTCTTCCACTTCGATCTTGCGGATTTCTTTCGTATCGATTTCCTTCTTGATAGCAGCGATGAAATCGGAAAGCTTCTTCTGGCCTTCGTCGCCTAAGAAACGGCTGCGGACGGATACAAGTCCTTCCTCTGCCTCCTTGGCGCCGACAACAAGCATGTAGGGAAGTCTGTCAAGACGTGCCTCACGGATCTTGTAGCCGATCTTCTCGTCACGGGCATCGACCGTAGCAAGGATGCCTGCCTTCTTCAGCTCCGCGCAAACCTGCTCGGCATAATCGTTCGTCTTCTCGGAAATCGGAAGCACGCGAACCTGCTCAGGGCAGAGCCACGTCGGGAACTGACCTGCGTAATGCTCGATCAACCATGCAAGCGTACGCTCGTAGCAGCCCATGGACGTTCTGTGGATGATCCACGGAGACTTCTTCTCGCCGTCCGCTCCGACATACGTCATGCCGAACTTCTGAGCGCTCTCGCAGTCAAGCTGGATCGTTACCATCGTATCTTCCTTGCCGTAAACGTTCTTGGCCTGGATATCGATCTTCGGGCCGTAGAAAGCGGCTTCGCCGTCGG
>CAMIWE010000005.1 GCA_946402335.1 uncultured Lachnoclostridium sp.
TCGAATTGTTTGCGCTTCTTGTCGGAAGCGCCGCCTATGCGTCGGCGCTTTTTTGTATTATGGACCGGAACCACCTGGCACCGGGCGGTATTTCGGGTATTTCGGTTATGCTGCATTATGTGTGGCCGAAGATTGCGGTCGGTACCGCGTATCTTGTGCTGAATATCCCGATTCTGATTCTCGGGTTCATATGCCTGAGCCGGAAATTCATGTTTTATACATTGATCGCGACCGGTATGGTGGCCGGGTTTACGAATCTGTTTGCGCTTCTTGAGGCAAAGGGAATCTGGGCACCGGCACTTACGGATGTTCCGATTCTTGCCGCATTGTACGGCGGCGCGGCGCTTGGCGTCGGAATCGGAATCGTCATGCGAGGAGGAGGCTCCACGGGCGGCACGGATGTTCTTGCAAAGGTAGTCCGTATTCGCAACAAGCAGTTCCGGACCGGGCCGTTGATTCTCTGTGCCGATGCAGTTGTCATTACGGCATCCGCATTTGTCTTCCAGGACATCGAAACGGCGCTTTACGCGGGAATCGGAGCGGTTGTGAGCGCCAAAGTGTTAGACCTTGTCCTGTACGGAAGTGACGAAACAAAGAAGCTGCTGATCGTGAGTGACCGACACGAAGTGATCGCGCAGCGGTTCATGAAGGAACTGGATACGGGTGTGACCTACCTTGAAGGCATCGGCGCCTATACGAAGGAGAAGCGGACGGTTATGCTCTGCATGGTGAAGAAGCACCATTTTACGCGGGCAAGGGAAATCGTGACCGAAGAAGACCGCAACGCATTTCTGATCATATCGTCGGCGTCGGAGGTGTTCGGCGAGGGATATAAAAAGCACGAGAGCGAAGACTTGTGATTTTTTGCGGAAGGCTATTTACAAAATCGAACAAATGTTCTATTATATTCGTACAAAGAGGGTACGAATATGGGAACTATCCGAGAGAGAGACAATCGAATTGATGTGATCTGCCAGCATAACCGCGACCGTTCGATCATGCCGATCAAGATCCGGCTTACGGATGAGTACGGGGAAAGGCAGACCTATCTGGTTACGGCTTACAAGGACCTGTCCGGCGGGGATTATACGCTGCCGAACGGGATAGCCGTGCGCGGCCATATCCGGACCTTTGAATGTAAGATTACAGTGTTCGGGAACGAAAGGCTGATCCGCATTATATACAATTCCGACGAGAATCTGTGGAGAATCGTCGGCGCGCAATAAAAGACGGAGGAACAACAGGTGATTCGGGAACAGGAGACAACCATTCGCTTCCATGTATGGGGCAACAAAGAGGTTACATGTGAGGAGCATGTCCGCGTGATCCGGCTGGACAATGACGGAATTACGTACGCCATGGCGGTAACGGAGGAAGGCTACCTTTTGCATGTGTATTACGGAAAGCGCTGCGGAGACGACGATCTTTCGTATCTGCTGCATCTGGATGAGGGAACCTATACGCCGCAGTTTCATAACCGTGAGCGGCTGAACTTCATGGATTCCAGACCGTTTGAGTATCCGTGCCACGGAATCGGTGATTTCCGTGAGCCGTGTCTGATGCTGATGGACGGCGACGGAATGTCGGCATGCGATCTTCGGTACCGCGGACATCGTATCGTTGCCGGAAAGCCCGCGCTCAGGCAGAAGGGAGTACGGTGTATTCCGGCCACATTTGCCGCAGACAACGAGGCGGAGACGCTGATCGTGACGATGGAGGACGAGCACGAAGGGCTTGTCGTGGAACTGTCTTATACAATCTTTAAGGACAGCAATGTAATCACGCGTTCTGCAAAGGCCGTCAACAAGGGCTACCGCGAGGTGGAGATCCGGCGCCTGCTTTCCGCATGCGTGGAGTTTCCGTCCTCGGATTATGATATGATCACGCTAAACGGCGCATGGGCAAGGGAACGTGCCGTATGCCGTGCCGCACTGCACGGCGGGAAGCAGTCCGTTGACAGCATCCGCGGCGTTTCCAGCGCGCAGCATAACCCCTTCGCCGCACTCTGCTCAAAGGATGCCGACGAGGACAGGGGAGAAGTGTTCGCGTTCCATTTTGTTTACAGCGGCAATTTTGTGGCGGAGACCGAGGTCGCACAGGACGGACGGGCCCGGTTCGTTATGGGAATCAATCCGTATGATTTTTCCTGGCTGTTAAAACCCGGTGAAGAGTTCACGGCACCTGAGGCCGTCATGGTTTATTCTACGGAAGGCTTCGGCGGCATGTCGAGAACGTTCCATGACCTGTACCGCGGCCATCTGATCCGCGGATACTGGAAAGACCGTGAACGCCCGGTATTGATCAACAACTGGGAGGCTACCTATTTCCGGTTTGACCAGGACAAGCTGTATGCAATCGCCGAGCAGGCGTCCAAACTCGGAATTGAAATGCTCGTAGTGGATGACGGCTGGTTCGGCAAGCGGGATTTCGACAATTCTTCCCTCGGTGACTGGTATGTATATGAGGAGAAGCTGAAGGGCGGTTTAAAGCCGCTTGTAGACCGTGTGAACGCGCTCGGGATGAAGTTCGGTCTGTGGTTTGAACCCGAGATGGTAAGCGAGGACAGCGATCTGTTCCGCGAGCATCCGGAATGGGCAATCCAGATCATCGGACGAAACATGACGCAGCAGCGGGCACAATATGTTCTGGATTACTCCAATCCGCAGGTACGCGACCATGTATACGGAATGATCAAAAAGATTCTGGATTCCGCCAATGTGGAATATATCAAGTGGGATATGAACCGCAATCTGACCGAGGTCGGTTCAACGGCACTTCCCGGAAAGCGCCAGCGGGAACTCTGGCACCGGTATGTACTCGGTGTATATGAAGTAATGGACCGTCTGACTGCCGATTATCCGAAGCTGCTTCTTGAGAACTGTTCAAGCGGCGGTGGAAGGTTTGATCCGGCGATGCTGTATTTTTCGCCGCAGATCTGGACAAGCGACGATACGGACGGCATAGCACGGCTTCAGATCCAGTACGGGACAAGTTTCTGTTATCCGGCGTCTACGATGGGCGCGCATGTTTCGGACTGCCCGAACCACGTGCTCGGTCGTACGGTTCCGTTTGATACGCGCGGCAACGTGGCGCTTGCCGGTACCTTCGGCTACGAACTGGATGTTACGCGCATACCCGAAGAGGACCGCGCAAAGATCCCGGGGCAGATTGAGAAGTTCCACCGCTTCAACGGGCTTGTGCGGGACGGGGACCGGTACCGGATCGGCGATCCGTTCGGTACGGAGCAGTATGACGCATGGATGCACGTTGCAAAGGATAAGAGCGAAGCAGTGCTCACATTTGTCCAAATTCTTGCAAGACCGAACCGGCCGAAACAGAACATCCGGCTGAAGGGACTTTGCGAGGAGAAGAAGTATTATTGCGAAGAGACCGGAATGACGCTGTCCGGAAGGACGCTTATGACGTGCGGAATCGATATCGGACTGCACGGAGATTTCGCGAGCGTGATGTATTCTTTCCGGGCGGTTGAGGAGGAATAGATGGAATTTGCCGTAAAGCCTTATAAAAAGGAATTTGAGTACTCCTATGTGCTGGGGGCGTTTCCGACAATCGAACTGATAACGAAACGGCCGGAGCAGGTGGAGGAAGTCTATATTCATTCCTCGTTTACCGACCGCGAAAACGTGGAACGGTTATGCGAAAGCCGCGGGATTCCGGTGCGGAACAACGACCGAACGATTGCGAAACTGAGTGACAAGGAGAACGTTTTTGTAATCGGCGTATTCCGCAAGTATACGGATACGCTGGACGCCGGGAAGCCGCATCTGATGCTGGTCAATCCGAGCAATATGGGCAATGCGGGAACAATCTTTCGAACCTGTCTTGCGTTCGGGATCCATGACATAGCCATCATCACGCCGGCCATCGATCCGTTCCATCCGAAGACCGTACGTGCATCAATGGGGGCAATCTTTTCGCTCCGGATACATTGCTTCGAAAGCTTTGAAGAGTACCGCAGGCAGTATGCGGACGGTTTGTCCGGCCGGGAACTGTATTCCTTTATGCTGACGGCGGAGGACCAGCTTACCGTTGAAACCTGCCCGAAGCCGGAATTATATACGCTGATTTTCGGAAATGAGGCGACCGGACTGCCGGAGGAATATGCGGATTTCACGAATGCGATCAAAATCCCGCAGTCGCCGGAAGTAGACTCCCTGAATCTGACGATTGCCGTCGGAATCGGAACGTTTTTGTTCCGCAAAGAAGGCAAATAACACGATAAAACAGGCAAAAAAATCGGAAGGCTTGCGTTTTTTGGGAAAACATAGTATGATAGCGAAAGATGCGAAAGGCATCTCTGGTTATACGGCGGCGTAAACGGACAGTCGCCGGTATTGTGCAGATTGTGCACATATTTATATTCAAAGGAGATTGAATCCATGAAAGCATTCAAGAAAGTACTTGCGTTATTGCTCGTGCTGTCACTTGTATTGGTTATGACGGCATGCGGCGATTCCGACGATGATGACAGCAGCAAGAAGGGTGAGAGCAGAAAGGCTTCTTCTTCGCAGAACGACGACGAGAAGACCACCCCTACCGCAGATCCTACGGACGAGCCTACGGACGAGCCTACGCCCGCACCTACGGATGACCCGACCCCGGCTCCTACCGCAGATCCTACGAGCGAGCCTACTCCCGTTCCGACGCAGATTCCGTCCGGTCCTGTTTCCGGCGATCCGGTATCCTTCAACGATATCAAGGGTGTTTGGAAATGCGATCTGAACCTCGATGCAAGCCAGTTCGGCGAGATGTATGATGATGAGAGCGCTGCCCAGATCTTTGAGATTTTCACCAAGTTCGGATATTCTCCCGTGATCAAGCTTCATCTGGAAATTAATTTCGAGACCGAAGAAGACGCTGTTATGACCTATGAGATGGACGGTTCGGAACTCGGAAAGGCAATGAAGGAGATGTTCTCCACCGAGGAAGGCCTTCTGAATTTCTACGCTGCAGCAATGGGCATGGATGCAGACAGCATTAAGAGCCTTCTTGCAATGAGCGGCATGAGCGTATCCGATCTTGCAGCACAGCTTGACGTTGATGAACTTATGGACGAGCTTCATGAGACCGACGAGAAGGATTTCGAGTACAAGATTACGAACAACGAAATCATCATGAGCGATGATGCACAAGTAACGCTTGTTTATGATTCTTCCGCAAACGTTCTCAGATTCAAGGTTGACCCCAACTCGAGCGATGCAGCACAGATTACTGCAGTATTCGGCAATTCTGTACTGACCAGATAGTATTGTAATTGCTCGTGTCTGGAAACGGAGGGCAGGGAATGAAACGGATTACCGCTTTGGTGCTGGTGCTTCTGCTGATGTTCGGATGCTGCTCCTGCGGCAAGGAACAACAGGAGAAAAGCGGCGCAGAGAACACGCCGGAACAGAAGAAACCGGTCAATGCCATAGATGAGTACGACCCGGATAAGGATGTTTACGTCTATCCGGAAGGTGACTGGGGCGAAGGGTTTACTTACGGAACCATTCGCGGCAGATGGCGTGCGGATTTTTCGTATTCGATTCAGGAACTTCCCGAAGGAAATGCGCAGGCAATCAAGCGTGTTGTGAAGATACTGAACGCAATGAATGAGGAGATTCCGGAGTTTCAATACCGGGTCATGATGCGGTTTATTGACGAATCACACATGGAAGGCCGGCTGACCGTCGATATGAGGTCAATACGGGATATGGTACTGGAACTGTTCGGAACCGAAGACGGCATTCTGCGCTTATACGGAGCCATGTACGGCTTCAGCAGGAATGAAGTCTCCTATATCATTCAGCAGCAGGGAACGACCGTTGAGGAGCTTGCCCAGCAGGTCCGCCAGGTGTTAGAGGTTCAGTCCGGAGGCGAAGAGGCATTTATTTCCACCGAAGACCTGAAAGGGACCTATACGCTGGCAGACAATAATATTCTGTTTGTGGATTGCAAATTCGACATGGAATACAATCCGGCCGATGATACGCTGACGATTCACATGCAGGAAGAAAACCCGTCGGATTATAACTTTTTCGAGGGCCTGATCCTGACGAGAGGTTAAAGCATCCGTAATACGGCAGATTTTCCGTAAGAAGCAGATTTTTTCGGAATATCTGTTGACAAATGAATTGAAGTTCGGTATACTTGCGAAGGTGTCAAGAAAAAAACTTTACACCTTCGCATTTTTTTATGCCGGATGCGAACGGAACAGAACGGAAAGGATACCGTCATGGCGGAACAGAGAAAATCGAAGAAATCCGAGACGGTAGACTGGCTGCGCGAGGCTTTGACGCTCGCAAAGTACTTTGATTATTACGGCCCTTTGTTTGATGAACATCAGAGGGCGGTCTTTGAAGATTATATATGCAATGATATGTCCCTTTCGGAAATCTCCGAACGGGAAGGAATGACCCGTCAGGGAGTTTCGGACCTTGTACACCGTACAAGCAGCAAGCTCCACGCCTATGAGGAATCGCTTCATCTGGCGGAACGGGCGGAATATGCCGGGACGATCATCGACACCATGCGCGAACGGATCGAAAAAGGCATGTTCTCCGAGGCGGACAGGGAGGAACTGAACCTGCTCCTCAACCGTCTATCGGAAACGCTTTAACAGGAGGATATCGCAGTGGCTTTTGAAAGCTTATCGGATAAACTGCAAAACGTATTCAAGCGTCTGCGCGGCAAGGGACGTCTGACGGAAGCCGACGTAAAGGAAGCACTCCGTGAGGTCAAGCTTGCACTCTTAGAGGCGGACGTAAACTTTAAAGTTGTAAAGCAGTTCATCAGCTCGGTACAGGAACGTGCCGTAGGCCAGGATGTAATGACCAGTCTGACCCCGGGTCAGATGGTTATCAAAATCGTAAATGAGGAAATGATCGCTCTGATGGGGTCGGAAACGACCGAGATCACACTCCGTTCCGGTGAGACAACCGTGATCATGATGTGCGGTCTTCAGGGTGCAGGTAAAACGACAACGGCAGCCAAACTTGCCGGAAAGTTTAAGGCACAGGGCAAAAAGCCTTTGCTGGTTGCCTGCGACATCTACCGTCCGGCAGCCATTGACCAGTTGAAGGTCAATGCGGAGAAGCAGGGCGTACCGTGCTTTGCAATGGGAACCGGGTACAGCCCCGTTACGATTGCAAAGGCAGCATTAGAGCATGCCAAGAAGGAAGGACTGAACGTTGTTATCCTCGATACCGCAGGACGTCTTCACATCGACGAACAGCTGATGGAAGAGCTGCAGAGCATCAAGAAGGAAGTAACGGTTCATCATACGGTATTGACGGTGGATGCCATGACCGGTCAGGACGTTTTAAATGTGGCGACCACATTTGACGAAAAGATCGGAATCACCGGCGTCATTCTTACCAAGCTTGACGGCGATACAAGAGGCGGTGCGGCACTTTCCATCCGTGCCGTGACCGGAAAGCCGATTCTCTATGTCGGCATGGGCGAGAAACTCAGTGATCTGGAACAGTTTTATCCGGACCGCATGGCTTCGAGAATTCTCGGCATGGGCGATGTGCTTACGCTGATTGACAAGGTGCAGGCCGAAGTCGACGAGCAGAAAGCACTCGAGATGGAGAAGAAGTTCCGCCGGAACGAATTTGACTTCAACGATTTCTATGAGCAGATCCAACAGATGAAGAAGATGGGCGGAATTCAGAGCATTCTCTCCATGATGCCCGGAATCGGCGGACAGCTCGGCAATGTGGAAATCGATGATGACGCGTTCAAGAAGACGGAGGCGATTATCTGCTCCATGACCAAAAAGGAGCGGGAGAAGCCCGATATCATCACACCGCCGAGAAAACGGCGTATCGCAAACGGCGCAGGCGTGGACATCGCGGAAGTAAACCGGCTGATGAAGCAGTTTGAGCAGTCGAAGAAGATGATGAAACAGATGAACGGAATGATGAAGGGCGGCAAATTCGGACGCCGCGGCGGCAAATTCCCGTTCGGTTTTTAAGGTTCGATATACGAATCCCTTTGGATTTTTATATACTAAGTACGGAACACTTTAAGGAGGTGAAACAATATGGCAGTTAAGATTCGTTTGAGAAGAATGGGTGAGAAGCATGCTCCGTTTTACAGAGTAATCGTTGCAGACGAGAGATCCCCCAGAGACGGTAGATTTATCGAAGAAATCGGCACCTATGATCCTACTAAGGAGCCTATGACTTTCAAGGTTGACGAGGAAGCCGCTAAGAAGTGGCTTGCAAGCGGTGCACAGCCTACCGAGACCGTTGCCAAGTTGTTCAAGAAGGCCGGCATTCAGAAGTAATGGGAGGACCGCAATGAAAGAATTAGTTGAAGTGATTGCAAAATCACTGGTCACAAAATCCGACCAGGTTGTTGTCACCGAGACCGTTTCCGAAGACGGCAGCATTATTCTGGAGCTCAGAGTTGCTCCTGAGGATATGGGCAAAGTCATCGGAAAGCAGGGACGCATTGCGAAAGCACTCCGTGCTGTTGTGAAGGTCGCGGCAACGAAGGAAGATAAGAAAGTTGATGTAGTAATCGTGCAGTAACTTCTGCGGGCTGTAAAACAGGCCGGTTCTGTTTTTCAGCCCGTTTTTCCTACCTTCGGGCCGTTTTCCGTCCGGTAGGACGGAATCTTCCGGCTGTTTCGCCGTCTGGCAGCATAGTACAATCGGGCATTAAACGGCACGGATTGGAAACATTGAGAGGAAAGAATATGGAAGACAAACTCAGAGTCGGGGTGTATACCACTACCCACGGAGTACATGGAGAAATCAAGGTTTATCCGACAACGGACGACCCCGAACGTTTTCACAAGGGGCTCCCGCTTTATCTGGACGTACCGGGAAAGCAGATTCCGTTAACGGTGGAACACGTCAAGTATTTCAAGAACATGGTTATCCTGAAATTTGAGGGAATCAATTCCATTAACGATATTGAACGCTACAAGGGACATGATCTTCTGGTTGACCGGGAGCATGCGGTACCGCTTGCCGAGAACGAGTATTTCATCTGCGACGCCATCGGAAGTGACGTAGTGGACGAAGACGGAAAGAAGATCGGAGAATTGAAGGACGTTTTGCAGACTGCCGCCAACGACGTATTTGTCATTGGCCTGCCAAACGGAAAGGAAGCATTGTTTCCGGTCATTCCGGACTGCGTAAAGGACGTCAATACCGCGGAAAAGCGGATTGTCGTGCATGTCATGAAAGGATTGTTGGATTAGCGCAGAAAGACAAATGCGAAGCGGGCACGGACAAAGAACGGTCCGAAGCCTTCGGAAGGACGGTTTTATGAATTTTTATGTGATGACGCTGTTCCCGGAAATGGTATCCGAGGGACTGCATACAAGCATAATGGGACGCGCAATGGATGCGGGGATCATCCGGCTTGAGACGGTCAATATCCGCGATTATACGCTTGATAAGCACCGCCATACCGATGATTATCCGTACGGCGGAGGAGCCGGTATGGTTATGAGCCCGGAGCCGATCAAACGCTGCTATGACGCCATTATGGAGAAACGTAACTCCGAAAAGAAGCCGCGCGTAATCTATCTGACGCCCTGGGGAAAAGTATTCGACCAGAATATGGCGAAGGAACTGGCTGAAGAGGAAGACCTGATCTTCTTATGCGGGCACTATGAAGGCGTGGATGAGCGCGTTTTGAACGAAATCGTGACCGACCCGGTATCCATCGGAGATTATGTGCTTTCCGGCGGCGAACTTCCGGCGATGGTCATGATCGATGCCGTTTCGAGAATGGTTCCCGGGGTACTTTCGAACGAGGAAAGCGGCATGACGGAAAGCTTTGAAAACAGTCTTTTGGAGTATCCGCAGTATACAAGACCGGAAGTCTGGATGGAGCAGAAAGTGCCGGAGGTATTGCTTTCCGGCAACCATCAGAAGATTGCCGAATGGCGGGAGGAACGGTCCATTGACCGTACCTTGCAGTACCGCCCCGAATTAATGGACAAGGCGGTTCTCAGTAAAAAAGGCGGAAAATACTACCGCTTACGTCAAAAAGAAGCTGTCGGGCAGGAAAAGGAGTAACGAAGAAGGTGTTATCCGTATGCGGTGCGATGCAGGATAACAGGAGAAGACGGGATAAGCGGTGTTATGTGCCGCATGTTATGGGGGAGTAATTATGTGGGACAGTGAAAACGAAGCGGATGCGATGATGGCAGAGGAGACAAACCGCCGGGAGAAAAGAATCTGGTTGTTTGCTTTGCTGGCGGTAGCATGTGCCGGTGTGATCATCAGCGGATGGTATTTCTATAAAAAGCCGAAGAAGATTAAGACGGAGGAAATGATTGCAAGCCGGTCAAAAACGCTTCCGGTATATGAGATTCCGGAAATACCCGAAGACTGTGAACTCGAATTCAGAGTGGTAGAAACATACCTTACCGCTGACGGGAAGAGGACGAAAGTATATACGGCCGAATACGACCGGTTCGGGAACCGCTTACGGTATTCGGACTATTCGGAGCAGGAGAAGAAACTGGTCAGCCATGAACTGGACTACCGGACTTTTGACGAGCACGGCAGACTGACCATGGTAAAACATTACGAAGACGGAACCCGGGAGTATACCGGCATGACCCGTTTTGAATACCTGGAAGACGGATATATCTATAAAGAATACGACTGGAAGGACACCCTTACCGCAGAAATCCGGTATGATAACGAAGGAAATTTCGAATTCCTGCATTTGAAAGAAGGCAAAAATGTTATTGAGAACCGCTATTTGCATGGGAGACTGTTGGAAGAACGGATGTTAACCGAAGAGGGCGAAACGGTCACGGAATATGTTTACAACGAGAACGGGCAACATATTCTTTCAAAGGTGAAGGATTCCGATGGCGTGGAATGGAACAGTTACGAAGCGACTTTTTCAAAGGATGGTAAAATACTTTGGGAGGCATATTACAGACGGGAAAAACCAGGGGACGGAGAACTGTCTGCTAAACGCGTCATGGAGAGCATGACGGAATACAGTTATACGGACGGAATAAAGACGCGGAAGTATTACCATTATATCAAAGACCAGCTTCGTCTTGCCGGGGAGGAAACCTATAACGAGAAAAACCAGCTTCTGAAACGGGTGGAATACGATACCTATAATGACGGCAGGCCATCCCTCATCACAACCTGTGAGTATGACGCGGCCGGCAACCGGATTACCGAGACCGAGAAGGACGTAAACGGACGGATCATACGCTTTTGGGAAAACCAATATGATGAGAAAAACCGTGAAATTAAATTCGTTATGGTCAGTTCCGATAATGTGATTGATTTATGGCGGGAAACCGAATTTGATGATGCAAACAATGAAATGAAAGAGATTGTGAAGGACGGGCAGGGAAAGATTCAATTCTATTGTATTTATAGACAAAGCACCGATCCGTCCGGGCTGGTGACAATGTCGGAAATGAATTACCGTGAAGACGGTTCGATTTACTGTGATGAGGATGGATATAACGGATGTGTCCGGGAAATGGATGCTTATGATAATATGATCCGGGTCATTTCCTATTTCAACGGAAAGCCGGCGGTCATGTATGAATATCAATATCAGGCATTTGCCGTACCGAAACAGCGATACGATTACCCGGGCGAATATAGCGAAGACGGTGAATATGAACCGACGGCCGAGGGATTGTATAGTATATTCGGGCGAAAGCTGGATTGATGAAGCAATGGACATGCGAGGGAGAAAAGAAAAATGGGAGAAGAAAACAAAAAGAAAGGCATGCATATGACGAAGAAGAAGTTTGCGATTCTGATCACTTCGCTGGTCGGCATTGTGCTGGTCGGGTGGGGGCTGTTGGTCTTCGGAATCTTCAAAAAGGGGTTTTCGAAGTCGAAGTATGACAATATCGTAATCGGCAAATACGACATCCCCGATGTCCCGGAAGGGTATGCCCTTGTATTCCGGGAGACGGCAACTTATAAGAAAAGAGAAGGGGAAAGCAGAAAGCGTACTATGTCCGCTCAATACGATAAAAACGGAAGGCTTCTGCATAAAACGGAGTATTCCGATAAAGGAAAGAAGACCTCCGAAACGGTATGCAATTATACCGCAAAAGGAAGTGTAATGAAGGAAACAACGTACAACGAGAAGGGAAAGGCTGACAATATCCTGATCGAAATGTATGACGCAAATGACCAATTGACTTCCGTAAGGGAATTTGACGGCCAATCCCGCGAAATCCGTACGGAAGCCTATGAATATTATGGGGACGGAACCTGTTCCATGCAGGAAATCATAGAGAGAACATACTATGGGGAAGGCGATCCATACGTGGTAGGAGAGAAAACCTCTTATACGTATTATCCTAACGGACAGAAGGAACGCGCACTTATGACCGTGGAACAAAGCGGAGAGGTATTTCAGATCGAATCCTTCTGGGAAGAGGACGGCCGTCCGTTACAGGATTATGAAAAGAATTATTATAGCTACAGTTGTTATCGCTATGAATACAACGAGCAGGGGAAACTTGTTAAAAAAGAAGTCAAGTATAAGTATGCAAATTCACCGGACGAAGGGTATTCTCTGGTGGAAGAAAACGTTTATGCAAAAGACGAAAGGCTGACGAAGAAAACGTTACGAGGCAGCAATTATTTTCTCGGTGGTAATCACACGATATATTATTATGATAAATTCGGAAATGTGATACGGGAATTGGATGTGTATTTCGATAACGAAGGAAACGTATCTGAGATATTGCGTGAAACGATTACTACCTATGATGGGAACGGAACGTTTCTGCATTCCGTTACGACCGAGAAAGAAAATCTCACAGAGGAAATAAACACGTTGCCAAATGGTGACCGTGAATACAAAAAGTATTCCTTCCGGGAGGATGGAAGCAGTTATCTTTCCGAAGAAGGCGTGTTCTTCATTAAGGATGAAATGGAACAAAGAAGAACGATTATAGCTTATACGGAAAGCGGCGAAATTGATCATGAGGTCCGATATGAATATGATGAAGAAGGAAATGAGACGAGGCGTATCGGGTTAGAAAAAATATACGAATTTGAGGACTATGTGGAAATCAGATTAAGCGGCAGAAAGCGGCCATTGAAGACGATTGTGAAGAACATGGACGGGACAATAGAAAGATATCAGATCAAAGAGTATGATGCGGATATAGGATATTTTATCAGCGATAAAGTCTATTACGCAAAAGAAAACGGATTTGATGAATATATCCAATATGTTAACGAATATGACGAATATGGTAATTATATAAGATATACTTATCATGAATATCTGGAGGAGGATGAACAGCCGGTTCTTGCTGTAGAGGAGCACCAGTATACTCCCTTTGTCATCCCGTTTGATCAGTTGCGTGCTGCAGAACGTAAAAAACTCGGGTTGAATGAAAAATAATCCTTGCATTTTCCGTATCGGTATGTTAATATATGTTTCCGTGAGACGCGGTGTTCCGCTGTGCTATGACTGGATTGCTTCGGCATGTAATATAGCAGAATGAAGACCGAAATAATATATCAGGAGGTCAAAACAATGACAAATTCAGAGTATCTGAAGAATCTGGAAGCTTCCCAGATCAAAGATGAGAAGTTTGACTTTGCCGTAGGCGACACCGTACGCGTTGAGTCGAAGGTAAAGGAAGGAAACCGCGAAAGACTTCAGGCTTTCGAGGGTGTTGTAACGAAGAGACAGAACGGCGGCGTTCATGAGACCTTTACCGTTCGTAAGATCAGCAACGGCTGCGGCGTAGAGAAGACCTGGCCTTTGAACAGCCCTGTTCTTGCAAGCGTAACCGTAGTTCGTCAGGGTAAAGTTCGCCGTGCGAAGCTGAATTACCTTCGTCAGAGAACCGGTAAGGCTGCAAAGGTTAAAGAAGCCGGACGTTAGTTCAAAATTTGATATTTTTCGAGTGCAGTTTCCGATTGGGAACTGCACTTTTTTTGTTGAAAAAAACCGCGTATATTGGTATAATATAATAGCTTATGTTCATAATCGGGGGCATATAGTTTCAGGAGGAAGAAATGGCCGACAGATACGACTACTCGCATGCCGCGAGAAGGGAAAAATTTATCAGCATAATCTTTTCCGCGCTGTTCTGGATCGGGACGGTCGGAGGAGCAATTGTACTGGCGTTTCTGCTGGTTCATTTCGGGCTGGCGAAGACCACCGCGGATGCCTCCATGGAACCGACCCTGCAGGAGGGCGACCGTATCCTGGTTGACCGCATGCGTTATCGGATTTTTAAACCGAAGCGGAACGACGTGATCGTGTTCTGCCAGGATGACAATCCGGACCGGAAGGACGCCTTTTATAATATTAAACGTGTGGTCGGACTCCCCGGGGAAACGATTCAGATCAAAAACGGCGGAATCTATATTAACGGCAAGGAGATCACCGAAGAGGTCGCCGTCGACCGGATGATGATCTCGGGTCTTGCAACCTACGAAGTAAAGTTGGGCGATGACGAGTTTTTTGTACTCGGGGATGCGCGGAACAGTTCCGAGGACAGCCGTTATGCGGCAATCGGAAATGTAAAGAAGAGCCAGATCATCGGCTATGCGTGGATCAGGCTTAACAAACCGGCATTTGTCAACAACTTAAACCAGGCGGAATAAAGACGAAGGTTTGATCCGGAATCCGTCCGGATGGAAAGGCATACATGCAATATCAATGGTATCCCGGGCATATGGCGAAAGCAAAACGCCAGATGCAGGAAGACATAAAACTGATTGACGTCGTCGTAGAGCTGGTGGATGCAAGAATCCCGCTTTCCTCGAAGAATCCCGATGTGGATGTTCTTGCGAAGGATAAGTCGAGAGTGCTCATCTTAAACAAAGCCGATATGGCTGACCCTGCGGTAACGGCTCTGTGGAAGGCGTGGTACGAGAAACGGAAGTTCTTCGTTGCGGAAGTGAATTCACGAAGCGGAAGCGGTCTCAAGGCCGTGCAGGACTGTATTAACGAAGCCTGCCGCGAGAAGATCGAGCGTGACCGCCGCAGGGGCATATTGAACCGTCCGATCCGCGCCATGATCGTCGGCATTCCGAATGTCGGAAAGTCAACTTTCATCAATTCCTTTGCCGGAAAGGCAATTGCGAAGACCGGAAACAAGCCCGGCGTCACGAAGGGAAAGCAGTGGATCAAGCTGAATAAAAACGTGGAACTGCTCGATACGCCCGGAATCCTGTGGCCGAAGTTTGAGGCAGTGGAAGTCGGGAAACGGATATCCTGGATCGGATCCATCAATGACGATATTCTTGTTCCCGAAGAGATGGCCAACGATCTGATGGCATACATCATTTCGGAATATCCCGGGCTGTTAAACGGCAAATACGGCGTCGAGGAGGTTTCTCCTGAGGACAAGCCGGGAGCACTCCTTGATCGGATCGCGGTGAAACGCGGATGCTTGAAAAAAGGCGGCGAAACCGATACGGAACGTGCCGCAAATCTGGTGCTGGATGATTTTCGCGGCGTGAAGATCGGACGCATCAGTTTGGAACGTCCGGCATCGGATGAGACCGATAACGCCTCGCAGAGCGAGAAGATCGGTGCA
Organism: uncultured Lachnoclostridium sp.; assembly: GCA_946402335.1. GTDB lineage: Bacteria > Bacillota > Clostridia > Lachnospirales > Lachnospiraceae > ISDg. The sequence goes on from CAMIWE010000005.1 coordinate 15,542, forward strand.
GAGAACAAAGCAGATTAATACTTGAACTTGTCGGGTGAATGGTTTTGGAGAATATTAAAGCTATCAAAGAACGCCTGAGCGCGGCCGGAATACAGGAACTGCCGGCATTGCTTTTACAGTACGAAAGCGATGAACGGGACGGCGTTAAGAAACTGATTCTTTCGGAGCGGAAACGAATCGCTTCCTACGAAGCGGAACTTAAGCGCATGGAAGAGATGTATCATTACGAGCGCCTGTATCCGGAAGTAAATTATATCGGCGGCATCGACGAAGTCGGAAGAGGACCTCTCGCCGGGCCGGTTGTGGCATGCTGCGTGATCCTTCCGAAGGACTGCGACATCCTTTACCTGAACGACAGCAAGCAGGTTCCCGAGAAAAAGCGGGAACAGTTATATGACGAGATTACGAAGAAGGCCGTTGCATACGGAATCGGTATTGTGAGCCATGAGGTGATTGATGAAATCAATATTCTTCAGGCAACCTATGAAGCAATGCGGCAGGCCATTGATTCGATGAAGATCAAGCCGGAGCATCTTCTGGTTGACGCCGTGAAGATTCCCGGAATCACAATCCCGCAAAGGGGCATCATCAAAGGAGACGCGAAGAGCGCGAGCATCGCGGCGGCAAGCATTGTCGCCAAGGTGACGAGAGACCGGATGATGGTGGAGTTGGATGCGAAATATCCGGGCTACGGATTTGCAAAGAACAAAGGCTACGGCTCCGCGGAGCATATGGAAGCGCTTCGAAAGTACGGGCCGTGCGAGATTCACAGAAGGAGTTTCATCGGATCGATTATAGACGGAAATTAACGCAGCGTGGGGGCGCAGGCGTATGAACGAACGAAGTGTGGGAACACGGACGGAGGAGCGGGCATCGGAGTTTATGGCTGAGCAGGGGCTGACCGTTCTTGCGAGAAATTATCGGACAAAGGTCGGGGAAATCGACCTGATAGCCGAAAGTCCGGACGGCGTAATCGTATTTGCCGAAGTCAAATACCGCCGTTCCGACCGCTACGGGCTGCCGGAGGAGGCAGTCGGCATTCGAAAACAGGAGACAATCCGCAAAACCGCATTATGGTTTCTGCGGGAGAGGAAGCTGTCACCGGAAAGCGCGGTGCGATTTGACGTAATCGCAATGGATTCGAACGAAATCCGCTGGTACCGGGACGCATTTTAGAGGATATGGATATCAGACTGAACCAACAATCGAAGCTGATCGTTTCCGAAGAGGCGGCCTATGTGACATTTCCGGGATGGCACGTTCCGGCCAATGTACGATACGGGTATTCGTCGAGGCTTTTCGGGCTGAGCAAAGGCATCTATTCCTCGATGAATCTCGGATTAAACCGCGGAGACGATGCCGATACGGTACGGGCCAATTATAAGCGTATCTGCGGTGCTATCGGAATTCCCGCGGAGCGCGTCGTATTTTCCAAACAGACGCATCTTTGCAATGTAAAAAAGGTTACCGCGAAGGATGCAGGAAACGGTTTTACGAAAGAGAATTCCTTTCAGGATATTGACGCGTTGATGACCGACGAACCGGGGCTTCCGCTTGTGATCTTTACGTCGGACTGCGTTCCGGTATTTCTGTATGACCCCGGAAAGCGTGTGATCGCGCTTGTGCATGCGGGATGGCGCGGGACCGTTTCGGGAATCGCCAGGGAAACGGTTTTTGCAATGAAGCGCGAATACGGTACGAATCCTGCGGATGTTATTGCGGCGGTCGGGCCGTCGATCTGCCGGGAATGTTTTGAAATCGGACCGGAGGTGGCTGAGGAGTTTACGGCTGCTTTCGGCACAGAGGTTGACCGTGAAGGCGGCGTTCTGTTTCACGGAAGGGGAGACCGCTTCCATGCGGATCTTTGGAAGGCCAATGAAATCCGTCTTCTGGAGGCAGGCGTTAAGAAGGATCGCATTACGATATCGGGACTTTGCACGATGTGCCGGCCGGAGCTGTTCTTCTCGCACCGCGCGACGAACGGGCTGCGCGGAAGTAATGCAGGCTTTTTAATGTTGGACGAGGTGTGGAATGAAGAACCATGAGCACCGGATCGTCGACGTACTTCCGGACGGACCGTGCGGCAATACCGGCATACAAGCCGGGGATTACCTGCTTGCGGTGAACGGCAGGACGATCATTGACATACTGGATTATCATTTTGAGGAACTCGGGGAAGAGCTGACGCTCACAATCCGTCATGAGGACGGAACCGTCGAGGACTATGAGATTGAGAAGGACGAGGACGAGGAAATCGGTCTTGTCTATGCGGAATCACTGATGGACGATTACCGTTCATGCCGAAACCGCTGTATCTTCTGTTTCATTGACCAGATGCCCCCGGGAATGCGTGAAACGCTGTATTTCAAGGATGATGATACGCGCCTTTCCTTCCTGCAGGGCAACTACGTCACGATGACCAACGTCAGCGAGGAAGAGATTGAGCGTATATGCTATTACAAGCTTTCGCCGATCAATGTTTCGGTCCATACGACCAACCCGGAACTCAGAAGGCGAATGCTCTGCAACCGTTTTGCGGGTGAGATTCTGACGAAGCTTGACCGCTTAAAGGAAGCGGATATTACGATGAACGGCCAGGTCGTTTTGGTAAAAGGCGTGAACGACGGCGCCGAACTGGAGCGTACGATTCACGATCTGACCGCTTATATACCGAATATGCAGAGCTTAAGTATCGTTCCGGTAGGGCTTACGAAGTTCCGCGACAAGCTTCCGAAGCTGGAGCCGTTTGAGAAGGAAGATGCGAAGGAAGTTCTCGGACTGATCCGCAAATGGCAGGCAATCTGCCGGGAGTATTTCGGCACCAATTTCGTCTATGCGAGTGATGAATGGTATCTTGTTGCGGAAGAGGAACTTCCCGGTGAGGACGACTATGAGGGCTATCCGCAGATCGAGAACGGTGTCGGGATGATCCGTTCCCTCGTGACGGAGGTGCATGAGGCGGTAGACCATGCGGTCGGAGACGACCGGAAACGGAATCTTACGATTGCCACCGGAAAGCTTGCCGGCCCGATGATTCGTGAATTATGCGATTATGTCCGCACGAAATTCCCGAATGTGACCGCAGATGTCAGAGTAATCCGAAACGATTTCTTCGGAGAACGGATTACGGTTTCAGGCCTTTTAACCGGAACGGACATCATTGCCCAGCTGAAGGACGTTCCGCTCGGAGAACGGCTTATCCTTCCGCAGAATCTGTTGCGAAGCGGCGAGGACGTGCTCCTCGACGATATGACGGTCGGGGATATCGAAAAAGCGTTAAAAGTAAATATCAGAATAGCAAAATCCACGGGAAGAGATTTCCTGGACAGCTTAACAGAATAGGAGTGAGGCATTTGAGCAAACCGATTGTTGCCGTTGTAGGCAGACCGAATGTCGGTAAATCGACGCTGTTCAACGCGCTTGCGGGCGAGAAGATCAGCATCGTGGAAGACATTCCCGGCGTAACCAGAGACCGCATTTATGCGGATGTAAGCTGGCTGAATTACCGGTTTACTTTGATTGATACCGGCGGTATTGAACCGGAATCGAAGGACGTCATTCTCTCGCAGATGCGGGAGCAGGCGCAGGCCGCAATGGATTCGGCCGACGTGATCATTTTCCTGACCGATGTGCGGCAGGGACTGGTGGACGCCGACCATAAAGTGGCGGATATGCTCCGCCGTTCGCATAAGCCGGTTGTGCTTGTGGTGAACAAGGTGGACAGTTTTGAAAAATTCCAGAACGACGTGTACGAGTTTTATAATCTCGGACTCGGGGATCCGTATCCGATCTCTGCGGCTTCGCTGCTCGGGTTCGGCGACATGCTGGACCGGGTGACGGAACTGTTCCCGAAATTTGACGGTGACGAGGAAGAGGACACGCGGCCGAAGATCGCGATCGTCGGGAAACCGAATGTCGGCAAATCCTCCATCGTAAACCGCCTTCTCGGTGAGGACCGCGTGATTGTTTCGAATATTGCCGGTACGACGCGTGACGCGATTGACACGCCCGTTAAGTATAACGGCAAGGAATATGTGCTGATTGATACGGCCGGACTTCGCCGCAAGGCAAAGGTCCACGAGGATATTGAGCGTTACAGCATCGTTCGTACCGTAAGCGCGGTAAAGCGTGCCGACGTTGTTGTCGTCGTGATTGATGCTACCGAGGGCGTAACCGAGCAGGATGCCAAAATCGCCGGAATCGCCCATAACGAAGGCAAGGGTATCATTATTGCCGTAAACAAATGGGACGCGATCGAAAAGGACGACCACACGATTTACAAGCATACCGAGGACATCCGTCAGATTCTTTCCTTTACCCCTTATGCGGAGATCCTGTTTATTTCCGCATTGAGCGGACAGCGGCTTCCGAAGCTGTATGAGGCTGCGGAAAAGGTCATTGAGAACCAGAACAAGCGGATCGGCACCGGTGTTCTGAATGAGATCATGATGGAAGCCACGGCGCTGCAGCAGCCGCCGAGCGATAAGGGCCGCCGGTTAAAGCTTTTCTACATTACGCAGGTGGCGGTGAAGCCGCCGACGTTCGTGATTTTCGTAAACGATAAGGAATTGATGCATTATTCCTATGTGCGTTACCTGGAAAACCGTATCCGGGACGCCTTCGGATTTGACGGAACATCATTGAAATTCATTATTCGTGAGCGCGACGAAGAAAAGAAATAAGAGAACTATTCAGGAAAAGAGGAAACGGTTATGACGTTAGCGATTGCGTCATGCATCATTGTCGGATATTTGTTCGGATCGATATCCACCGGATATCTTGTCGGAAGACTTCATCACTTTGATATCCGGAATTACGGAAGCGGGAACGCGGGCGCGACCAACGCGTCAAGAACCCTCGGAAAGAAAGCAGGCTTTCTGGTTCTGATCTGCGATCTTTTAAAGGTTTTGATTCCGGCATCCATTGTCCATTATGTGATCTTCGCGGGAGAGGATTACAGCACGCTGTTATGTATGATCACCGGATTTGCCGGGGTTCTCGGTCACAATTATCCGGTATGGCTCGGGTTTAAAGGCGGCAAAGGCATTTCCTCCACAGGAGGAGCGATGATCGCCACGGACAGCTGGTTCGCACTTGGAATTCCGGTATTCGTTCTGATCGTTGCAACGACCAAGTACGTTTCCCTCGGATCCATGTTCGTCGTTATCCTGTATCCGATTGTGATCGGAATTACCCGTTTCGGCGATCCCTATTATGTACCGATGCTCGTTACCGCATGTCTGTTTACGGCATCGGGCGTGTTTACGCACCGCAAGAACATTGTAAGATTATTAAACGGCACGGAAAGAAAATTCGGACAGCGCGTGGAGGTTCCCGCCGAAACCGCAGTCGCAGAGGCCGTAATTGATTCAGAAAAGGAGACACAGTCATGAGCAGAAAAGTAAGCGTACTCGGAGCAGGTACCTGGGGTACCGCACTGGCAATCCAGCTTACGGAGAACGGAAACGAAGTCACTCTATGGAGTAAGGTGGAGAAGGAAATCACGGCCCTTAAGGCAGACCGGAAACATATCGTAAACCTTCCCCATGTGGAGCTGCCGGATTCCGTGATTCTTACAACGGATCTGAAGGAGGCCTGTGTCGACAAGGACATCATCGTATTTGCCACAGCGTCCCCGTATATCCGCGCAACGGCGCAGTCCGTAAAGGAATTCGTTCCGGACGGACAGATTGTCGTAAATGTGGCAAAGGGAATTGAAGAAAGCACGCTGATGACGCTTACCGAAGTCATTAACGACGAGATTCCCACCGCACAGGTGGCGGTTCTTTCCGGACCGAGCCACGCGGAGGAAGTCGGCCGTGACATTCCGACAGCGATCGTTGTCGGCGCCAAGAAGAAAGAAGTTGCCATGTTGATCCAGGATACGTTCATGAACGATACGTTCCGGATCTATATCAGCCCGGACGTAACCGGCATCGAGCTCGGCGGTTCCTTAAAGAACGTTATCGCCCTTGCGGCAGGTGTAGTCGACGGACTGGAGCTTGGCGACAATACGAAGGCAGCCCTTATGACCCGCGGACTTACCGAGATCAGCCGTCTCGGCGTTGCAATGGGCGGCAATCTTGAGACCTTCCTCGGACTTTCCGGAATGGGAGATCTGATTGTTACCTGTACGAGCCTTCACAGCCGTAACCATAATGCCGGTTATCTGATCGGAAAAGGCTACACGATGAAGGCTGCCATGGAAGAAGTTAAGCAGGTTGTCGAAGGTGTTAACTCCGCCCGGGCAGCACTTCTTCTTGCCAACAAATACCATGTAAGCATGCCGATCGTCGAGCAGATCAACGAAGTTCTCTTCGGGGACAAGACGGCGAAGGAAGCTTTGTTTGAACTGTTCGCGAGAGCACGCCAGGAAGAAATCAACTGGAGCGACGGACAGTAACGGAACCATACAGCAGGGAAAGACAGAATGAAACGTTACATTGTTGTCGGTGAGATCGTTATAATAGCCGTTTTGATCGGGCTGATCCTTCTTGATTTCACCGGTGTCGGTCGAAAGAACCGAAAACAATTGAGTAAGATCGATCATTTGCCGCCTTCCGCGACGCCCGGGGTGGATGTCGTTTCGCAGATCGGTGATGGGGATACCGTGATCTATCACAAGAACGGCGACGAGCTTGTTCCGCCGACGCCCACGCCGACGCCTACGCCGATTCCGCCGACGCCTACACCGACGCTTACCCCGGAGGAGCAGGTAATCCAGGATGCGATTGACAAGGCGTATGCCATCTCCATTCCGGGAGGAATCGCATTTGCCAACGTTACGGATTATCTGAGTATCCGGAGGGAACCGGACGGCAATGCCGGCCGTCTCGGGCTGATGAACCCGGGGGACAGCTGCATCGTGGAATCCATTAACGGCGACTGGGCCTATGTGAAAAGCGGTTCCGTCAAAGGCTACTGCAGGGCAGACCTTCTGATCCGCGGAATGGAAGGCGAGGAATATGCGAAAGAGCATGTTGTCTATCATGCCACGATCACGGGCAATGTGAACGTGCGAAGCGAGCCTACGACACAGGAGGACAACATTATCGCTGCCCTTGAAATCGGTAAGATCGTTAAGGCAATCACGCCGGCGCTCAGAAGCAAAAACGATCCGACCACGCCGTTATTCATTCAGGTGGAACTGGAGGACGGACGGACCGGATATATCGCAAGCAACAAAGCGGATATCACATTTTCCTGGCCGGTCGGACACGCGATTGATGATACGAAAGAACAAAAATAATAAATTGAGGAGAGAAAAGTTATGGACATGACACTTCGCTGGTACGGAAAGGATATGGACAGCGTAACGCTGGAGCAGATCCGTCAGATTCCCGGTGTAACCGGCGTCATTTCATCGCTTCATAAGGTCCCCTGCGGTGTTGCATGGACTTATGAGCAGGTTAAGGAATTGAAGGATGAGGTTGAGGCTTCGGGCCTTAAACTTCTCGGCATCGAAAGCATTAACGTGCACGAGGATATCAAGCTCGGTGCACCAACCAGGGACATGTATATCGAGAATTACTGCAAGTCCCTTGAAGCATGCGGAAAGAATGACATTCATCTTGTATGCTATAACTTCATGCCGATTTTCGACTGGACCCGTACGGATCTTGCAATGCCGCTTCCGGACGGCTCCAATGCACTTGCTTATGACTCCAACCTGATCGACGGAATTGATCCGAATACGATGTTTGAGCGCATGGAAAATGCCTCCGGCGGCTTTATTCTGCCGGGCTGGGAACCGGAGCGGAAGGACGAGATCAAGGAGCTGTTTGAGAAGTACAAGGGCGTTACCGCAGACGATCTGATGAACAACTTCAAGTATTTTCTGGACGGCATTATGCCGACCTGCGAAAAGTATCAGATCAAGATGGCGGTTCATCCCGACGATCCCGCATGGAGCGTTTTCGGGCTTCCGAGAATCGTTACGAGCGAGAAGGCTCTTGAGACGATCGCATCCCTGAATCCGAGCATTTACAACGGCTTCACGCTTTGCACGGGTTCCCTTGGTTCGAACCTTGAGAACAACCTGCCGCAGGTAATCCGCAACCCGAAGATCGCGCCGCGTATTCATTTTGCGCATCTGAGAAACATTAAGTTTGAGGCCCCCGGCGTGTTCCACGAGAGCAGCCATTTAAGCTCGGACGGAAACTTTGATATGTACGAGATCGTAAAAGCGCTTTCCGACATAGGATTTGACGGCGTGACGAGACCGGACCACGGACGCATGATCTGGGGCGAGCAGGCAAGACCCGGTTACGGTCTTTATGACCGTGCCCTCGGGGTGGCTTATCTGAACGGACTTTGGGAAGCAATCAAGAAGAGCGGCAAAGGAGATAAGGAATGAAACTCACGGAATACGTAAAGCAGGCGGACGAGTTCCGCGCAAAAGGATATGAATTGCCGGTATATGACCGTGCGGCAATGATTGCAAATACGAAGAAGAATCCGGTTTGGATTCATTTCGGCGCGGGTAACATTTTCCGTGCTTTTCCGGCGGCTTTTCTTGAAGAAATGCTGAACAAGGGCCTTACCGACAAGGGCGTGATCGTTGCGGAAGGCTTTGACTATGAAATTATCGATAAGGCTTACAGACCGTATGACAATCTGAGCCTTCTGGCCGTTTTGAAGGCGGACGGAACCGTTTCCAAGAAGGTAATCGGAAGCGTTGCGGAGTCTTTGAAGGGAGATATGGATTCGCCCGATTTTGACCGGCTGAAGGAGATTTTCCGTGCACCCGGACTTCAGATGGTTACGTTTACGATCACCGAAAAGGGCTACTCCTTAAAGGGACCCGACGGAAATCTTTCGGGCGTTGCCGCAGGCGACTTGAACGAGCGCGGCCTGAAGCCGGTACTCATCATGGGAAAGGTTGCCGTACTCCTTTATGAGCGTTTCCTTGCAGGCGCTTACCCGGTTGCAATGTCTTCGATGGACAACTGCTCACATAACGGTGACAAATTAAAAGAAGCCATCCTTACTTACGCTAAGACCTGGGAAGAGCAGGGCATCGTGAAGAAGGGTTTTGTGGATTATCTGAGCGATCCCGCAAAGGTTACGTTCCCGTGGAGCATGATCGATAAGATCACGCCGAGACCGGACGATGCAGTACGCGGCATGCTTTCCGCGGACGGCTTTGAGGATACCGATCTGATCATCACGTCCCGCAATACGTATACCGCTCCCTTTGTAAACGCAGAGGAGACGCAGTATCTTGCCGTTGAGGATACGTTCCCGAACGGGCGTCCCGCACTTGAAAACGCCGGCGTTATGTATGCCGACCGCGAGACCGTTGACAAGATCGAGAAGATGAAGGTTTGTACATGCCTGAACCCGCTTCATACGGCACTTGCGATTTACGGCTGCATGCTCGGTTATACGAAGATTTCCGAGGAAATGAAGGATAAGGAACTCGTAAACCTGATCACGAAGATGGGATATGTTGAGGCAATGCCGGTAGTTGTGGATCCCGGCATCATCAAGCCCGCCGACTTCATCAACGACGTATTGACGAAGCGTCTTCCGAATCCGTTTATGCCCGATGCACCGCAGCGTATCGCTACCGATACCTCCCAGAAGCTTCCGATCCGTTTCGGTGAGACTTTGAAGGCTTACGGCGCAAAGGGACTTGATTATTCGAAGCTTACGTTAATCCCGCTTGTGCTTGCGGGCTATGCAAGATATTTAAGCGGTATCGATGATGAGGGCAATGCGTTTGAGCAGTCCCCGGATCCGATGCTTGCGGAGCTTAAAAAGGCCGTTGCGGGCTATACGCTCGGCGGCGACAACGATTACTCGACGCTTCGTTCTCTTTACGAGAGAACGGATGTATTTGCCGTAAATCTGTACGAGACCGGTCTTGGGGACCGCATCGAGCAGATGGTACGGGAGCTTTATGCAGGAAAGGACGCAATCCGCAAAACCCTGCAGAAGTATTGTGACTGATGATTGAGACGGTTGGCCCTGTATCCTGCAGGGCCGGCGTTTTCGTCTGACAGGGGGGAATTACCTTGGAGTATTTGTATGTATGTCTCGGAATCATAGCGTTTCTAGCCGTATTCGGTATTGTTGACCGAATCCGGAAGGAAAAGGCACTTTTACAGGAAGTGAAGAGAAACTTCGGCCTGGCCGTAAAGGAGGATATCAATCCCGAACGGTACCGCTCGTTAAATGCGTATCTTTCTTCCTTACCTGAACGGGATTCCGATGTGGATGCCATAACGTGGAACGATCTCGATATGGACAGGATCTTCTTTAAACTGAATCATACCTGTTCGGCAATCGGCGAGGAGGTACTTTTTTCCTGGCTGCACCGTCCGGAATTCGATGCTGACGAGCTGGTGAAAAGAGAGCATCTGACCGACCTGTTCGAACATGACGAGGATGCCCGCGTGAAAACCGGGCGTGCCCTTCTTCGCATGGGGAAAATGCGCCGCATCTCCGTTTATGATTATATGATGCGTCTGCATTCCGTAAAGATGGAGAAGAACTGGAAGCATTACCTCGGATTTGTCGCCTATGCGGCAGGCGCGGTGCTTCTGGTGCTTGGCAAATCGGGAGCCGGTATGGGCGTTATTCTGTTAACCGCCCTGGTGAATCTGGCCACTTATCTTACCAGAAAAGGACAGATCGGACCGTATCTTGACGTTGTTTCCTATATTGCGCGCTGGATCCGTTCCGTGGATAAATTGACGGACGAGCTTTCCGGCATCCAAAACGATACGCTTAAGCAGGAACTGGCAGCCATTAAGAAAGATGTTGCCGTGCTTCGTCCGTTTGCAAAGGGCGCCATCCTTCTTTCGCCTTCGGATGCTTCGGGCGGCGGTCTTTCGGAGTTGTTCATGGAATATGTGCGGATGCTTACGCACATCGATCTGATACGTTTTAACAACATTTACAAGCTTTTCACGGAGCATCAGGACGAACTGAACAGCATGTTCGCCCGGACCGGTCTTCTGGATGCGACTCGTGCGGTTGCTTCCTACCGGACGTTGAAAGGGAAATATTGCGTTCCGGTATTACACGAGGAAGCAGCGCATACGCTTAAGACCATGGGGATCGGACACCCGCTGATTGACGAGCCCGTTGTCAACAGTATTGCAGCCGACCGGCCGGTGCTTCTTACCGGTTCCAATGCTTCCGGTAAGTCAACGTTTTTGAAGACGCTTGCCGTCAATGCGATTTTCGCGCAGACGATCCATACGGTATTGGCCGACCGTTACGAAGCCGATTATTTCCATATTCTTTCTTCTATGGCGCTTCGGGACGATATTGAGACGCAGGAGAGTTACTATATCGTGGAAATCCGTTCCTTAAAGCGGATCATGGATGCTTCGGAAGGAAACGTTTCGGTGCTCTGCTTTGTGGATGAGGTGCTTCGCGGAACCAATACGGCCGAACGGATTGCGGCCAGCTCGCGGATTCTTCGGTATCTTGCGGAACGGAAAGCGCTTGTATTTGCCGCAACCCATGATCTGGAGCTTACGAGCCTTCTTTCGGACGTTTATGATAATTATCATTTCAGCGAACAGGTGAAAGAGGACATCGTTGTATTTGATTACCAGCTGAAGCCCGGAAAGGCGACGTCACGAAACGCATTGAAGCTGCTTAAGATGATGGATTATCCGGAGCAGATTACCGATGAAGCCAATCAGGCGGTGGAAACCTTCTTAACGACGGGCGAATGGAAATAGATTATTCCGGAAAGGACGGAGCTTATGGAGTTAATGAACGTGGAACTGTATACCGACGGCTCCGCAAGGGGCAATCCGGAGGGACCGGGCGGATACGGAGCGGTTCTTCGGTATGTTGACCGTTTGGGCAACATCCATGAACGCGAATATTCCGCAGGCTATGAGAAGACGACCAACAACCGCATGGAACTACTCGCGGCAATCGTCGGGCTTGAGGCGCTTACGAAGCCGTGCCGGGTGATGCTGTATTCCGATTCGCAGTATCTGGTGAAGGCGTTTAACGAGCACTGGATCGAGAACTGGCAGAAGAAGAACTGGAAACGGGGCAGCGAGGAAGTGAAGAACCGCGCGCTCTGGGAACGGCTCCTTAAGGTAGTCGGAAAGCATGAAGTCGAATTTGTCTGGGTAAAGGGCCATGCAGGGCATCCGGACAATGAACGGTGCGATAAACTCGCCACTTCGGCGGCGGACGGAGAGGAGCTTCTTACGGACGACGGCGGAGATCTTTCAAATCAATAACAGCAGACCGGCTCAGCCCGGTTTCATCGGCGATGCGCAGGCACGTCGCCGACGGTGTACATGCCTGTAAAGACGAGATATATGGATATTCCGATGGAAAAGCTTTCGCCGATGATGGTGCATTACCTGGAGACGAAAAAACAGTATGAGGACTGCATTTTGTTCTACCGGCTCGGCGATTTCTATGAAATGTTTTTTGATGATGCGCTTCTTGTTTCGAGGGAACTGGAGCTGACACTTACCGGTAAGAACTGCGGCCTTCCGGAACGGGCCCCGATGTGCGGCGTACCGTTCCACGCAGCGGACCAGTATATTACCAGACTCGTGGATAACGGGCACAAGGTTGCGGTTTGCGAACAGGTGGAGGACCCGAAACTCGCGAAGGGAATGGTAAAGCGGGAGGTTATCCGGATTGTAACGCCGGGTACGAACACGGCCCCGGAAAGTTTAGACGAGTCGAGAAACAATTTCCTGATGTGCATCATCTGGATGAACGACTGTTTCGGCGTTTCCACAATCGATATTTCCACCGGTGACTATTATGTCACCGAAGTGCAGAGCGAGCGCAAGGTTATGGACGAGATCACGAAATTCTCTCCGTCCGAAATTGTCTGCAATCCCGCCCTGTTTATGTCGGGAATCGATACGGCTGACCTGCATGAACGCCTCCGTATCGCGGTTTCCACCCTTGGCGACTGGATGTATGAGCCGAAAAACTGCGAGAAGGTCATCCTGGAGCATTTTCATCTCGGAAACCTGTTCGGAATCGGACTCGGCGACATGCCGATCGGTACGATTGCGGCAGGCGCCGTATTAAACTATCTGTATGATACGCAGAAGATTTCCCTTTCGCATATTACGGAACTGAAGCCGTATGCGACGGGTCGCTATATGATCATCGACAGTGCCACGAGAAGAAATCTCGAACTGTGTGAGACGCTTCGGGAAAAGCAGAAGCGCGGAAGCCTTCTGTGGGTAATTGATAAGACCAAAACGGCCATGGGCGCGAGAATGCTCCGCCTGTTTACGGAACAGCCGCTCCTCGATGTTGATGAGATCAAGAAGCGTCAGGACGCCATCCGCGACCTGAACGCTCAGATCATGACACGGGAGGAAGTACGGGAATACTTAAATGCCGTATATGACCTGGAGCGTCTGATCTGTAAGATCAGTTACCAAAGCGCAAACCCGCGTGACCTGATTGCCTTCAAATCCTCCCTTGCGATGCTTCCGCCGATCAAAACGCAGCTTGCGGATTTTCACAGCGCATTGATTCAGGAGGAACTTGCGCAATTGGATCCGCTTACCGATCTGCATGATCTGATCGAGGCATCCATCGAACCCGACCCGCCGCTTTCCTCGAAGGAAGGCGGGATTATCCGGACCGGATACAACGAAGAGGTTGACCGTCTCCGGGAAGCCAAGACAAGCGGAAAGCAGTGGCTTTCGGAACTCGAAGAGCGTGAACGGAACAATACCGGGATCAAGAATCTCCGGATCAAATACAACCGCGTTTTCGGATACTATCTGGAGGTAACCAATTCCTTTAAGGATCTTGTTCCTGCCGAGTGGATCCGTAAACAGACGCTGACCGGCGCGGAGCGTTTTACGACGCCGGAGCTTAAAGAACTTGAGGATACGATTCTCAATGCGGAGGACCGCCTGTTCTCCCTTGAGTACCGGCTTTTCGCCGAAGTCCGCGAGAAGATTTTCGCGGAGGCGGAGCGGATTCACAAGACTGCCAAGGCCATCGCTATGATCGATGCAATGGCAAGCCTTGCCTACGTTGCGGAACGTAACCATTATGTATGCCCGGAAGTCAATAAGAAGGGCACGATCATCATAAAAGACGGCCGTCATCCGGTGGTTGAGCAGATGATTCCGAATCAGATGTTTGTGGCAAATGACACGCTGCTTGATAACGGGATCAACCGCGTCAGCATTATTACCGGACCGAATATGGCCGGTAAATCCACCTACATGCGGCAGACGGCGCTGATCGTGCTGTTAGCGCAGATCGGAAGCTTTGTTCCCGCTTCCAGCGCGGAAATCGGCATTGTCGACCGGATCTTTACAAGAGTCGGGGCAAGTGACGATCTCGCAAGCGGACAGAGCACCTTCATGGTGGAAATGACTGAAGTGGCGAACATCCTTCGAAATGCAACGAAGGACAGCCTGCTTGTGTTAGATGAGATCGGCCGCGGTACGAGTACCTATGACGGGCTTGCGATTGCCTGGGCCGTGATCGAGCATGTGGCCAATCCGAAACTGATCGGAGCAAAGACGCTGTTTGCAACGCATTATCATGAGCTGACCGAGCTCGAAGGGAAGCTCGAAGGCGTATGCAACTATTGTATCGCGGTTAAGGAACAGGGCGACGACATTCTGTTCCTTCGTAAGATCATCCGCGGCGGCGCAGACCGCAGCTACGGAATCCAGGTTGCGAAGCTTGCCGGCGTTCCCGAATCGGTTCTCAAGCGGGCCCATGAAATTGTTGAACAGCTGGTAGAGAACGACCTTGCGGAAAAGGCAAGAAATATCCGCGTTGCGGATACCGGCCCCGTTCGTAAGAAACAGGAGCCGAAAAAGGAAAGCGTGATAGAGGGACAGCTTTCTTTGTTCGGAAATGCGGAGGACAGCCTTATCGTACAGCGGCTGAAGGCTCTGAACCTTTCCGAAATGACACCGATCGATGCGCTCAATTATCTTTATTCGTTACAAAAAGAGATACAATGAGCAAACGATATACGCGTAATGAAAGAGGTATCCGGACAGTGAACCGGACCCCGGAGCAGGGCAGGCGGGCTACGGGCGATGTGTGCCTGCAACAGGAAACGGAATATGGAGGAACAGTTTTTCAGGGTTCACCTTGGACCTGCCGTATGTGCGGCGGACCTTGGTGACGGCAGTGAGCGGGGCAGTTATGTGGACCAGGATACGATCCTCGGGAAATTGCACAGACCGCACCGCCAGATCAATTTGATGTATTGCTATTACCCGAATGACAAAGGCTGGCCGAAGAGGGCCGGTGAGGCATTCAAAAAGGACACGCCGGGAGGCGCGTGGGATTATCCGTATGATGATTATTTTCCGTATGGCGGCGGCCTTAACGGCAATCCCGACGCGGAAGTATTCCAATGCATGAAGGATATCCGAAGACACGGACAGGATGTATGCCTGACACTTACGATGGATCCCTATCTGACGGAGGACCATATCGCAGCCGTGGCAAGGGATCTGATTCCGTACGGCAGGGTAACCGTCCGGATCAATCACGAAGCAACAGGCAACTGGTTTTCGTTCAATAAGCGTGCCGATTATCCGACGGTCGCGGCATTTTTCGTCAAATGCTGCGAAGTATTCCACCGGGAAGCTCCGAACTGCAAGATTGTCCTTTGCTTAGACGGTTGCAAGAGCCTTTCGGAAGAGAAAATGGTCATGGAAGACATTTTCACCGAGGCGGCCAGAGCGGCGGATATTGTTTCCGTCGACCGTTATATGGCACTTCACTGGGGATATCCCGCAACCATCTGTGAGGATAACCGGTTTGCAATGCGCCAAAGCGTGGAGGAAATCTACAATCTGTGCAAAAAAAGCAGTGAGCGTTATCAGGTAATGAACCTCGGAAAGAAGAAACCGATGGTGCTTTCCGAGTTTAACGCGGACGGCGACGTGACAGGACCTTACGAGCAGGCGGAAATGTATGAGGATTTCTGCAAAATGCTTCGGGAGGATCCGGACCAATGGCTTTCGGGTGTCACGATGTACCAGTTCCGCGATGACGGACGTCTCGGTCTTGAGATCACCGATCCGAGTAATCCGCAGTGCGGAATCGAACAGCCGCTTCTTAAGACGTACCGGAAACTAATCCATGAGGAACCGTTTGTTCCGAAGATCACGCCGGGTGAAGCGTTTAAACCCGGACAGATGCTGCGGTTCGGCGGATTTGAGGATGCGGACGGTGTCTGCGTAAAGATTAATCTTAAAAAAAGACCGGTATTCTTTGAAATCCGCTTTGACGGAGAACTGCGGGAAGCAAACCTGATGATTTCCGTAGACGGGTACTGGTTTTACAAGAAACCGGGCGTTGCCTTTATCGATTTGAACAGCGCATTTTTCGAAACCGGTTTTCAGGGCGGTGAGGTCACCGTTTCCCTGTTCGCCCCTCCGAAGGACGGTGTGAACGATCCTTCCCAGGGATCCGACTGGCAGGAGAATTATTACTATGAAATGAAGGCATTGCCGTATTTCCGGATCCGTTATGAGGCGGCTATTCCGGATAAACGGGAAAGGAGATAACGATGTTTCGGATAACGACGGAAACGACAATCGGAGAGCTCCTCGAGAACTGTCCCGAGGCGGCCGGTATTCTTACGGAGATGGGAATGCACTGTATCGGATGTCCCTCCGCAAGACGCGAGACGTTAGAGCAGGCTGCGGACGTTCACGGGATGGATGCTGAGTCTTTAGTGGAAGATCTGAAAGGATTTCTCGGCGCGTGATACTTGCCGCATAAATGAATTTGAACCGATGCCTTCGGGCATGCAATAGAAATATGACAGGAGGATATTTTTATGGATTATCGTGAAATGTACCGGTTCTGGTGCGAAGATGATTATTTTGACGAGGCAACCAAAGCGGAGCTTGCAGCCATCGCAGATGACGACAAGGAGATCCGCGAGCGGTTCTACCGAAGCCTTGAGTTCGGTACCGGCGGACTTCGCGGAATCATCGGCGCCGGAACGAACCGGATGAATCTTTATACGGTTCGTAAGGCTACACAGGGACTTGCGAATTTCATTAAGAAAGAAGGCGGTGCGGAAAAGGGCGTAGCAATCGCTTACGATTCCCGCCGTATGTCCATAGAGTTCAGTGAGGAGGCTGCCCTTTGTCTTGCAGCAAACGGCATCAAGGCATACCGTTTTGAATCGCTTCGTCCGACGCCTGAACTTTCCTTTGCCGTAAGAGAACTCGGCTGCATCGCCGGTATCGTCGTTACCGCAAGCCATAACCCGGCTGAGTATAACGGATACAAGGTTTACTGGGAAGACGGCGCACAGGTTTGCCCGCCGAAGGATGCGGAGATCATCGATGAGGTCAATGCCGTAACGGATTTCCATGAAGTGAAGACCATGAGCCGTCTTGACGCGATCAAGGCAGGCCTTTACTTCGTGATCGGTTCCGAACTGGATGACCGGTACATGGTTGAGCTTAAAAAACAGGTACTTCGTCCTGATGTCTGCAAGGAGCAGGGTAAGGACATGAAGGTTGTTTATACGCCTCTTCACGGAACCGGTAACATTCCCGCAAGAAGAATCTTAAAGGAAATCGGTTTTGAGCAGGTATACGTGGTTCCCGAGCAGGAGAAACCCGACGGCAATTTCCCGACGGTTGTCAGCCCGAACCCCGAGAGCAAAGCCGCATTTGAGCTTGCTTTGGCGCTTGCAAAGAAGGTTGGTGCGGACCTCGTTCTTGCAACCGATCCCGATGCCGACCGTCTCGGCGTTTACGCAAAGGATTCCGAGACCGGCGAATATATGTCCTTTACCGGCAATATGTCCGGTATGCTGATCTGCGAATACCTGTTAAGTGCAAGAAAAGAACTCGGCCTCCTGCATGACGACGGATTCCTTGTTAAGACGATCGTTTCGACCAACATGACCGATCTGATCGCGAAGGAATACAATATGGATCTGAAGGAGTGCCTGACCGGGTTCAAGTATATCGGCGAGCTGATCAAACTTTCCGAACTAAGCGGCAAAGGCCACTACGAGTTCGGTTTCGAAGAGAGCTACGGATGTCTGGTCGGAACCCATGCAAGAGACAAGGATGCGATCGTAGCGGTCATGATGCTTTGCGAGGCTGCTGCTTATTACCGCAAACAGGGTCTTACGCTGTGGGATCAGATGATGAACATCTACCGCAAATACGGATTCTTCCGCGAAGGCATCGAGACTCTTACCTTAAAGGGCTTCGAGGGTGCTGAGGCGATTAAGTCCATGATGGATAAGATCCGCAACAATCCTCCGAAGAAGCTCGGCGGTTACGATGTTCTCGAGTTCCGTGATTACGAAAAGGATGTCGTTTTGAAGACGGCAACCGGCGAAACGGGACCCACCGGACTCAGAAAGTCCAATGTACTGTACTTTGATCTGAATGACAACGCCTGGGCCTGCGTCCGTCCTTCCGGAACGGAGCCTAAGATCAAGTTTTATATGGGCGTGAAAGGTTCGTCCTTTGCCGATGCGGACACAAAGCTTAAGGCACTTGACGAAGCGGTCATGGAACTGTCGAAATAATCGGACGGAGTACGAGATGAAGGAAATACTATTTATCGAACCGGTCCTTAAAGAACGGATCTGGGGCGGATCAAGGCTTAAGGAATACGGCTATGACCTGCCGTCAGACCAGACGGGTGAATGCTGGGCAATCAGCGCGCATCCAAACGGGGACTGTGTGATTCGAAACGGAACCTATTCGGGTCGTACCCTCAGCTCCCTGTGGAATCACCACAGGGAGTTGTTCGGCTTACCGGACGCGAAAGAATTCCCGCTTCTCATCAAGATCATCGATGCGAAGAAGGACTTGAGCGTGCAGGTTCATCCGGATGACGAATATGCTTCTTTGCATGAGAACGGCGCTTCCGGAAAGACCGAGTGCTGGTATGTCCTTGACTGTAAGGACGATGAAACCATCGTAATCGGTCATCACGCAAAGAATACGGAAGAGGCAGCCCGGATGGTCCGGGAAGGGCGGTACCAGGAACTGATCCGCGAGATTCCGGTCCACAAGGGCGATTTCTTCCAGATTGAGCCGGGCGTTTTGCACGCGATCAAAGGCGGAACGCTGATTCTTGAGACACAGCAGAACAGCGACGTGACCTACCGCGTTTACGACTATGACCGCTTAGAGAACGGCAGGCCGCGGGAACTCCACAAAGAGCAGAGCCTCGCCGTCATGAAATGTCCGTTCCGCCCGAAACTCGGAAAGCCCGTTACCTACCGTGTCGGAAGCGCTTCGGTGGACCATCTGATCACCTGCCCGTATTACAGTGTGGAGCATATGACCGTTACCGGACCGGCTTCCTTTATGGCCGGAGCCGTGTTTCAGAACCTGAGCGTGATCGGCGGCGAAGGAACAATAGACGGCATAAAAATCCGCAAAGGAGACCATTTTATTATCCCTTCCGGGTACGGAGTTTTCGAACTGTCCGGGAATTTGGAAATCATCCGGAGCTCACCCTGTGAACTAATGGTGAAATAAAAAAATTTCCATTGAATTATTAACTAATTAATGATAGAATAATTTTTTGTGAGGTTTGGGGAAAATGACAGGTTTTTTCACATTTTCCGAAGGCCCAAAAGAGAAGGAGAGGTGTCTGTATGAAGACGGATATTCAGATTGCGCAGGAAGCGGTAATGCAGCCCATCGGAACGGTTGCAGCGAAACTCGGCATTACGGAACAGGATCTTGAGTATTACGGCAAATACAAAGCAAAGCTTTCGGACGAACTGCTGTCCCGCATCGAGGGCAACCCGGACGGAAAGCTTGTATTGGTTACGGCAATTAATCCGACGCCTGCCGGCGAAGGAAAAACAACAACGACGGTCGGTCTTGGGGAAGCACTCGGCCGCCTCGGAAAGAAATCGGTTATCGCGCTTCGCGAACCGTCTCTCGGACCTTGTTTCGGCGTAAAGGGCGGAGCAGCCGGCGGCGGTTATGCGCAGGTTGTACCGATGGAAGATCTGAATCTTCATTTTACCGGAGATTTTCATGCCATTACTTCCGCTAACAATCTTCTTGCGGCAGTACTGGATAACCATATCATGCAGGGCAATACGCTCGGAATCGACCCGAACCAGGTTGTCTGGAAGCGCTGCCTTGACATGAATGACCGTGCACTTCGAAACATCGTCATCGGTCTTGGCAAGAAGACGGACGGCGTTGTAAGAGAAGACCATTTTATTATCACCGTAGCATCCGAGATCATGGCAATCCTTTGTCTTGCAAAGGATATGAAGGATCTGAAGGAAAGACTCGGAAAGATCATCGTTGCCTATACTTATGACGGCGCACCGGTTACGGCGGCGCAGCTGCAGGCAGTCGGTTCGATGGCGGCTCTTTTGAAGGATGCGCTTCGCCCGAACCTGATCCAGACGATTGAGAATACGCCTGCGATCGTTCACGGCGGTCCATTTGCCAACATCGCGCACGGCTGTAACAGCGTCCGCGCAACGAAAGCGGCTCTTAAGCTTTGCGACATCGTGATTACGGAAGCCGGTTTCGGTGCCGACCTCGGTGCCGAGAAGTTCTTCGACATCAAATGCCGTAAAGCAGGCCTTAAGCCCGACGCGGTTGTTCTGGTTGCCACGGTTCGCGCACTCAAATATAACGGCGGCGTACCGAAGACGGAACTTGCAACCGAGAACCTGGATGCACTTAAGAAGGGTATCGTTAACCTTGAGAAGCATATTGAGAACCTGCAGGCTTACGGTGTTCCGGTTGTTGTTACGCTGAACCGCTTCACCGAGGATACCGATGCGGAGCTTGCTTTTGTACGTAACTTCTGTGAGGAGCGCGGATGTGAATTCGCCCTTTCCGAAGTTTGGGCGAAAGGCGGCGAAGGCGGTATTGAACTTGCCAATAAGGTATTGAAGACGCTCGAAGAGAAGAAGAGCAATTTCGCTCCGATCTATCCCGACGAGATGCCTTTGAAAGAGAAGATTGAGACCGTCTGCAAAAAGATTTACGGCGCTGACGGTGTAATCTTTGATCCGGCTGCGGAGAAGATGCTTGGAAAGCTTACCGAACTCGGTTTCGGTAATTTTCCCGTATGCATGGCGAAGACGCAGTATTCCCTTTCGGATGATCCCGCAAAACTCGGCCGTCCGACCGGTTACCAGGTAACCGTACGGGAAGTTTACGTTTCCGCAGGAGCCGGATTTGTCGTAGCTCTTACCGGCACGATCATGACGATGCCGGGACTTCCGAAGCATCCTGCTGCGGAACGGATTGATGTAAGTGATGACGGCGTGATTGACGGACTTTTCTGATGGCGCGCGTCTTCGGATAATAAAATCATGTTGTCATATAACGCCGGGAGTCATTATCCCGGCGTAATATAGGAGGGTATCAATGAAGAGAAAGAAACTGCTTTGCCTGCTTCTTTCCGGGGTGTTACTGACCGGCTGCGGAATCCTGCCGCAGGAAGAAAAAGCACGCAAGGCGCCTGTGAACAAGACTTCGGTTGACACGCAGTACTTTACGACGGCAACCGTAGAACGCGGGGACGTATCCAAATGCTATACCGCGGTTTGCACATACGGAAAGCAGGAGGTGGAAAACCTGGCGTTCAACGTTCCGAACGAAGTTCTGCTCGGCCTGTATGTTGCGCAGGGCGATTCGGTTTATGAAGGCCAGCTTCTTGCCGAGATCACTGCGGGCACTCTTGAGGACGAGATCGAAGAGTGCGAAGAAGTGTGCAGACAGACCGATGAGGACCTGAAGTACTACACGCAGATGGTCGGGTTTGAGCAGGAGCGTCAGAAGCTCGCGAAAGAGCACGGACGCAAATACGAAACCGATAAGCTTGACGAACTGACCGCCAAGAGGGACGACCTCGCCGGACAGAAGATCGTAGCGGACCTGAAGCTTGCGGAAGCAAAGGAAAAGATGAAGGGCCGCCGCCTGTATGCTTCGTTTAACGGAATCGTTACCTACGTTCGGGAAGTCCGCCCGTGGGAGCGTACCAATACGAGTACCTTTATTACGGTGGCAAGCAATGAGAACGGTTTTCTGACAACGATTGAGAACACGGACCTTGACATGTTTAAGCAGGGCGAGACGTACGACATCGAAATGGAAACCGAAACCGTTCCGTGCACGCTTTATTCGATTAACGAGAATAAGCGTTTCAAGACCAGATCCGATCTTGTATTCATTCCGGTGGATACCGAAATGGAATTTGAAGGCGGAGAGCAGGGAACCATTTCCATTGTTTTGGATGAAGTGAAAAACGTGCTCTATATTCCGACCAGTGCGCTTAAAAAGATCGGCGACCGCGACGCCGTTTATGTAGTAAACAAAGACGGCATGCGCGATATCTGCTATGTGGAAGTCGGATTGAGCATTAACGACATTCTTTCTTCGGAGCGGAACCGTACCGAGATCAAGTCCGGTCTGACCGAAGGACAGACGATAATTATTAAGTAAGGGAGACAGCAAGGTGAAAAAATACAGTAAGCTCATGGTTGTATTCCTGATTGCCGCTTTGCTGCTGCCCGGCTGTAAGAATGCGGTTCCGGCTCCGGAACTTGCGGTTCCGATCGAGAATCCGGATGCAATCTTTGCAGCAAGGAAGATGGAATTACAAACAACCTATATCAATGAAGGTTCGGTTTGCCCCGACGTTTATGACCTGAAATTCGATTTCGATTCCAAGGTTTATGACGTGCAGGTGCGCAACGGTGATTTTGTAAAGGAAGGCGATCTGTTGTTCCGCCTGGACGAAACGCTTGAGGTCCGCGTGAAGGAAGCGGAAGTGGAACTCACGATCCGTAAGAAGGACTACGATGTTGCGGTAAAGCAGCATGAGGAACAAATCAAAAACTTCAAAAATCTCAGAAACATGTTCTCCAATATGGGAGACTGGTACAATTATCATCTCTGGGATATCAACATCCGTGAGAATGAGGCACAGTTTAACATCCGTTACGAAAACGTTTATCAGGATATTCTGAAATTCGAGGATGAGTATCTCGAATTAAAGGAACAGCTTGAAAAGTCGGAGATCAAGGCTCCCTGCGACGGACAGATCGTTTATATTTCCGTTGCGGACGACGATGATTCTTTTGAAGAAGACGTAACGGTCGTATCGATTGCAAAACAGGACAAGAAGCTGCTTTGCTGCGATCTGATCGAAAAGAAGGAATATGAAGCCTATACCGAAGTCAAGGCTTTGGTAAACGGCAAGGAATATCCGATTGAGTACATTGAGCCCGACGAGGAGGACGTTTACGAGCGTCAGCTCCGCGGCCAGAAGGTTTATTCCTATTTCAACGTGGAAGGTCTTCCGGACGATGTACAGTTCGGTGACTATGCGCTGTTTTATCTGACGGTTTCGAGCGGCGAGGAAGTGCTTGCCGTACCGAGCGAAGCCGTTACGAAGAGCGGCCTGCAGTACTACGTTAAGGTTGTATCCGGCGATAAGCAGGGCCTTCGTCCCGTTACGCTCGGTTTCAGCAACAAGAACTATACCGAGATTGTTTCGGGATTGAGCGAAGGCGAGAGCGTATTTGTCGCAAATAACCTCGGCCGCTACGGTGTGGAATACGAGACCGTTCAATTGAACGAGCAGGATTTCAGCGAAGAAGGCCGTGTATTTATCGAGCGCCGTTCCCTGAATCCGGAGCCTTTCATTAACGAGTGCCCCGGCGAGATCAAGGAACTGTATATCGACAACTATTCCCAGATCTATGTAACGGAAGGACAGCCGCTTTACAAGATCAAGCCGAACATCAGTGAGGCTGACAAGCAGGAAGCACTGCATCAGTACGAGATGGCGCAGACGAACTACACGAACCGTCTGAAGAATGACAAGAAGACTCTCGACGACCAGCTTAAGAAGATCAAAGAGATGAAGAAGGGTGTCGAGAGAGAACTTGCCCAGCTGAAGTACGATAAGGCGCTGGAAGAATACAATCAGTATAAGATTGACGGCCAGGAGCTGATCGACAAATGGAAAGAGCGTGTGGATGCGTTCGAAGAATGGGAAAAGGGCGAGTTCATCGTTTATGCGGAAAAGGAAGGCTTCCTTAGCTCATTCTCCAGATACTCCGTCGGTAAGGAAATTACCGCCGATGAGTATATGTGTGATTTCTATCCGGTGGATTCTTTGATCTTCATCGGTAACGATGAGAGCAGAAGCGCCCGCTACGGTATGACCGTTGACGTAGAGTACCGTGTGGACGGTGAGATTTTCCACAAGCAGGGCAAGGTTATTTCCGCTTATGACGTACGTCCCGAGGAAGTTTCCGATGTTACGGGCGTTTGCGTTCAGCTGGACGGCAACGATTATAAGGATATCATTTCCCAGGCTCATGCCGTTTTCGAGTACTGCAACGCCGAAGCGGTGACCACGGTTCCGACCGAGCTGATTCTTCGGGATACTTCGAAGAAGAGCAATTCCACGGATGATGCGGACGAAGACGAAGATAAGGATGCGCCGTTTAAGATCGGCGGAGATAATCTGTCCGAAGAGGAAACCTCCAAGGGTGTTCCTTATGTCTGGGTTTATGATGAAAACGGACAGATCGTTAAGCGTTATATAAAGATTGTGCGTTCGACACGGGCCGCCACATGGGTATGCGACGGATTGAGCAAGAACGACCGTATTGTCGTACATTAGGAGGATTGGTTACATGCTACAGTTTATTGCACAGAAATTGCTGAATAAAAAATGGCTGATCCTCAGTATCGTAATCGGTAATATTTTGCTCGTCGCAATCGCGTCCTGCAACCCGATGTATACAAAGGCAGCACTTCGGAAGATGCTTTCCAGTGAAATGGATGCCTATCTCGAAGAGAACAACCGTTATCCCGGAACGATTTTCGTAGAGGCGAAACTCGGTAAAACCGTTCTTGCGGAGAAAGGTTCCGCATATTTTAAGGATTATACGAACATTTTCGGCACCGTGAGAAGTCTTTACGGAATCGATCCGATGATGGAAGTAAGCTTCTACGGAAACTCCAATACCCAGGATGCCCGTTTCGTTAATTCGCGGGAAAATGCTTCCCAGAACTATATTTCCCTGAAACTTGCATCTTTGAGTGATCTCGAGAATCATGTGGAAATGATTTCCGGTGAGATGTATTCGAAGACACCGGATGCAGACGGCGTTATCGACGTAATCGTAAACGAGCCGGTATATCTTTCCTCGACGATGGTTGTCGGTGAGATGTTGGACCTCGACGGTTACCGCGATGTAAACGGAAATACTGTAAGAATCCGTATCGCCGGCGTGTTCCGTGCCAAGGACAATGCGGATGTATACTGGACCAAGGCTCCGCTTTCCTATGTGAATGAGTTCTTTATGGACCAGAGCATTTTCACGGAGCGTTTCATTACCAAAGACAGTATTTCCGGTAACATTACCTGCAGATGGTATACGCTTTTTGACTATGATGAAATTACCACCGAGCAGGTGGAGAAGATGATCGAAGTCGATGACAAACTCGGCTATGATTACCTTTCCCAGGGACTGTACCGCGTAAATTACTATTATCATGATGTATTTACGAACTTTACAAAGAACTCCGGAAGAGTCGTAAATACGATGTTCATCCTGCAGTGCCCGATCCTTATCCTGCTTGCGGTATTCATCTTCATGGTATCGAACCAGGTTATCTCCATTGAGCAGGGTGAGATTTCCATCTTAAAGAGCCGTGGCGTAAGCAAACGGCAGCTGTTACTGACGTACTTCGGACAGTCCGTGATCCTTGCATTTATCGGATTTGTCATCGGTATTCCGTTCGGCTTCCTGCTTTGCCATCTGTTCGGTTCCACGAACGCGTTCATGGAATTTGTCGGAAGAAAGGCCATGCATGTTTCGATTACCGGAACGGCATTGCTGTACGGCCTTATCGCCAGTGCGGCAGGCATCCTGATCATGACCTTGCCGGTTATGAAGTATGCCAGATTTACGATTGTTGAGCAGAAGGCGAACAAGCGTAAGAAGACGACGCCTTTGTGGCAGAGAGTCGGCCTTGACTTTATTCTGCTCGGCATTTCCATCTACGGATTTTATAACTTCAGTACCCAGAAGAAGCTTTTGATTGAAAAGGTTGCCAAGGGTGAAGCACTTGATCCGATGCTGTTCCTTTCCGCATCGCTGTTCATCCTTAGCTGCGCAATCGTGTTCCTGCGTGTGATCCCGCTGCTGGCGGCTCTCGTGTTCCGGATCGGCCGGAAGTTCTGGAAGCCTGCAGCATATGCATCGTTTTTGCAGATCATGCGTGATATTAAGAAGCAGAACTTTATTACGGTATTCCTTGTTCTGACCATCGCGCTTGGTTTGTTCAACGCAAACATCGCCCGTACGGTTAACAACAATGAGGAAATGCGTCTTCATTACGACACCGGTGCGGATATCGTTTTGCAGGAGCAGTGGGCGGACAACAGTTCCGCGATCAAGCTCGGTTACAGCAAGACGTTAATCTACACGGAACCGGATTATTCGCGTTATACGAAACTGCAGGAAGACAATCCCGATAAGATCAAGGCTATGGCCAAGGTCCTTGTGGACGACAAGGCTTCCGTCAATTATTCCGGAACGGTTACGGACAGTGTCCGTCTGATGGCGCTTAACACTTACGATTTCGGTAATACTTCCTGGCTTCCCGAAGGCATGACGCAGGAGCACTGGTTTACTTACCTGAATGCGCTTGCAGCCAATCCCGAAGGTGCCATTGTTTCGAAGAATTTTGCAGACAAATTCGACCTGAAGGTCGGCAACAATATTTCCGTATTCCGTTCCGATTCGTCCGGCAAATCCCTCGGCCGTATGCCTTTAACGGTTGTTGCGATCATGGACATCTTCCCGTCCTTCCAGAGCCGTGTACAGGTGACGGAAGAGGACGGCAGTGTAACGTATACGGACCAGTATTTCGTTGCCTGCAGCTTTTCGAATCTGTCCCGCTATTATCCGGCAACGCCTTACCAGGTATGGATGAAGATTGACGGAAGCACGGATTTTATCTATGACTGGGCTGAAGCCAATGAGATGAACTTCACCGTATTCGAAGACCTTTCCAATAAGGTTATCACGATGAAGAACGACCCGTATTTCCAGATCACAAACGGTATGCTGACGATTTCCTTTATCGTTGTTCTGGTTCTCTGTGCGATCGGTTTCCTGATCTACTGGCTGACCAATATCCGCTCCAGAGAGCTGATCTTCGGTATTTACCGTGCTATGGGTATGTCCATGGGTGAATTGATCCGGATGCTTATTAACGAGCATTTCTTCGGTTCCCTGATCCCGATTCTGTTCGGTGCGGGCATCGGTATTCTTGCATCGAAGATGTTTATTCCGTTGATTGAGATTGCATACTCGCCTGCGGAACAGACACTTCCGACAAGAATCTTCATTGAGAGTTCCGATATTGTCAGAATCAGTGTAGTTGTCGGCATCATGCTCCTCGGATGTCTTACGGTTATCTCCGTACTGCTTTCGAAGATCAAGATCAACCAGGCTCTTAAGCTTGGAGAAGACTAAGGAGGAAGAGCATGGAAGAAATCTTACGTACAGAAGACGTGAAGCGGTCTTTCCCGGTTGCGGGCGGTGATTTCTGGGCCCTTAAAGGCATCAGCATTACCGTTCCGAAGAACTCCCTGACGATTTTAAAGGGACGTTCCGGTTCCGGTAAGACGACGCTTCTCAATATCATCGGAGCATTGGATGCTCCTACAAGCGGAACGGTCGTATTTGACGGAAAGGATATTTCCAATGCTTCCGATAAGGAACGGGAAGTACTCAGAAGAAGCGAGATCGGATTCATCTTTCAGTCCGTTGCGCTGATTCCGGTTATGTCCGCTTATGAAAATGTTGAATATGCCCTCAGACTCGCAGGCTATAAAGGAAACTACCATGACCGTGTTATGGAATGCCTGAAAATGGTCGGACTCAGCAAGCGTGCTTCCCATATGCCGCAGGAGCTGTCCGGCGGTGAGCAGCAGCGAGTTGCCATCGCAAGAGCAATTGCCCATAAGCCGAAGATCATCTTCGCCGATGAGCCTACCGGTGAGCTGGACTCCGCAACAAGCCTTCAGGTAATCGGTATCTTTAAGGAACTGATTGCGAAGGAAGGAATCACATTTGTCATGACAACACATGACCCGAAACTTATGGGATACGGAGATGTCGTATACGAAATCCTCGACGGTGAGGTTATCTCCACCATCAATAACATCGAGGGGGCGGACCATGAGTAAGAAGAAAAAAGGTGATATTGTCCTGAAGAAGGATATTGTGAAGCAGACTGCGCAGAACATTAAGGCAAAGGCCGAAGAGACCGCAAAGGCTGCCGAAAAGGCTGCGGAGGAGACGAAGGAAAAGGCCGCTAAGGCTGCAGAGGACGTTACAGCCAAGACTTCGGAAGCTGCAAAGAATGTAGCGGATACCGTTGAAGCGAAGACCAATGAAACGGAATCCGCCGATGAGAATCCGATGAGCGAGGAAATCTCGAAAGCGCTGAAGGATTCCTTCATGGAAGCTTACAAAAAGCAGACCGAAGGGGAACTAGAGGACGAGCTTGACGACAACGTCATGATTCTTTGCGAAAACCTCGTAAAGATCTATAAGACAAAGGAGACCGAAGTTCTTGCCCTGCAGGGGTTGGAGCTCCGTGTTGAGAAGGGTGAGTTTATTGCTATTATCGGTAGTTCCGGTTCCGGTAAATCAACCTTCTTAAACCTGCTCGGCGGACTGGACCGTCCGAGCGCCGGCAAATTATACGTAGACGGCAAAAACCTGTTTAAAATGACCGAAAGCCAGCTGGTTTCCTATAAGCAGAAGACGGTCGGATTTGTCTGGCAGAATAATGCAAGAAACCTGCTGCCTTACCTGACGGCGATTCAGAACGTCGAACTTCCGATGCTGTTCTGTGAGCCAAAGGAACGTCATCAGAGAGCACTCGACCTGCTGACGCTTGTCGGCATGGCACATAAGAAGGACAGTAAGCTCAATCAGCTGTCCGGCGGTGAACAGCAGCGTATCGCAATCGCGATTGCCCTTGCAAACCGGCCGAAGCTGCTGCTGGCGGATGAGCCTACCGGTTCGGTAGACCAGAAGACCAGTGATGCGGTTCTTGACGTATTCCGGAAGCTCAATTCCGAACTCGGCATCACGATCGTTATCGTTACCCATGACATCAACCTTGCAAAGAAGGTTAACCGTGTCGTAATGATGCGTGACGGTAAGACGAGTATAGAGCGAATCATGAAGGAAGAGTTCGTTAAGGAACAGCTTCACGGCTTTATTGAAGAGGATACGCACGAAGAGTACGCAATTCTCGACCATGCAGGCCGTGTGCAGATTCCTCGTGAGATGCTGGATGAGATCGGTGTCAACAGCAAGAAGATCCGCATGTCGGTAGATGGTGACAAGATCGTCATCACGAAGGCGGAGTAAGATTTGACGTTAAGATTCTAATTGAAACAGGATAAGAAAAGAACCGTCGCGAAAGTGGCGGTTCTTTTCCATTTACGAAGCAGGGAAAATGGTGTACAATATTAATGTTTTCCTTAATAAATCATGCATATTCCCGCCTTGCGAGAGTCATTTTCGGTCAGCGGGATGGCTTTTTTGCTCTCGCAAATGTAGAATGAGCTCAGAAGGAAGGGGGAATGGGAATGGAGAAGAATTCAATCGGAACTTTTTTGACAGCACTTCGGAAAGCAAACGGAATGACGCAGAAGGAACTGGCGGAGCGGCTTAATGTTTCCGACAAGGCCGTGAGCCGTTGGGAACGGGACGAGAGCTATCCGGATATCACGCAGATTCCGGTCATAGCGGATATCTTCGGGATTACTTCGGATGAACTGTTACGTGGGGAGCGAAGTGACGCAGGGAATCCGGTAAAAGCTTTGGAGCGTACCGAACGGGAAATCGCACATTTTTCTGAAAGTGTCCGGTCTGATCATCTGATCCGGACAATTGCCGCGATCACCGTTGCCGCGGTAGCTTTGATAGTCAGGCTTGTCATTTATGACAAGGCAAATACTGAGACCTATTTTATGACGAAAGAGGCAACCGATGCGTGGTATCGGAAGATGGATATTCTGGACGGTATCGTTTCGGCGCTCAGCTGGGGCGCATTTCTTGCCGCGACGGCTTATGTTGTTATCCTGTTTTTGAAAGCAAAGGAGAAACTGGCCCGGATTGACTCGGAAGACGAACCTGTTACGAACGCAAAGCGGAATGTGAAGTTAGTCTTTCGGATCAGCAGATGGTTACTGTTTATCATCTTCCTGCTGAATCTGGTTATTACCTTACAACTATAAGAAAAACCACCGGTTTTCATGCCGGTGGTTTTTTCGTATATATCCGCAGAAGTATTCTACAGATTGGTCTCTTTATATTTCTGTTCGCAGTATACGCAGCGGTAGACGCATTTTTCTTCGTTCGTGAGGCGGAAGCGGTGCGGAAGTTCCTGCTCAATGCTCGTGATGCAACGGGGATTCTTGCATTTTAAGATATTCGTTACCTCGCGGGGAAGACGTACGCGGCGCTTCTCGACGATAACGTCGTTCTCGATAATATTTAAGGTAATGTTCGGATCAAGTACCGCGAGGGTATCGAGGTCGACCGTAATCGGTCCTTCAATCTTGATGATGTCTTTCCGACCCATTTTATTGCTGGATGCGTTTTTGATGATTGCGACACAGCAGTCGAGTTTGCCGAGTTCGAGATATTCGTAAATCTGCATGCCCTGGCCGGGTTTGATATGGTCAATGACCACGCCTTGATGGAGTCCGCCGATATTTAACATGTTGTATACCTCCTTATTTTTGCGGAATGCGGTCCTTAAGACCGAGGAGCAGGATGATCAGTGCCATGCGGGCATATACACCGAAGCCGGCCTGACGGAAGTAGGCTGCGCGCGGGTCATCATCGACCTCAACGGAGATTTCGTTGACACGCGGAAGCGGATGCAGGACGAACATGTCGTCGCGGGCAAGTTTCATCTTTTCGGGAGTCAGGATGAAACTGTTCTTTAAGCGGATGTAATCCTCTTCGTTGAAGAAACGCTCACGCTGAACTCTTGTCATGTAAAGAATATCAAGTTCGGGCATCACTTCGTCGAGGGAACGGACTTCCTTGTAAGGAATGTTCTTTGCGTCAAGCACTTCCTCTTTGAGGTATGCCGGGATGCACAGTTCTTCGGGCGAGATCAGTACGAAGCGGATGCCGGGGTATCGTACCATCGCGTTGATCAGCGAGTGTACCGTACGGCCGAACTTGAGGTCACCGCAAAGACCGATGGTCATATTATCAAGACGACCTTTGAGTTCGAGGATCGTCAGCAGGTCGGTGAGTGTCTGCGTCGGATGGTTGTGGCCGCCGTCGCCTGCATTGATTACCGGAATTCCGGAATGCTGTGATGCGACGAACGGAGCACCTTCCTTCGGGTGACGCATCGCACAGATGTCAGCGTAGTAGGAGATGATTCGGATCGTGTCGGAGACGCTTTCTCCTTTGGCGGCGGAGCTTGAGTCCGCGCTTTGAAAACCGAGAACCGAACCGCCGAGGTTGAGCATTGCCGCTTCAAAGGAAAGGCGCGTTCTCGTGCTCGGTTCGTAGAAGCAGGTTGCGAGTTTCTTGCCGTCGCATACATGACGGTAGCGCTCAGGATCTTTCATGATGTCCTGGGCGAGCGAGAGGAGTTCCGTGAGTTCCTCAAGGCTTAAGTCCATCGGGCTGATAAGATGTTTCATGTGTATCCTCCTGTATTTGAATTTTGAAAGATGAAGGCATTTTCCGTTTCAGGCATTGGCCCGGTGCGTAGCAAAGGTCATGACGAATGTTACGCATGACAAATAATAAGCCTGCGATTATTTCGCAGGCTTGAAATCAAAGTAACGGAGACAGTTATTGTAGCAAATATCTTCCACCAGAGAACCCAGGAAAGAAATATCCGCGGGATATTCACCGCCGGCAACAAGGCCACCGAGGAAACGGCACAGAATGCGACGGAAATATTCATGTCTCGTATAGGAAAGAAGACTGCGGGAATCGGTAAGCATTCCGATGAAGTTACCGAGAACACCGAGTTCGGAAAGGCTCGTAAGCTGGGCAAGCATGCCGTTTTTATGATCGTTGAACCACCAGGCCGAACCATGCTGGATCTTACCGGCAGCGGAGCCATCCTGGAAACAGCCGATCACGGAATCAATCGCCGCATTGTCAATCGGGTTCAGGGAATAGAGAACCGTCTTCGGGAGCTCCTCCGTAAGAGCAAGGGAGTTCAGGAAGTTCGTCAGCTGGGTGACGGGCGTATAGTTATCAATGCAGTCAAAACCGGTGTTGGCACCGATCTTAATATACATAAACGTATTGTTATCACGCTTTACACCGTAATGGAGCTGCATGACAAATCCAACGCGGGCGTACTGTTTTGCAAGGAAGGAAAGAAGATTGGTCCGGTATGCCATCGCTTCTTCAGGTAAGATTGCGCCGCCGTCCATCTTCTTGCGGAATATTGCATTAGCCGTTTCATCGTCACAGGGCTGATACATGACATAGGGAAGACCGTGGTCCGCCGTCTTGCAGCCGCGGAAAGCAAAGTAATTGATGCGTTCCGTCAGGCAGTCCTTCAGATCGGAAAGACTGAACATTGCCCAGTCGCATACCTTGCCGAGTTTCTGAACACATGCGGCAAATGTGGGCTTTTCGATGTCCAGATAATTGTCGGGACGAAAAGCGGGAAGAACCTGAACGTCAAAGCTCAGATCCTCTGCAAGCATTTTATGATATTTTAAATCGTCACAGGGATCGTCGGTCGTGCAGAGAATCCGCACATTGGACTTTTTAATGAGATTCCGCGCAGACATGGTGGGTCTTTGCAGAATTGCGTTGCAGCGGTCGAAGATTTCGCGCGCATTGGCCTCGGTCAAAGGTGTATCAATGCCGAAATAACGCTGCAGCTCCAGATGACTCCAGTGATAGAGCGGATTGCCGGGAGCACGCTGTAAGGATTTTGCAAAAGCAAGAAACTTATCGTAATCGCTGCCGTTACCGGTGATGAGATCCTCAGAAATTCCGTTGCTGCGCATAAGCCGCCATTTGTAATGGTCCGCGCCGAGCCACAGTTCGGTAATGGAACGGAAGTGCACATCGTTCGCAATGTCCTCTACCGGAATATGACAATGGTAATCAATGATCGGCATATGCTCCGCGTACTTATGATAAAGCGTTTCGGCATATTCCGTATTCAGCAGAAAATTGCGGTCCATGAATTCCATTCCGGGTTGTGCCTCCGTCTTTGCAAATCTTATCTGCGCTATCTTACCATATCCGAAAAACAAATTCAATAGAATTCAGGATGAAAAATAAAAAATCTCAAGATATAGGTACTTCACAAGATTTATCTTGCGGAAAACTCCAACATGTGGTAAAATTTTGAAAGAATTGTTAGGGAGGTTTTGTATGGCAAAGGTAGTTACGCTCGGTGAGATTATGCTTCGGCTTTCCACACCGGGATATGAGCGCTTTTTACAGGCGGATAGCTTTGATGTATGCTATGGCGGAGGAGAAGCCAATGTTGCCGTTTCCCTCGCAAATTTCGGATTTGATGTGTCTTATGTCACAAAGCTTCCGAAGAATGAAATCGGGGAAAGCGCCATTGCATCGCTTCGTAAATACGGAGTGGACTGCAGCGATATCGTACGCGGCGGCGACCGGGTCGGCATTTACTATCTGGAAACCGGTGCTTCGGTTCGTCCTTCGAAGGTAATTTACGACCGTGCGCATTCGGCTATAGCCGAGGCGGTACCGTCGGATTTTGATTTTGATAAGATTTTCGAGGGGGCGGAATGGTTCCATTTTACGGGAATCACGCCGGCCATCAGCGATTCGGCTGCTGAGGTTACGAAGGCAGCATTGATCGCAGCGAAGAAGCATGGACTGACTGTTTCCTGCGACCTGAATTTCCGTAAGAAACTCTGGTCCAGCGAGAAGGCCCGCAAGGTTATGACGGACCTGATGCAGTACGTTGATGTATGTATCGGTAACGAAGAGGATGCCGATAAGGTTCTCGGCTTCAAGCCCGGCAATACCGATGTTACAAGCGGTAAGCTTGAGCTTGCAGGGTATGAGGATATCTTTAAGCAGATGACGCAGCGGTTCGGATTCAAGTATGTGGTAAGTTCTCTTCGTGAGAGCATTTCCGCATCGGACAACAACTGGTCGGCAGCCATCTATGACGGAAAGACGTTTTATCATTCGCGCTCTTACAAACTCCATATTGTGGACCGCGTCGGCGGCGGGGATTCCTTTGCCGCAGGATTGATCTGCGGACTGCTTGATCATAAGAGCGGAGCGGAAGCGCTCGAATTTGCCGTAGCGGCAAGTGCTTTGAAGCACACGATTCCGGGCGATTTCAACTGTGTAACCAGAGACGAAGTACTTGCCCTTGCCGGCGGAGACGGCAGCGGTCGGGTACAGCGATAAAGGAAAAGGAGATTTTGATTATGGGACTTAAGATTCAGAAAGTAACAGACGAAGCATTTGGCACTTACGGCCGCGTGGTTACCGGCTATGACACGAAGGAACTTCTTGATGTATTGGTTAAGAAGACTCCCGCACCGGCTGACGCCGTTGTTTATGTTCCTTCCGATGCGAACCTGGAAGCTACTCCTGCCATGAAGGATTTTACAATGAACTGCTATGGCGGAATGCCGATCCAGATCGGTTACTGCAACGGTACGAACACGAAACTGAATTGCCTTGAGTATCATCGCGACAGCGAGATCGATATTGCCGCTGAGGACTGCATCCTTCTTCTTGCACGTCAGCAGGACTGCATGGGTAAGATGCTTGACACCTCCAAGGTAGAGGCTTTCTTCTGCCCGGCAGGCACTGGCGTTGAGCTTTATGCCACGACGCTTCATTATGCACCTTGCAGCGCAAAGAAGGGTGACCACTTCCGCGTTGTTATCATTCTTCCGAAGGGCACGAACCTTGAGAAGCCTGCTATTACCGTTAAGAACGACGATGATGCACGTCTTTTCGCAGCCAACAAATGGCTCATCGCTCATCCGGAAGCAGGAGAAGCAAAGCAGGGAGCCGTTATCGGTCTTACCGGCGAGAACATTGATATCATTGATCTGATCTAATCCGATTATAAAGCGCCCGGCGCAGAAAGAGGTAAAGGAATGAAGTGTCCGTTTTGCGGAGATGAAAATACGAAGGTAATTGATTCCCGGCCTTCCGAGGAAACCAATGCGATTCGCCGCCGCAGACAGTGCGAGAAGTGCGGAAAGCGTTTCACGACATACGAGAAGGTGGAAACCATTCCTCTTGTGGTAATCAAGAAGGGAAATATTCGTGAAGCTTACGATCGTTCCAAGATCGAGGCAGGCGTATTCCGTTCCTGTCACAAGCGGCCCATCAGCGTATCCCAGATCACGCAGCTGGTAGATGAAGTCGAGAATGTTATTTTCAATATGGAAGAAAAAGAGATTCCGAGTTCCAAGATCGGCGAACTGGTTATGGATAAACTGAAGACGTTGGACGCGGTAGCATATGTAAGATTTGCGTCTGTATACCGTGAGTTTAAGGATGTCGGAACGTTCATGGACGAACTGAAGAAACTCCTTGACCATGAGGACAAGAAGAAATAAGCCGTTACTTTGATTTTAGGTACAGCATATTTCACAGAAATCCGTCACGGATTTGTATAATTCAACGGAGTTATAAGAATAAGGTATCATTTTAAGGCAGCATTTTCCCAAAGAAGATGCTGTCTTTTTATATGCAATGCCAATGGAAGGGAGCGGACGGACGCGGGTACAATGATAGATAATTAAACTATGTATCCGCGCGGGGTAAGAATCGGCACTTCGGTTTTTAGGGACGGTTCTTTTCGGGCGGAATAAACGGAACGGAGTGGGCTTATGTATTGTGTCGTGAACAGTCTTTCCCTCTCGGGAATTGATGCGCTTCCCGTACGGGTGGAGGTGGATGTCGGAAACGGGCTTCCGGGAATCAATATGGTCGGTTACCTCTCGGCGGAGGTGCGGGAAGCAAGAGAACGGGTGCGGGTGGCACTTCGAAATGCAGGTTATCCGGTGCCTGCCAAGAAGATTACGGTGAATCTGTCTCCGGCCGATATCCGAAAGGAAGGAACCGGCTTTGACCTGGCCGTCGCCATCGGGATTATGGCAGGTCTTGAATGGATTCCGCAGGAGCTGACGAGTGACGCCTGCTTTTTAGGGGAAATCGGACTGGACGGCGTGATCCGGGCGGTACCCGGAGTATTGTCCTGTACTTATGCGGCCAAGGCGGAAGGATTTCGGAGAATCTTTGTACCTTTTGATAATGCGCAGGAAGCCGGTATGGTTGACGGAATCGATGTATATGCTCCGAAGACGCTGTCGGAATTGATTGAGCATTTCATAGGAGAGAACCCGATACCGCCGGTGGAACGGGAATTTCATGCAAGCCCTTCGGAAAGCAGGGAGGATTTTGCCGATATCAGCGGACAGTTTCTTGCAAAAAGAAGCGCGGTTATTGCCGCGGCGGGCGGACATAATCTGTTGCTTCTCGGTCCGCCCGGTTCCGGAAAGACAATGCTTGCAAGACGGATTCCCGGAATTCTTCCCGCGATCACGCCGGAGGAAAGCATTGAACTGACGAAGATTTACAGTGTGGCAGGTTTGGTACGTCCCGAAGAGGGAAGAATCATGATGAGGCCGTTTCGTAATCCCCATCATACCTGTACGCTTGCCGGCATGGCGGGAGGCGGTTCGAGACTACCGGTACCCGGGGAGATCACGCTTGCCACAAACGGGGTGCTTTTCCTTGACGAACTGCCGGAATTTCGGAGGGAATGCATTGAAGCCCTTCGTCAGCCGCTTGAAGAGCACCGGGTCGTGATCTCAAGGCTTTATGGCAGTTATTCCCTTCCGGCGTCCTTTCTTTTAGTGGCTGCGATGAATCCGTGCCCGTGCGGGTATTTTCCGGACCGAAATCGTTGTAACTGCAGCCCGGACCGGATACGACGGTACATCGGAAAGATCAGCCAGGCCGTGATTGACCGGATAGATTTATGCGTGGAAATGAGCGCCGTGCCGTTTACGGATATTTCCAAACGAAACCGCGGGGAATCCAGTACGGAACTTCGAAAAAAAGTGGAAGCATGCCGAAACATTCAGGCGGAGCGGTACAGGGAGGAGGCGTTTCGAATCAATTCGCAAATGCCTTCCTCGGTATTAAATAAATACTGCCTGATGACCGAAGCCGCGGAACGAAAGCTTGCCACAGCCTTTCAAAAGCAGGGCTTCAGCGCAAGGCTTTACGACCGCATCCGAAGGGTCGGCAGAACGATTGCTGACCTTGCGGGAGTGGAACGGATTGATGAAGAGCATATCGCGGAAGCCGTCATGTACCACGCAACCGATATCGGAAGGAGGCATACCGGGCAATATGGGTAATTCGTATGACATCTGGCTTTCCTCTGCGGTTTCGACGGTTGCACACATCGATCATCTTTTAGAATGGTTCGGGGATGCGGAAGGCGTATTTTACGCTGATCCGAAAAGAATCGAAGAAGATACGGTGCTGACGCCTTCCGAGAAGATGTATCTTACGGCTCTTAACAAGGACGAAAGCCGGAAAAGCCGTTATGAATATGTTTGCAGAAACGATATCCGTATGATCTGCCGGACAGAGAAGGAATATCCGAAACGGTTTGACTGCCTTACGGACCGACCTTACGGAATATTCGTACAGGGAAAGCTTCCCCTAGGGGACGCGCCGGCAATTGCCGTGGTCGGATCAAGAAGAGCAGGAACCTACGGAACCAATGTCGCTGAGCATTTTACGAAGGTACTCTCGGCGGCAGGCGTTGTCATCGTCAGCGGTCTCGCCATGGGAATCGACGGAATCGCCCATAGGAGCGCATTGACGCAAGGAGGCATGACCGTCGGCGTGCTCGGTTCCGGCATCGGCGTGCCTTATCCGAAAGAAAACTGGCAATTGTATCAGGATATGCGAAAGAATGCATGCGTGATATCGGAACACGGTCCCGGGGTACCGCCGCTGAAACAGAATTTTCCTCACCGGAACCGTCTGATCGCGGCATTGGCGGACGGAATTCTTGTGGTGGAAGCCGCCTGCCGGAGCGGAACGCTCATCACGGTTGACCGGGGATTAGAGCAGGGAAAGGATATTTTCGCGATACCCGGAAGAATCGGAGACCGTAACAGCGAAGGATGCTTGAATCTGATCCGGCAGGGGGCCTGTATGCTGACGGAACCGGAGCAGATTCTCGGCGAACTGGCGGCGCATTATCCATCCTTTAAACGGTATTGCAGCGATTTTCAGCAGCTTTCTTTTCAGTTTTCGAACGCATTTGACAATTTTAATGAAAATTCTGAAAATTTGATTTTGGGTATTGCAAGGGATGAAAAAGTAGTGTATGATTTGTGTCGTTTGGACGCCAGACACTTCGACGAACTACTGTCGGAAAGCGGATTTTCCGTCGGAAAACTGTCCGAAGTGCTTTATTCCCTGCAACATAAGGGAATCGTCCGGCAGGATGTTCCGAATTATTACTCAAGAAGAGGATAAGAGTACGGAACACCCAAAAGAACGGCAGGCCAAGCGTAATGGGCCATGCCGAAACCGGAGGATGTTATGACGAAACAATCCGTTGCAGAAACGACCATTGTTAAAGATAAGACGGAAACCGCGGAAACCGGAAAGACCGCGAAGAAAACGGCTGTAAAGACCGCGAAGAAAACGGCTGTAAAGACCGCAAAGAAAACGGCTGCTAAGAAACCCGCCGTAAAGAAAACCGCGGCGAAGAAAACTACGGCTAAGAAAACTACAACTAAGAAAACCGCAGCCGCGAAAAAGCCGGCAACCAAAAAGGCAACGGCCGTAAAGAAAGCGGCAGCTTTAAATACGGAAGCAAAAGAGGTTTCCGTAAAGAACGACAAACCGAAGAATCTGGTTATCATGGAGTCTCCCGCGAAAGCGAAGACCGTCAAGAAATATCTTGGCTCAAACTACGATGTTCTGGCATCGGGCGGACATGTCAGAGATCTTCCCAAAAGCCGTCTCGGCGTAGACGTGGATGGTGATTTCGATCCGCATTATATTACCATTCACGGAAAAGGCGACGTCCTTTCCGCACTCCGTAAAGCAATTAAAAAATCCGATAAGATTTATCTCGCAACCGACCCGGACCGTGAGGGAGAGGCGATTGCATGGCATCTTCGTGAGCTTTTGAAACTTGAGGATAAGAAAACCTACCGTATTACCTTCAACGAAATTACGAAGAATGCCGTAAAGAATTCGTTAAAGAATGCCCGTGAAATCGACATGAATCTTGTAGACGCCCAGCAGGCAAGACGTGTGCTTGACCGTATGGTGGGCTATGAGATCAGCCCGATTCTTTGGAGAAAGGTGAAAAGAGGCTTAAGCGCCGGCCGTGTACAGTCGGTAGCGCTTCGCATGATCTGCGACCGCGAGGCCGAGATCGCCGCATTTGTCCGTGAGGAATACTGGAAGATCAACGGCGCATTTGTCTTCCAAGACGGAAAGAAGCCGATTCAGGCTTCCTATTACGGAAAGAAGGGCAGAAAAGCCAATCTGCATAACGAGGCGGAGACTGACAAGGTGCTTGATGCGATTCGTAACGCCACCTTTACGGTAACCGAAGTGAAGGAAAGCCAGCGCAGGAAAAATGCGCCGCTTCCGTTTACGACCAGTACGCTTCAGCAGGAAGCCTCGAAGGTTCTCAATTATTCGACGCAGAAAACCATGCGTCTTGCCCAGCAGTTATACGAAGGCGTTGATGTAAAGGGCCATGGAACGCTTGGTCTGATCACCTACCTGCGTACCGATTCCACGCGTATTTCTGAGGAAGCGGACGCAGCTGTTAAACAGTATATTGCCGCCGAAATCGGTTCGGACTATGTTGCCCCGACCGCGAAGGAAGCAGAGACCGGACGTCGGATCCAGGATGCGCACGAAGCAATTCGTCCTTCCTATGTAAACCTGTCGCCCGATGCACTGAAAAACGACCTTTCAAGAGAACTCCTTCGTCTTTATCAGCTGATCTGGAACCGTTTTGTTGCAAGCCGCATGAAGCCCGCGGTGTATGCCGTAACCGGCGTTAAGATTGAAGGAAACGGACACGTCTTCACGAGTTCGTTCAGTGCCGTCAAATTCGACGGATACGAGAAGGTTTACCGCCTTTCCGATGAAGATGAGGAAGGCCGGTCAGCCGGAAAGATTCCGAAGGAGGGCGATGCAGCCGTATCCGCGGAACTCTTTAAGGAACAGCATTTTACGCAGCCTCCGGCACATTTTACCGAAGCAAGCCTCGTAAAAGCAATGGAGGAGACCGGTATCGGACGGCCGAGTACCTATGCGCCGACGATCACGACCATCCTTACAAGACATTATGTTGCTAAAGAAAAGAAGGACCTGTTCGTCACCGAACTCGGCGAGGCCGTAAATGA
This sequence comes from uncultured Lachnoclostridium sp., assembly GCA_946402335.1. GTDB lineage: Bacteria > Bacillota > Clostridia > Lachnospirales > Lachnospiraceae > ISDg. Next base: position 56,015 of record CAMIWE010000005.1, read on the forward strand.
CCTTATGAAACAGGCTTTCCCGTCGGTTGTCGCAACGGACTTCACCGCAACGATGGAAACGCTTCTTGACGGCGTCGAGGAAGGCAATGTTGCCTGGAAGACGGTCGTTAAGAATTTCTATCCGGACCTGCATGAAGCAGTCAAAGAAGCCGAGTCCACCCTCGACAGCGTGAAGGTTGCCGATGAGGTATCGGATGTTGTCTGTGAACAGTGCGGACGGACCATGGTATATAAATACGGCCCGCACGGCAAATTCCTTGCCTGTCCCGGCTTCCCGGAATGCCGCAACACGAAGATGATCATCGAGCACAGCGGAATTCCGTGTCCGAAATGCGGAAAGGAACTGATCGTCCGTCATACCAGAAAAGGACGAAGATATTATGGTTGTACCGGTTATCCGGATTGTGATTTCATGAGCTGGCAGAAGCCTAAGGACGGGGGCGAAGCATGAGCGTTCAACTGTTAGACAAAACCAGAAAACTGCAGAAATTACTGCATAACAACCAGAGTTCCGAGAAGGTCGTTTTCAACGACATCTGCGGAGTCCTGTGCGATATTCTCGAGTCCAATGTCCTGGTTCTGAGCCGTAAAGGAAAGATTCTCGGCAGCGGAAAGCGGGAGGATATTGCCCTTTTAAAAGGCCTGCTTACGGATTCCCTCGGTACGTATATTGACAATGCCATGAACGAACGTCTGTTGAACATTCTCTCGACAAAAGAGAATCTGAACCTGCAGATGCTCGGCTTCGAGGCATCGGACTGCAACGGCTATTTTGCGATTGCCGCACCCATCGATATTGCCGGCAACCGGAACGGTACGCTGTTTTTGTACCGTACCGCCAAGCAGTATTCGATTGACGACATCATTCTTGCCGAATATGCAACGACGGTTGTCGGGCTTGAGATCGTTCGTTCCAAGAATGAGGAATCGGCTGCATTCCTTCGGGGACAGAAGGTTGCGGAGTCCGCATTTGCCTCCCTTTCCGTAATGGAAGTGGAAGCGGTGGGGCACGTATTCAACGAGCTTGAGGGCATGGAAGGGATTCTTGTTACGAGCCGTGTTGCGGACAGGGCACATATTACCCGTTCCGTGATCGTAAATGCGCTTCGTAAACTCGAAAGTGCCGGCGTGATCGAATCCCGTTCCTCCGGAATGAAAGGCACTTTCATCAAGGTTTTAAATAAGAATATTTACAATTATCTGCCGAAGAAAAACTGATCCGGCACGTCATTATAAAAGAACGGTTGCATCCGGCGTTTTTGCGGGAATAATTCATTGAAATTAATTCTTGCATTCCGCCGGATGTTGTGCTATATTGTTTTAGTCTGAAAAATCACGCATACGGGTATCCGGCCGGTGCCGAAAGGTCGCCGGATTGACTGATGCGGAAGCAAAAAACCAAAGGAGGAATATAACGATGAGCGTTATATCAATGAAGCAGCTGCTTGAGGCCGGAGTACATTTCGGTCATCAGACGAGAAGATGGAACCCTAAGATGGCTCCGTACATTTATACCGAGAGAAACGGTATCTACATCATCGACCTTCAGAAGTCCGTAGGTAAGGTTGACGAGGCTTACTACGCAGTAAAGGACATCGTTGCAAACGGCGGCAAGATCCTTTTCGTAGGAACCAAGAAGCAGGCTCAGGATTCCATTAAGGTAGAGGCTGAGCGTTGCGGTATGTACTATGTAAACGAGAGATGGCTCGGCGGTATGCTGACCAACTTTAAGACCATTCAGTCCCGTATCGCCAGACTGAAGGCAATCGAGACCATGTCCACCGATGGCACCTTCGATGTACTTCCCAAGAAGGAAGTTATCGGCCTGAAGAAGGAGTGGGAGAAGCTTG
>CAMIWE010000006.1 GCA_946402335.1 uncultured Lachnoclostridium sp.
ATACAAGCACCTCCTTCACTTGTGAATTGGTTGCAATAACCCGAACATTCACATAATAACAGAAACACTTTTTAAATGCAAGAACTTTTTTAACCTTTTTTCAAGGGGCGTTCCGATCAGTTCTCAAGCAGTTCCTTAGCGGCTTCATCGACCTTGCTGTCGTCGATATTCAGGTCCTTGTCCTTCTTTGAGAACATGGATTTCACACGGGTAATCACCTCGGGAGCCATATCCACGATTCTGGTAAGCGTATCGGTATCCTTAACCGTGATCAGTCTCGTATTGCCGTCCTTGATGACAAGAATCGCGTTCGGGGACAATTTGCCGCCGAGGCCTCCGGCCACACGGTCGCGAAGCGTGTCGCTCTTGCTGTCGCCGGACTTCTTAGCGTCCTTATTGAATGCGCCCGCAGCAACGCCGAACGAAACATCCACAAGCGGAAGAAGCACGGTTCCGTCATCCATGCGGATAGCCTCTCCTACTACGCTCTTCGTGGTAACAAATCCTTCCATCCCCTTCAAAAGTCCCTGTACGGTTTCGTTTAAATTAGCCATAATCCCTGTTCCTTTCCACTTGTATATTATTTTCTTTCCATACGTTTTTCGATTGCGCTATGCGGCGCTTGTGAAGATTTCCTTTGCCTCGCCGGGCGTAGCCACAAGGGTTTCCTTCACCTTTTCCGCTTCCTTAATTACCTTGCGGATATTCTTATCGCGGTACAGCTTGATTGCCCTCACGACGAAGCCCCAGAGACGGATCCGTCCCTTCAGGTAGATGTCGCCGGACGCCACAAGCTTTCCTTCAAACGCCGGCGTAAGGGCAACTTTGTCGGCAATCAGGATATACCATGGCGAGATTGCCGCACAGATCTCTCCGGTCAGTGCCGGATCCTCAAGTCCGAATGTCAGGCTGCCGCGGTATTTCTTGGGACAAATGTGCTTAAGCACCCATACTAACGTCACCCATGCGGTCTTGATGGCCTTCTTCGTGGATTTCTTCTTAATATACGCTGCCAGCAGGCCTTTCTTCTTTTGCAGAAGGATCAGAAGCGCATGCAGCGAATCAATCAGTCCGGAAACCTTTCCGGTGATCTTGTCCTTTAATTCCCCGATCTTCTCACCGAGCTTCTTCTTCGGCTTATCCGGTCCGTCGATGTAAGGACTGCCGGATTCCTCCTCCGAAGCCTTCGCATTATCGTCCGTCTCGGCGGGTTTCCCGTCCGTTTCCTCCGGCTTTGCTTCCGCCTCTTCGGCGGTTTCGTCCGGCTTTGCTTCCGTCTCTTCCGCCTTTTCTTCGGGCTTTCCGGCGGCTTCTTCGGGCTTTCCGTCCGGTTCGTCCGGTTTCACGCTAACGGAGGTCTCTTCAGCCGTTACGGCTTCCTCTTTCGGCTTCTCCTCTTTCGGCTTGCCGTCTTCTTTAGCGGATTCCGAAGTTTCGTCCTTTCCGGCGGAATCGTCCTTCGGCTTCTCCGTTTCGGAAGTTTCTTCGTCTTTCTTCTCCCCGGCCTTTGTGATTGCCTTCTTTACGGGAATTCCGAAAACCTTCAGGATATAGCCGTTCTCATTTCCGCTGCCGTCCGGGGTAAGCTTAAAGATATACCGGAAACTTACAATCCGGAACAGCCATCGTACCCGGACCGTGGCGTCTGCCTGCGGCCCATCCTTGTCTCCGGCGGCCTCCACCTCGTATTTGAATGCGCAGAACAGAAGTGCCGCAAGCAGGAGCAGGACGATCAGCAGGATTACAAGAAGCGTAATCCCAAGGATCTTCAATATCAGCCAGACGATACCCATGTCTCCTCCTTCCGTTCTTCTATAATGCGCGAACTATTTCAAGAAATATGCTTTTACGTCAAATTCACCGGTCTCGCGGTAAACTTCTCCGATCATGCTCTCCACAAGCTTCAACGCCTCTTCCCGGCCTTCGCTGACACCGAGAATCGTAATGTCGTGCTCCTTGGCCTCAAGCCGGAGCGCGAACAGCGGAATCACCTCCAAAACGCCGCCCTCGGTGGTCGGAAGGATCACGCAGTACAGCTTGCGGTCCGACGGATGCCGTTTACTAAGCTGGGCGGTCATCTTCTTACGGTTCTCTTCCTGCGCGGCAGGAACGATCAGATTTTTACTGATGGTAATCATGTATGCTGTTTACTCCTCTTCGCCGTTTCCGAGCAGTTTGCGCAGCATTTCGGCCGCGCCGCGCTTCTCCCCGACATTGCTGCAGTTATGAAGCGACTGCAGAACATAATTCATGACTTCCGTATGGGAATTGAAGAATACCGGCAGTTCCTTAAGTACCGATGCAATAACCGAACGGTTGTAGCCACGGGAACGGCCTTCCAACCCCTTCTTAAGGTCCGCAATGGTACGGTCCACGACCTCGGTAAGCTTTTCGGGCGTAACCATCACAATCTTCTGTTCCGAAAGCCTTGCAAACAGGGATGTCGACATCAGTTTCTTCGCAAGAAGGATCCTCGCTCCCTCTTCGCTTTCGGCAAATGCCTCGTCATGCTCGCGGTAAGCGTCAATCTTGGCTTCCTCCTTGAGAACCTGCTCACTGAGCGGCTCCATGCGGCCTTCCATGAAGGCAAATGCAGGTGCCAGCTCGCCTTCCGACAGATCCTGCTGCACGCCGGCAAGAAGGCTTAAGCCGAATTCCGCAATCGAACCGATTGCCGGAAGCATGAGCCCTTTGATCTGCTCATCCGCGCTGTCGCTGTCCAGAAGGGCAAGGGTATAAAACGAATTCACGCACTCCTGAAGTGCCATTAGATACTCGGTGCTGACGCCGAGTTCCTCCGCGCAGTCGGAAATGTAATCCTGCATCTCGCGGCAGGTATCCATATCCGTAATCTCTTCGCTGCGGCGCTCCAAAGACTCCAAAAGTCTTACATAATCCTTGAAAATCACATCGTCCGGACGGTCCTGCATTGCCGCCGCGGAAATGATGCGGTAGCGGAAGCCCTCAAGCGCATCCACATCGGAATTCGAGTAGATGGAAAATGCCTCCTTGACCAGGTCGAAAAAACGGGACTTCGTAATCCGCACAGGCAGCTGCGAAACCATCATCTGAATCCGCAGATTGACTTCGGCTGCATCCTTCGAATCGAAAATCTTTCGAAGCAGGTCCCGCGCCTCTTCCTCATCGTCAAATTTGGTTCCGTCATCCGACAGGGAATACTCCACACGGTTTAACAGGTACTCGTAGATCATCAGCGATTCGCTGAACACCTGGATCTGTTCGGAACGCGTTACGATTCTCTCGCGGATCGCGCTCATCTCGGAAAGGATGGATTCCCGGGCGTTCTCCCCGCGGTCCGCGTAATTGCGGATTGCGGTAAGAAGGCGTCCGTACAACGCGTCCGTCTCCACCTGAAGTCCGTTATGCTCCAACCCGTAACGGCCGTCACGGACTGCCTCCGTAAGGTCGTAAAGGTGTGCTGTAAGGTTCATCCATGCAAGCGAGTCGTATGACTTCGCAAGCTTTCTGACTGCGGTATTGTCCGATTTCATAAACTGTCTTATTCCTTATAAGTGATTATTTTATTCCTGTTTATCATCCTGCGCGTCATTCTTCTGCTCCCGCACGACATGCACGTGGGTGTACAGATGATCCATGCAGTATTCGTAGTTGCCTTCGCATTTGGAGCAGAACCGGAATTCGAGTTCCGGGTCGTCCAGCTCGGTCCGTCCGCAGACAACGCAGCGGTGACGCGTGATCACCGTCTTTCCGCCCTGTCCGGTGCCGACAACCCGCGCCTCACGCTCGCCCTTTTGGACGTCGGAAACATACTCGAACCGTCTCTTCAGATGCTTCATGCGGCCGGCACGGTACTTTCTCGTTCCGAAGAAGAACAGCAGGAAGTTCAGAATTGCCACAACCAGGGCAATTGCCTTATAGATGCCAAGCGCTTCGTCGGTGGCCAGGACATTTACAATATCGATCACGTGGATGATCGCATAAACGATTCCGATGTATTTTACCTTAACCGGCACAAGGAAGAACAGCAGAAGGCTTACTTCCGCGAATTCTACGGAAAATGCCAGAAACATCGACAGATTGATGTACTCAAGCCCGATCGGGAAGGAATAGCCGTGTCCGAGCACGAAATACGATCCGAAGTAAATGATCACAACGGCCAGAATGTTAAACAGAATTCCGGAAAAGTAGAATACGTTAAACCGGAAGCTGCCCCACATCCGCTCAAGCATCTGCCCGATGAAGAAATACAGGTACAAAGAGATCAGCATAAAGACGATATCCATTCCGCCGTTGGTGGCGCTGATCGGCTGGATTACAAACGTAAACAGTCTCCAGACCTGTCCCTTCAAAAACACCTTTTCCACATCTAACATGAGCCAGTCATAATAAAATTGCGGGCTCATCATCGAAATAAGCCACCCAAGTATATAGGCGGCTGTAATATACATCATCAGATTCTTAATCGCGTATTTGCCGAATTTCTTTTCGAGGCGATATATCATCTTGGTCTTCTGCTCCCCTTATTCCCGTCCGCGCTCCGTAAAAACGGCTCGAAACGCCGTATCGCGACACATAATTATTCTAATATATTATAAATATTTTGCATGGTAATGTCAAACATTATATGTTATGATAAGGGGCGTAAGCAGGACCTGATACAGGAGATTTTAAAAACATGGCATTTGACGGAATCACACTTTCCGCTCTCGTTTCCGAATGGAAACATACGTTGACCGGCGGCCGCATCCAGAAGATCAGCCAGCCCGAAACCGATGAGCTTATTCTTACCATAAAAACCGATAACAATTACTATCTTCAGCTCTCTTCGAGTGCTTCGCTCCCCCTTGCGTGTTTAAGGCCTGACGTAAAGCCCGCGCCCCTGACCGCGCCGGCTTTCTGCATGCTCCTTCGCAAGCATTTAAACGGCGGGCGGATCCTCGATATCGTGCAGCCCGACCTGGAACGCGTCGTGCAGTTTAAGCTGCAGCACTTAAACGAGATGGGCGACACCTGTGTGAAGTACCTGATCGTCGAACTGATGGGCAAATACTCAAACATCATCTTTACGACCGAGGATTTGCAGATTATTGACAGCATTAAGCGTGTCAATTCCTTCGTCAGTTCCGTCCGCGAAGTACTTCCCGGGAAGCCCTGGTTCATTCCGAAGACCGACGGCAAGCATTCGCTTCTTTCCGAGCCTGCCGAAGGCCTTTGCGCGGCCCTCTCGGAGCGTTCCGGCCCGGTTTCGTCGGCCCTTTACCAGACCATTACCGGTTTAAGTCCGGTAATTGCGAACGAACTCTGCTGCCGCGCGGGAATCAATCCCGAGCTTCCGGCATCGGAGCTTTCCGCAAACGACCGCGAATCCCTTTGCGAGATTCTGTGCTGGCTCAAACGACAGGTAGAAACCGAAGCCTACTCTCCCGTCATCTATAAAAAAGACGGAATGCCGGTCGAATTTGCCCCGATCCCGCTCCGCACATTTTCCGACTATCCGGAATATACGGTTGTCGAGAAGCCTTCCATCAGTGAGGTTGTGCTCGGCTATTATCAGGAAAAGGATGCGGTGACGCGCATGCGCTCCCGTTCCGCCGACCTGCGAAAAGTGACGCAGAATGCGATTGAGCGGACCGCCAAGAAGTTAGATCTGCAGCGCAAACAGATGGAGGATACCCGTAAGAAGGATAAGTACCGTATCTACGGCGAGCTGCTGACCACCTACGGCTATTCGGCCGAGCCCGGCAGCAAATCCTTAACGTGCACGAACTATTACGACAATACCGAGATCACGATCCCGCTGGACCCGACGCTGACAGCACTTGAGAACGCGAAGAAATACTTTGACCGCTACGCGAAGTTACGGCGTACGGCCGAAGCGCTGACGGAACAGCTTGCCCAGAGCGAGGCGGAGCTTCTGCATCTGGAAACCGTAAGGGAATCGTTAGGATTTGCCCGCGACGAAGCCGACCTTTCCCAGATCAAGGCCGAGCTCACGGACTGCGGATACCTGAAATACCACCGTGAAAGCGGCGCAAAGAAGGGCAAACCCGCAAAGAGCAAGCCGTACCATTACAGGACGTCAGACGGGTTTGATCTGTATGTCGGAAAGAACAACTACCAGAACGACGAACTCACCTTCAACCTTGCAGGCGGCGGTGACTGGTGGTTTCACGCCAAAGGAATCCCCGGCTCGCACGTGGTGTTAAAGACCGGGGGGCGCGAAGTTCCGGACGAACTGTTCACGATTGCCGGAAACCTGGCCGCATACTACTCTTCGGGACGTGACGGAAGCGGCAAGATCGAGGTCGATTACCTGCAGAGAAAGAACGTCAAGAAACCAAACGGTGCCAAGCCCGGCTTCGTCGTATACTATACGAACTACTCTCTCGTGGCAACCCCAGGGATTGACGAAGGGCTCACGGAAGTGAAGGGCTGACGCCGTTCAAGATACTATCAAAAGAAGGAACCAAAGAATGATTACTGCTGATTTTCACACGCATACAAGTTTTTCAACCGACAGCAAAGCATCGCCGGAAAGCATGATTGAGCGGGCGATCGTGCTCGGGCTTAAGACGTACTGCATCACCGATCACATGGATTATTTCTTCCCGGAGCACAACGACGAGGGCTTCACGGAATTTGTCTTCAATCCGGATCAGTACTTTGAAACGCTGACCGCTCTTAAGAAAAAGTACCGCGGGAAGCTTGATCTTCGCATCGGCATCGAACTCGGTCTTCGGGACGAGCCGGATGCCCGGGATGAAAACAAAAAGCTTTGCGAAAAGCTTGTCAACAATTATCCGTTCGACTTTGTGATTGGCTCCACCCACGTGATTGACCACTTTGATCCGTATAACCGTGAGTGTTGGGGCGGCCGGAGCGCCGAGGATATCGTTCAGATGTATTACGACTCGGTTCTCTACAGCGTGCGGAATTACGATTGCTTCAATGTTTACGGACATCTTGATTACATTATCCGATACATTCCCGAAGGCGTAACCGTCGATCTGACGAAATTCGATCCGATCATCGATACAATCCTTAAGGAACTCATTGCACGCGGCAAAGGCATCGAAGTGAACACTTCCCGCCTGTTCCGCGGCACGAAGACCAATCCGTCTCCCGACATCCTCGCCCGCTACCGCGCATTTGGCGGAACCACGTTAACCATCGGCTCCGACGCGCACAAGCCCGAGCAGGTTGCCGGAGCCTTTGAGAAGGCCTGCGAAATGCTTAAGGAACTCGGGTTTAAAGAATATTCGGTATTTAAAAACGGCAAAGAAAGCCGGCGGAAACTGTAATCCGCCGGCTTTGCCATATTTTCTTGGTTTCTTTCAATAGTTGGTTTGACTGCAGGTCAATATTGAAACCAATCAATAATGAAACCGATCCATACTGTAATCAATCACTTTTGTAACCGATCCATATTCTAATCAATCAATATTGTAACCGATCAATAGATGATCTGCAGGTCATCCGTAAGATTCCAGGATTCGAGGTCCATTAACGGCTTCCGCTCTGTAATCCATTCCTCCCGATAAGTAATCCCAAGGCTTTTCCGCTCATCATCGGTCAGGTACTCTTCCGGTACGAAGAACTCCTCGTACGTCCGGATTTCCTCGCGGGTCTCTCCGGTGGCCCCCTCTACCCTCACGGATTTCAGCAGATTTCCTTTTCCGTCGTAAACATATTGAATCTGATAAACGCCGTGCCAACTCGTCGACCAATGATCCTCGAGAACAAGGTTTCCATCGCCGTCATACGTATATGTCGCGGTTTCCGTATTATAGCCGTTCTTCGTGGTCTTTGCCGAAATCAGCTGCCCCCAGTCGTCATATGTAAAGTAGCATACGCGGAGTACCTCCCCGTCTTCCTTATAATCCGTCCGGATCACGGTATTCCCGTCATAAGTAAAGCAGCTGCGGCGGTCCGGAAGCAATTCTGTATTATACCCTTTCTCAACCAGTCTGCCATCTTCGTCAAACTGCTCGTACTCTGTCTCGCTCAAATCTACGACCACTGTCACGCCGTTACGCACCGTAAACGAATTCCATCGGATTGCACCCGGCCATATATAATCCACGCCCCCGTGACCGTCGGTCGTAAGATATTCATGCGCTTCCGGCACCTCTTCCTCCCATTCATCATTGTTCTGCCGATGGAAAATCTTCACAAGCTTCCCGGATTCGTCATAATAGAAATGTTCGATATAGGTCCCGTAATTCGAGGAGAGATCCGGCAAAGTCTCCCGAAACCTTCCCTCTTTAACGATCTCAACGATACGCCCGCACTCGTCATACTTATAGGTGGCGGTCGTATCCGGCGTCGTCCACTGAATCAGCCGTTTCACCTTATAAATCTTTCCGCCGGCCTCCGAAGTATCGGCGGCATTGGCCCGCGCCGCGTCATTCTTCCCCAAAACAGCCGTAAGCAGAAACGCCTCCGCAACAAGCACCACGCTGCAGATTGCAACAACCAGAATTCTCAACGTCTTACTTTTCATAACTTTCCCCCCACACTTGAACCATTCAACCACCTGTCGCTTCTCTCCTTTACGGCAAATGTGGATCTGACGCGATGGCCTATCCACACACATCCACGGTTGGAAGCGGTTTGCTATAAGTAGAATGAATGAGAGGGGTGGGGAGGTCACAAAAAGTCAATACATGATAGAACAGTCATCTGCAAGATTCCAGGATACAAAATTAACTGTCGTCTCCTTTTCCGCAATCAGACTTGGATTATAGGTTAATCCAAAACTTTTCCGTTCATCCTCGGTCAGATACTCTTCCTTCACAATGAATGTCTTGTACTTTCTGGCTTCTTCCGATATAATCCCCCGGGTTTTTTCGTATTTTTCTATAGTCAACAAATTTCCATTCTCATCGTAAGAATAATGTGTTCGATAATCTCCGCCAACTTTTGTCCCCCAATATTCCTGAAGAATTATATTGTCATTTTCATCATACCCATATTCATACACTTCGATTTCCTGATCTTCCTTCATGGTTTTCGCCAGGACAAGCCTTCCCAAATCGTCAAACTCAAACCGGCAAACTCTCATCATTTCCCCGTTCTTATCATAGTCCTCCCTGATAACCGTATTTCCTTCATATGTAAAGTAACTATGACGGCCCTTAACAAGCGTCCCCAGTTTATACTCCTTTTCAATCAATCTGCCTTCCTCATCATATTTCTCCGGATCCACGTCGTTTAGATTTGTGACTTTCTCATCAGAATCCGTAGTGACTGATTGGGATACCTCCCCGGGACTTAGATTGTAGTAGTAAACACCCCCATGATAATCGACCCTAAGAACCTTGTTAACACAAGCTGTCTCGTCCTCCTCCCATTCGGAATTATTTTCCTTATACGAAGCCTTCACAAGTTTTCCATCGTTATCATAAAAGTAATTCTCTATACGGATTCCGTAATCCGAGTCAGAACCAGGCAAAGCCTCCCGAAAATGTCCATTCTTAACGATTTCCGTGATTCGACCGAATTCGTCATACCGAAGTGTAGCAGTCGTACTTGGAGTCGTCCATTGAACCACCCTTTTCACTATGTAAACCTTGTCTTTCTCCTCCTGAACAGAATCATCCATTGCCGGGGCAGCACTCTTCTTGCCGAAGATTATCCCAAGCAAAATCGCCTCTGTCACAATCACAATGCCGCAGATTGCGATAATCAGGAGTCTTAAGTTCTTACTTTTCATGGTATTCTCCCTGCACGAAAGCATTCCCATCTGTTTTTCTTTCGACAATGAATCCGAAAAATCTATGCCATCATGCACACTTTAGATATTCTTTTATTTCATTTGAAGAATGGAATGGATGGGTTGCCACAAGAATATAAACATCCTCTCCAAAATGGCAAAGCCATACGAAGATAATTTCTTCGAATGGCTCTGCCAACAACTCATTTTTCACTTATAACACTGCGAGTTTTACGACCATTATATTCACATGCTTCATAAGAAACATCTATAAATGTCATATCACAAGATTACGTTTCCCCAAGAACTCAATAACCAGATAACTCTTTATTGATTTCAATGTCCATAAAGATAGCGTCACATATTTCATCTTCGGTACCACGTATTTCCCAGGTATTTTGCCTTTCATCTATATTTCTTTCTACCCATTCGAGGCCATCCTGGTAGCAACTGATTGATCCGATTTGATTCGATGGTTCTCCTAAAAAAACATTTAATTTCTTCAGGTCCAATTCTTTTGTCCTTTCAATCAATTCTTTATATGTCATTCTCTTTAACCTCCTAATAAATCACTCCAATTTTATGAAGAGAGTTTTGACTCAGAGCAGTATTATATTGGTCGGCGCCACCACAACATATTACCTCCCCGTTCTCACCTAATAAGGGAGCAACATATCCGTGTACCCCATATATAGTAAACTCTTCATCGCAACCAAGAGCATTACGAACAGTTGCAAAATCACCTTCCTGAAGTACTGTATATCTAACATAATAGCAACTCACGTCTGAAGCCGTAGCTTTTACAAGTTGCGTACCTCTTTCTTGATTCATTTCATCAATTATTCGATTCAGTTCTTTTAATGCACCATCCGGATTGCTTTCATATAATCTTATAGCATCGATTACATCAAAATACCTATCCGTATCGAAATGCATCAATTGGTCCTTTTCAGGAATATAGACCTTTGGCACCGCTCTTTCATCTAATGTAGGAATCTTCCCATTTTCTGTTTTAGACGTGTAATTGTAACCGTTGTAATTATTTCCATACCGATATGCCACATCTGGTAATGCCAGTGTACCTTCACCTCTTCCTAACGGCATAATCTCTTTATGGATATCCAATCCCATCGGACAACCTGAGTTTGCATCAGGATAACGGATTTCAAAAGGTGCATATTTTCCTTTACTCCAGTCGCTGTAATCGGGGTTAGCCACAGCTCTTGCATCAGACGGAACATCCTTACTGTTCCGTTTTGCTTCCGTTCCAAGATCACTTCTGTTAAGTTTCTCGACACATTGTTTTGCGGCTTCAACTTTCTGCTGATTCGTTTTAGTCGTATCGGAATAAATAGCATCTATTTCTTCATTGTATTCCTCCACGGAACGATAGTACTGTGACTGTTCGAATAACACTTCTGACAAATCGAGTGTTGCAGAATTCTTTCGCTCTCCGTTTTGTTTAGCATACCATTCGATATAGATTTGTTGCCCATCTATTGTGATATCATATGCTTTAAAGTCTTCATTTGCATATACTCTCTCAAGATAATTTAAATCATCATAACGCAATCCTGCAAAAGGAAGAAATTCATTTTCTTCAGTATATGCGCTACCCACAAATCTACCCACAGGAACAATCCCCGTGATATCACTTACAAAGAATATATCGGCCCCATTTAATTCTGCCTTTGTATCAGGAACATAAACCCATTCATATACACGAATTGACCCATCTAAAGATTCAATTGGAATATACTGATCTCTTCTGATTATCCTTTCGAAGCTGTTAAACTCGATTCGATCAATTGTATCTTGCAGTTCTTCTTTGGATGTCAGTTTTTTCCATTTCCCTATGCCGTGTTCAAAAGGCGGATTATTCAGATCAGGATGTGTCGTATAAGATTTGACTTTTATCATATCTCGTTTATCAGCCCCTCTACCATTATATTCAACATAAATAGTAGAAGGTCCATAAACTATACCCGCCGACCTTTCCAATCGAATATCTTTAAATCCATCAATATATCCTTCCAAACTCGTATAATTAATATTCACATAAAACTTATCCAGAATGATTCCAGCTACTTCTGTTCCGATACTCGCACCAACATTTCCCCAGAACGGAAGATAAATTGATGCAATAATCTTTCCAAGTTTAAGACTTCCCTTTGCCAATCCTCTCCAATCAAACGGACTAATCTTTTGCTCATACATTTGCAGAACTCTAGCTGAAAAGACTTCATGGCATCTTTGTTTCCAAGCCTCATCTATAGAGATACCGCCACTGTTTTGCTTTACTTCCGCAATCGTTCCAGTTTTGAAATACTCATCCGTCAAACAGAGGACTGCTTTATAGTCTCCATTGACATATCCTTCCCAGACATAACTATTTAATTCACTTGGCTTAATTGTCGCATTATTGTTAACAAAGTAATTATTGAAGAAAAGGTTTTTCGCCCCAGGGAAAAGAGTATTCAAAATACTCTCATAATCAAAATCCTCATCCTCCAACCACAATCCATCACCATTATTATATCCGAAAAACACTCGGTTACTGTATACATCGAAAGCAGAAATATCAACTATTTCTCCATCAATAATATCTACTCTAAGTGACTTGGAATGGTTTTCATCTATTATGCCACACTCTCGGATAATACCCAACTCTTGTAAAAACTGTTTTCCAACTTCAGTTGATTCCGGATATCCCTCACTAATGGCTGATATGAAAAGATACTGAACTGCAGGAGTAGCGCTATTTTTGATTTTTCTATAATCAGAAATCAGCTTGGAAAATTCTTTTCCCAACGCGTATTCACGAATTTGCCCATCCAAATATTTTAACGCCATTGATTTTCCGGTTCTAATTACTGCGCCGGCAGTTTCCTTCCAAAATTCAATGTCTTCAGGAGTGGGTTTTGATTCTGCAATTTCATAAAGAATAGAAGCAAAACTTTTTGAAGCTCGTTCTTTCCATGCATAATCCGGATCACTGGCTCCTGCAATAGCTGCTTCCATTGATCCAGTCCCAACCTGGTCAGCGGAAAGATACAGCACCGAACATAAGTGATCTCCTAATACTCCAGACCATAATCTGGGTCTTCCGTCATCAAACAGTGTAGTTTCTCTTGTTCCCCAAATGGCATAAAGATCAATATACTCCTCATCCCAATCGGAAAAATCAATGGGCTCACCGGGACGATATATTTTTGTAGGATTATCGGGATCAGTAGCCCAACCAATAAAGCTGATTTCGCTATTATCTGGATCAATCCCATAATACCAACTGTTCGGATTATAATCCTTATTTAATGCCTTTATCCAGTGTAGATCGATTACATAACCATTTCCAAGTCCAGCGGCTTTAAAGTCTAAACTATCAGGCATATGGTCTGGATCATCATCTTTCGAATTCGTACCATACTCACCTGAATATATCTCATTGTAGTTATGTTCTCCCGTGTATACTATATTTCGAGCATTAGGAAATTTCGGATAATAATCCGCTGTTTCAGGAGTATCAATTTCTCCTGTTTCCGGATTTGGATTAGGGTTCAGGAGGTCAGACTTAATCTGTATATTATAATACTTTTTATATGTTTCGTTGTTATATTCATACTCAATACAGAAAGAGTCAGTACTATTCGTAGTGAGATTATAGTAATTGCTTGTAAATGACACATTATAAAATTCTAGTTTCCATACTGCCTCAAGAAAAACAACTTCTTCAGTAGAATAGATAACAGGAGTCTTCTCAATCATTTCATTATTCGGATCCTGTTCTATTCTCCATCCATCAATTACATAATCACTTCTATCCCGAGATCCCTCAAGATAATAGTGCCGAATATAAGTTGATTTTCCTGTTGGATATGCATCAAAAATCACCTTATCATCCGCCTTAAAACGAATAATAAATGTTTCGACATCTCTCCATACTGCATATAGATTAACTGTTCCTTCTTCTCTAAACTGGCTAATATCACAGACACTGTCGTCCAAGAAATCTGCATACTTTTGATTGGGTCTGAGCGCCCATCCCAGTAATCTCTTTCCGCCTTTTTCCAGCACGTCATAATGGAGTACTTTTGAGTGATCTGTACTACCATACAGTTTTTCACCAATCGTATTGTCGCCATCGTTGAACACAAGGTGAACAGATGCAGTTATCGGGTAATCTTGTTTCTTCCAGATTGGATATAATTCAATTTCTCTGAAGTATTTTTCAACATATACAGGTGCATAGTTGTTCAGATCATACGTAGGGATGATGCTTTCTAAAGCCCGTTCGGCATTAAAGATAAGCCATGAAGTGCCTTCACTTAACAAATCCTTAATGAATTCATATTTCTTTCCAATGAAGAAAATTTCCTCTTCTTCAAAAAACGACTGTATATCTACTCCGTTATCAGTAACCTTATCCTTATTCCAGGTCCAACCAACTATATCGTATCCTTCTCTGGCAAATACCTCATTTGACAATTCAATTTCTTTCTGATAACAATACTCTAATTTTCTTGTTTCATCTCCATATGTATATTTGATTGTAAAAATAGGCTTCCATACGGCGTACATCGTTGTATCATCCAAAGGACAAGGGATCTGCTCCCCTGCCTTATACTTTGCCGTAGAAGAATAAGACTCATCGGTCCACCCCTGAAAAGCATAGTCTTTTTTCGTATATACTGCGGGCGATAAAGTAATTGTATCCCCACTGTATACGATTATGAAGGAATTGCTTCCTTCATTCGTTGTACCTTCTTTGCCATCGTAAGTAACGGAAACAGTATACTTCTTCCACACAGCATAAAGCTCTGTATTCTCATAAAATGTATAAGTCTTTCCGTTTTCATACTTAACTGCTGACGCTCTTCTGTCATCAGTCCACCCCAGTAATTTACTGCCATCCTTGCTACAATCAGGCGCAATTAACTGAGTCTCGATTCCGTAGGAAACCTCCTGCGTTTCCTCTCCACTTCTTATTATTCCACCATTTAAATTGTATGTAATAGTGTACTTATTAGGCTCCCAGACAGCATAGAGTCTAATGGATTTATTCTCTTTGAAAATGTCTCCTGCCTGATACTTTACAGTTCCGTTTGAAGAAGCCGCCCATCCCTTAAAGGTATAGTTTGACCTGGAAGGCTTTGATGTCGGAAGTGTCAAATCAGTTCCGTGAATCTTGTTCTGTCTTGTAAATTCACGGTTAGATCCGTCATTCATATCAAATACTACAAGATACTCGGTAGGTTTCCATACCGCATACAATGTAATATTACCGCTAAACCCTACGCCGGTCTGGCCAGCCGTATATGCCGCTGACGTTGCGTTCTTGTTGGTTGACCAGCCGATAAAAGTACACCCGGTTTTGGTATAACAGCTGTCATTGATCGTTACCGTGGTTCCAGCATAGAATTCCTGCGATGCCGAAGGCACATTAGGTCCGGTTGCTCCCGTTCCGCCGTTTCCGTCGTAAATAATCGTATATTTGATACGTTTCCAAACAGCATACAGACGTGCCGAAGAGTTGCCCGTGTATGTTGCTCCCGCGGCATATGTTGCCGTAGTTGCAGAACTGCTTGTTGCCCAGCCAAGGAACTCGTAATATGTTCTCTCAGGCGCGGTTTCGGGCAGAGTTATACTTGTTCCGTGTAACTTTTTCAGACTCGTATAATCCTTGCCGCTGCCGTCGTTCATATCAAAGAAAATCGTATATTCGTTAGTCTTCCATACGGCATACAGTGTGATGTCTCCATCAAACTTCACACCGCTCTGTCCAGCGGTATATGCTGCTGACGTTGCGTTCTTGTTGGTTGACCAGCCGATAAAAGTACGACCGGTTTTGGTATAACAACTGTCATTGATCGTTACAGTGGTTCCTGCATAGAATTCCTGTGATGCCGAAGGTACATTAGGTCCGGTTGCTCCCGTTCCGCCATTTCCGTCGTATGTAATTGTATATCTGATACGTTTCCATACAGCATACAAACGTGCCGAAGAGTTGCCCGTGTAAGTTGCGCCAGCTGCATATGTAGCCGTAGTAGCAGAACTGCTTGTTGCCCAGCCAAGGAACTCATAGTATGTTCTCTCGGGCGTAGCTGTAGGCAGAGTTATACTTGTTCCATGTAACTTTTTCAGACTCGTATAATCCTTACCGCTGCCGTCGTTCATATCAAGGAAAATAGTATATTCATTTGTTTTCCATACGGCATACAGTGTGGTGTTTCCGTCGAACTTCACTCCGGTCTGACCTGCAGTATAGGTTGCCGTCGTTGCATTCTTGTTCGTCGACCAGCCGATAAAGGTGCAGCCCGTTTTGGTATAGCAGCTGTCATTGATCGTTACAGCATTACCGGCAAGGAATTCCTGTGATGCTGACGGCACATTCGCTCCGGTCGCTCCCGTTCCGCCGTTTCCGTTATAGCTAATCGTATATCTGATACGCTTCCATACAGCATACAGACGTGTAGACGCATTGCCCGTGTACGTTGCTCCTGCTGCATATGTTGCAGTGGTAGCAGAACTGCTTGTTGCCCAGCCAAGGAACTCATAGTATGTTCTCTCAGGTATAGTCGTAGGCAGAGTTATACTCGTCCCGTGCATCTTTTTCAGGCTCTTGTAATCCTTGCCACTACCGTCGTTCATATCAAGGAAAATCGTATACTCATTAGTTTTCCATACAGCATAAAGAATAACATCCCCGCTGAACTTTACGCCGGTCTGGCCAGCCGTATAGGTTGCCGAAGTTGCATTCTTGTCGGTTGACCAACCAACAAAAGTGCAGCCGGTCTTCGTATAACAGCTATCGTTAATCGTTACGGGAGTTCCATAAACATAGGTTTGCGAAGCAGAAGGAACATTCGGGCCTGTTGCTCCGGTTCCACCGTTTCCGTTGTAAGAAATCGAATACGTATTGGGCTTCCATACTGCATACAAAGTTACAGCCGTATTGCTCGTATAGGAACCACCGGCCGAATAAGTTGCCGTCGTTGCGGTGCTGGATGTTGCCCAGCCAAGGAAGGTATAATACGTTCTTTTAGGTTCCGTTGCAGAAAGGGTCAATGTCTGTCCGTGTATCTTCTTCTGCGTCGCAGGTGCTCCGCTTCCTCCGTTAGCGTTAAACGTCACGTTATACTCAACGAGTTTCCATACAGCGTATAATCTGACAGATGCATTGTTCGTATAGCTTGCTCCGGAAGCATATACTACACTTCCGGTTGCCGAGGTTGCCCATCCCTCGAACGTGTAATTTGTTCTTTTAGGCATAGAACTAGTCAGAGTCAGACTGGTGCCGTGAACCTTCGTCTGTCTCGTAAACTCTTGATTGCTGCCATCGTTCATATCGAATACAACAATGTATTCAGTAGTTTTCCATACGGCATACAGCGTGGTATTTCCAGTGAACTTCACACCGGTCTGACCCGCTGTATAGGTTGCCGTGGTTGCATTCTTGTCGAGTGACCAGCCAATAAATGTACAGCCGGTCTTCGTATAGCAGCTGTCATTGATCGTTACAGCATTACCGGCATAGAAATCCTGGGATGCTGAAGGTACATTTGCTCCGGTTGCTCCCGTTCCGCCGTTTCCGTCGTATGTAATCGTATATCTGATACGTTTCCATACAGCATACAGACGCGTAGTTGCATTTCCGGTATAGGTTGCACCCGCTGCATATGTTGCAGTTGTAGCGGAACTGCTTGCAGACCAGCCAAGGAATTCATAGTTGGTTCTGGTAGGTTTCGTTGTAGGCAGGGTCAGATTAACTCCATGAGTCTTCGACAGGCTCTTGTAATTCGTACCGCTGCCGTCATTCATGTCAAGGATAATTGTATATACGTTAGCTTTCCAAACCGCATACAACGTAACGTTCCCGCTGAACTTCACACCGGTCTGGCCAGCCGTATAGGTTGCCGTAGTGGCATTCTTGTCAGTTGACCAGCCAGTGAATGTGTAGCCGGTCTTCGTATAGCAACTGTCATTGATTGTTACAGCATTTCCGGCATAGTAATCCTGAGATGCCGAGGGAACATTTGCTCCGGTTGCTCCCGTTCCACCATTTCCGTTATAGGAGATTGTATATCTGAGCCGCTTCCACACAGCATAAAGACGAGCAGAAGCATTTCCGGTATAGGTTGCACCCGCTGCATATGTCGCCGTCGTGGCAGAACTGCTTGTAGCCCATCCAAGGAACTCATAGTTGGTTCTGGTGGGTATTGTTGTGGGCAGGGTCATATTGACTCCATGAGTCTTCGACAGACTCTTGTAATTCGTTCCACTGCCGTCATTCATATCAAGATAAATTGTATATACGTTAGCTTTCCAAACCGCATACAGGGTAACATTTCCGCTGAACTTCACGCCGGTCTGACCCGCCGTATAATTCGCCGTTGTTGCGCTTGAGCTGGTTGCCCATCCAACAAACGTGTATCCGCTCTTCGTATAGCAGCTTCCGTTGATTGTTACGGCATTTCCGTAAACATAGTTCTGCGAAGCTGACGGAACATTCGCTCCGGTTGCTCCGGTTCCACCGTTTCCGTTATAGGTAATCGTATATGTATTGGGTTTCCATACAGCGTATAGGGTCGCTGTTCCTTCAACCTTATAGGCCCCACTGGGCGAATATGTTGCAGACGTAGCAGTACTGGATGTTGCCCATCCAAGGAATGTATAATATGTTCTTGTAGGCTTTGTAGGGGAAAGTGTCAGAGTTTGTCCGTAAATTTTCTTCTGAGCCGAAGGCGCTCCGCTTCCACCGTTTGCATTGAATGACACAGTGTACTCATCGGGTTTCCACACAGCATATAATCTGACAGCCGAATTGTTCGTATAGGTTGCTCCGGAACCATAAAGAACACTTCCGCTTGCAGACGTAGCCCAGCCCTGGAAAGAGTAATTTGCTCTCGTAGGCTTCGATGATGTCAGCGTCAGATTGGTCCCGTGAACCTTTGTCTGTCTTGTGAATTCCTTGTTGCTTCCATCATTCATATCAAACACTACAAGATACTCATTCGGTTTCCAAACTGCATAAAGCGTTATATTATCCTCAAACTTTACGCCGGTTTTACCCGCTGCGAAATCTATCGTCGTAGAATTCTTAGTTTTTGCCCATCCAACAAACGTATATCCGCTTTTTGTATAGCAGCTTCCGTTGATTGTTACAGTCGAACCGTAAGTAAAAGTTTGCGAGGCTGACGGTACATTCGGCCCGGTTGCACCCGTTCCCCCGTTTCCGTCATATGTAATCGTATATCTATTAGGATTCCATACTGCTGTAAGCTCAACAGCTGCATTATTGGTATAACTCGAACCCGGCGAATAAACAGTTCCGCTTGAAGTCTTCCAACCGCCAAAACTATATTTGCTTCTGGTCGGCGAAGGTAGTTTTAATGCTACAGCATACTGCTTTTTCAGGGTAGTTATAGACCCTGTTCCGTCGTTCTGAATCAATTTAACATTATATGTTATTACTTCCCAGATAGCCTTCATGGTGATGTTGGCATTACCTGTATACTTGGCTCCTTTTGCATATGTCTTTCCGTCGGAACCCTTCCACCCTGTAAAATTATAGCCTTCTCTGTAAGGGGTTGCTGTCGTAAGCGTTAAAGAAGTTCCTTTGAACTCAATCTGCGCACTCGGAGTGTTCTTTCCGCCGTTTCCATCGTATGTAACCTTATATGCCGGTTTCCAAACAGCATAAAGAATCACATTCATCGCGAAATGTGCTGTTGCTCCAGGCGTATAAGACGCATTGGATGCGGATCCATACAAGGCCCAACCGGCAAGTTTATAACCGTCTCTTGAATATGTCGAGCCGCTCCATGTTTTAAAATTGGCGCCTTTCGTCACCGTTTCTTTTCGTTCCGATCCACTTCCGCCGTTAGGCTTGTAAGTGATCGTGATGGTGCTTGTCGATGATTTCAGGATAACATCGTCAAGCTTGTCCGCTGCGATATATCCCTGTACCGCAGCTTCCGAATCAAATTGCTTTGATTCTTTTGCTTTCGCATTCTTCGCTGCTAAGAACATTCCGGTCATAGCAGCAGCAATCACAAGGAACAGGATTGCTCTTGAAAATGCTTTCTTTCTCATTTTTTCCCTCCAGTGTGAATAATCTATAACTATCTCCCATTGGGAGTAGTTTTCGGAAAATGTGGAATTTATGAAAAAGAGCAAAAAAAATACACCACCGTGGGAAATCCAATCGGTGATGCAAACGACAAGATTATAGCAAAATGACAGATAATCCGTAAAACCCCATAGCGCTCTTCTCCATTTTCCCCACGAAATATAATATACGAAATTGTACCCAGAATGTCAATAATTGAAACCGTTTTTTCTTAAAATTTTTACCCGCAATCTTGACATTCCACGCGTCAATTTTCTTTATTTTTTCTCAATATATCCCCTATCCGGCTGCTGCCCTGTTCCCCCTCGGCTTGCGGAGTGGCTTTCCGCTATGCTATTCTTGACCCAAGAAAAGCAATAAGGAGGTAACAATCCATGAAAAGACGCAGCTTTCTGATACTAGTGCTGTGTACGGCGATGGTATTTGCATTTGCCGGATGCGGAAAGAAAGAGTCCGGCAAGGAAGGCAATTCGAGTGAGCCGGCGCAGAACGGCCAGCCGACCGAAGCACAGCCGTCCAATCCCGGCACGCAGGACGCACCCGGCCAGACGCCTTCGGTTGAATATGATTATACCGTCCGCGTGAGCATCAACCCGGAGTTTCTGCTATATATGAAAGGATTTGAGGTTGTTGCCTACGAAGCGGTCAATGCGGACGCAAAAAGCATTGAGGATCGATGTGCCATCGTCGGGCGCGGGCTTGACGGTGCACTGGATGACATTGTGCGGTTTTCCTATCAGGACGGATTTCTGAAAGACGGCGGAGACGTTAAGGTGACGGTTGTCGAGACCAGGCGCTCCGAGTCCGAAGTTAAGGAAGTCTTGAAACGCGCGGAGGAAACTGTTCAGAATACCGCGAAGAGCTGCGACATCACCGTCTCGGAGCAGGTGACTGTGGCCAATGATATCATTTACGCCCCGGAACCGGAACCCGGCAATGATCCCGGCGATCCGAACGCTCCCGGTCCTGAGCCCAATGACCCGAATGACCCGAATCAGCCCGGTCCCGACCCGAATGAACCCGGACAGGATCCAAATGAACCCGGTCAGGATCCTAACGAGCCCGGACAGGATCCGAATGACCCCAATCAGCCCAACCCCGATCCCAACGATCCGAACCAGCACATCGGCGAGCGCGATCCGAACGAGGTCGAGCCCGGCCAGAACGAACCACGGAAAGAGGAAGGCTGTTCGGTTTGCCAGGGCACCGGAAAATGTGAACGATGCGACGCTACCGGCGTTGTGGAATGTATGACCTGTCACGGAAGCGGCAAAGTTCTGAAGCTTTGCTGGAAATGCAAAGGCACTGCCAAAGACGAGAACGGAAATCCCTGCGCGGAATGTGATGGAACCGGTAACCATGGTGAAGACACCTGTCAGGAATGTAACGGCAAAGGACAGGCTCAATGCGAACAGTGCTTCGGCAGCAAGAAGTGTCCTGCCTGCGGCGGCACCGGAAAGAAACCGGATGACTGATTACAGCACATCACACATAATTCAATAAAAACCGGTTTATACCGGATGTCATACTTATCTCCTCTCTTTCGAAGAAAAGGCCGCCGGATTGCAGTTTAGCTGCGACCCGGCGGTCTTACTTTGTTCTTTTATTGGGGTGGTCTTACTTTGTTCTTTTATCACGGACTGAAGGCCCGACTCACCATATCCTATCAACAACCCTGCGGACTTCCTTTACCGGTTATTCCGCAGTTTCCGGACTGTCTCCTTTAAAACCTCCACCACATAATCCGCTTCCTCTTTCGTGTTGTCCGCCGATAAGGAGAAACGGACGGTTCCCGAAAGGTAAGGTTCCTCCACACCGATTGCCTGAAGCACTTCAGAAGGCTTATTCTCGGCCGAGGAGCATGCCGAACCGCCCGATGCGGCGATTCCTGCGAGATCTAAAAATACAAGTACCGAGCTCGCTTCTACACCTTTAAAGCTCACGCTGAGGCTTCCCGGAAGGCGTCCGCCATATATGCTATAAGAATCGGTTTTACTGCCCCCGGCACCTTTATCTGCTTCGTTCCATCCGTTCACGACCGTGTCGGGAATCTCATGCAATATACGCTCCTGCATATAGTCGCGTACTTCCATGATTTTGCGGTGATTGGACGCAAGAGCCTCCGAAAGCGCTTCCGCCATGGCGACGATACCGGGCACATTTTCCGTACCGGAACGCATGCGCTTCTCCTGCGGACCGCCGTGCAGCAGGGACTCTAACTTTGTTCCGTCCTTCACATAAAGGAATCCGACTCCTTTCGGGGCGCCGAATTTGTGTCCGCTTGCGGAAAGCATTGTTACGGGTGACTTTTTCAGATCGATCGGCAACGTTCCGACCGCCTGCACCGCGTCTGTGTGAAAGGCGACGCCCCGGTCCTTGGCGACCGTTGCAAGCTCGTCAATCGGCTCAATCGTTCCGATCTCATTGTTGGCCGTCTGTATTGTGATTAACGCCGTATCGGGGCGTATATGCGTTCTCAGGGCATCTGCAGAGATGATTCCGTACCGGTCCGGTGTAAGAACCGTCAGTTCGTAACCGAAGCGCTTCATGAATTCGCAGGTCCGAAGCACCGCCGGATGCTCAATCGCCGAGGTAATGATATGCTTTCCTTTGTCCGGATTGCCGAGAAGATACCCTTTGATTGCCCAGTTGTCCGCCTCGGTTCCGCCCGCGGTGTACAGGATTTCGTTCGTATTACAGCCGAGCAGCCCCGCAATCTTCGCCCGGGCTTCCTGGATTGCCTTCTTGGCGGCAAGTCCCGGCCCGTGAAGGCTTGAGGGGTTTCCGAACTGTTCCTTAAGATACGGCAGCATGGCCGAAAGAGCCCGTTCGCGCACTTCGCCCGTAGCCGCATGGTCCATGTATACCGTTTTTCTTTCCTTGTCCATCTTGCGATTCCTTTTACGTAATTCTTTGCTTAGCAGTCTTTTTGCAGCTTCCGTCCGCAAAAATGTCCCTGCTTGGCGCATGGCTGCATATTCCTTCAAAAAGGATTGGATTCGCTACCTCGCGCTTCCCCGTTCCTTAAGCACATCCGCGATCCAGCCGGTCATTCCCTTCGGCAGGCGCTCGTCCATCGGCGTGCCGTCTGCGAACATGAGGTTCGACTGCATCGCATTCATCAGGCAGTGCTGCCCCATCTCGATTCCGACGTTGATGGACGAAATCCCGTGGTCGCCGTTATAAACCCATTCCGGATTAAACAGGAAGCAATGCTTCATTGCCTGAAGCCTCGGCATGCGCGGTACGACATCCCGGTCAAAATGATTGAATTCGTCGCGTTTGCCCTCGGCATAGAAAAGCCAAATCCCATTCGCATCGAAGGCATCCAGCCGCTCGTCGGCCGAAATGTCAACGGTGCCGACCGGAATCAATACGTCGTATGCCTCGGGATGTGCGTCCGCAATACGGAACACGAATCTTGCGCCGGCCGAATTGCCGAACAGGAACCGAAGTCCCGCATCCGCTCCATGCTCCTGAAGCACATACGTAATCAGCTCATGTGTCGGCTCAATATACTCCTTTGCCCAGGTGCCCTGCGTTCTGCCTTCTTCGTCGCGGTACTCGTTGGCGATCGGAATCAGAATATAAGCGCCGCCCATAGTCTTCTGATAGGCGTCCGTTGCGTACAGTTCCGCACCCGTATAGTTGATGCAGATGTCGCCCTCAAGCGCGTTGCTCTTTCCGTGGAAGAATATGAGGACCGGATACGTCTCCCCTTTCGGAAATCCGTATTCGGTAGGGTCAAAGAAGTAATACTTCATCTTCGTCCCATCGCTCGCGGTATAATACTCTGTGGCAAATCTGTCAAAGTACTTTCCGACCTCATAGGACGGAGCATACGAGATAAAACTGCCTTCCGGCATCTGATCCGCCCATGGCGGCGTAGGTCTCTCAGCCATTCTTTCATCCTCGCTTTCTTTACAGCATGATTCCGTTCACTACCGCGCGTACCCGGTGATGATGGTACAGTTCTTCGTTCGGCCGCATGTTGTGCATATAGGCAACCGCAAACTTGTCAACCGGGTCCGCTTCCACCCAGATACCCGTACCGCCGGTCCATCCGAAATCACCGAGATGACCGTTGTGGCCGTATTTCTGCGTCATCAGCGTGCGGAACCCGAGTCCGTAGCCGTAGCCTGCCAGATAATCATTTTCAAAATCCTTAAGCTGCACCGGTCCGAGCTGGTTCTCGTGAAGCATCGCTACCGTGCCGCTGCCGAGGAACTTCTTACCCTTATAGGTTCCGCCGTTTGCGAGCATTTGCATGAATACGGCAAAGTCATGCGCACTCGTCAGAAGGTTCGGCCGGGCGCCTGCCGGAACACTGTCCGGATCAAGCATTGAGAAGTTCGGTGTTGCTTCGAACTGCCCCGGTCCCTTTTTCGCATAGTTCGTTACGATACGGTCCTTGTTCCACTCTCTTGCAAAGGTATCCGTATCGGCCAGTTCCAGCGGGTCGATCAGGCGGTCCTTGAATACCTCCCGAAGAGGCTTTCCTTCAAAGGTCTCCACCAGAACGCCGGTAATCTCGGAGCCGAAGCCGTACTGCCAGTGAGAACCCGGCTCAAACATCACGGGAACATCGGCCATCACGCGTACTTCCTCGGCAATCGTACTCGGACCCTTCTTAAGAAGCTCTGCCATCTGCCTGCTCATTGCCCCGAGCGTCGGCGTATCGGGATCGACGGCCGGCACCATGCAGTACGGAAGGCCGCACATCATCGCAACCGCGTCACGGATCGTGATTGGCCGCTCAAGCGGCGCCGTAGTCACTTCCCCGTTCGGAAGCGTCACATACTTCTTCGTATTCTTCCATTCCGGCAGATACTCCGAAAGCGGATCGCTGAACAGGAACTTACCCTCCTCATAAATCATCCCGAGAATCGCATAGGTAAACAGCTTCGTTGTGGACGCCTGACTGAACATGCTGTGGATATCTACTTTCTTACCGGATTCGATATCCGCGTAGCCCGCCTCCTTGTGATAGATCAGCTCGTCCCCCTGCATGATCGCAACCGCGCATCCCGGGTTCGTTCCCTGCTCGACGAACGTCTGAAGCAGCTTATCCAGTTTTGTAAAATCCCTCATAACAATACCTCCGCTCTTTTATCCCTTCGTTGCCTTTACGGCAAGCACGACAATCGAAAAAATACAGGTTACCAGGTTGATGGCCGCACCCCAGTATTTTCCGAGGACAAAGCACATCATCGTCAGCAGTCCGCAAATGATCACGAGCGCGCTGAGGATTCCCGTCACAAGCCGTTCGACGGACTCATTCCGCTTCCCTTTATTCGCGACGATCAGACTGAGGATCAAAAAGACCACCAGAAAGAAATAGACGAGTAACCACCTGTCGGTTTCCTTCAAAACTCTTTCGTCTGGGATGCCGATTATAGCATCTGGGAAGGACCAAAACAAAACGAAATTGATTACAACTTCACCCAGTCCGACCAAGGAAAATGTCATGAACCCCTCAAACGAATCGTCTTTCACCGCTTTAACGCACTGCCGGATAATCACAGCTGCCTCAACGATGAGTATGACGATTGCCACAATCAGGACGACGATAAAGACCTTGCCAAGCGGACGTGAGATGTAATATTCCAGCCGTCCCAGCCCCTCATCGGGAATCGGTTCCTTAAGACTGCTAATCTCCCTCGGAATGCCTTGTGCGAAAAGGATGATTCCTACCAGTTCCGTAAGCACAAGAGCGATAACGCTAAATATCGAAACGGCCTTACAGTATTTCTTCATGATTTTCTCCTTTTACATTTTTACGCATTGTCGCGGCCGCACAGTCATCCTCACCGCTGAAACCAAAATCGAATAACAGAACGTGCAAAATCCTCTCAGATTTTTCAAGAAGTACATTTGAGTTATTATACCATATTCCGGCTCTTCTGTCACGAAAAACCGCACCCTGTTGCCACAAAAAGCAGCCGCCCGATTGCCTCGGACGGCTGCATTCATTTGCTTTAAAACTGTTCGGAATTATACCGGATAAGCCTTGTTCGCGGTGTCAGCCTTAGCTACGTCAACACCGGTCTGCTGTGCCTGACGGTACTTGAAGAAGTCTGTAGCAACCTGCGGGAACAAAGCGTAGGAAAGAACGTCCTCTTCCTGCTGAATCCACTGCTTGCACTCTTCCCTGAACTTCGGCAGCTGGGGCTCGATCAGGTCTGCCGGACGGCAGGTGATCGGCTTCACATCGCCGATGCACTTCTTCTGAACCTCGGGATCGAAGGGCTTAATGGTCTGGCCGAACTCACCGGAAAGGATCTTCTTACTTTCCTTCGTAACCATCTTGTAACGCTCACCCTGCAGAACGTTAAGAACTGCCTGGGTACCTACAATCTGGGAAGAAGGCGTAACCAACGGGGGCTCACCGAAGTCCTTACGAACTCTCGGAACTTCCTCGAGAACTGCCTCGAACTTGTCTTCGGCGCCTGCTTCCTTAAGCTGGGAAACAAGGTTAGAAAGCATACCGCCGGGAACCTGATACATAAGCGTCTTGATGTTAACACCGAGTACCTTCGGATTCAGAAGACCGTTCTTCAGGCACTCCTCGCGGTAAGGACGGAAGTACTCCGCGATCTCAGCGAGAAGGTTCTGGTCAAGGCCGGAATCGTAAGGGGTTCCGCGGAACGTCTCAACCATAACTTCGGTAGCCGGCTGGCTGGTACCGAGAGCAAGAGGAGACATTGCGCAGTCGATGATGTCGCAGCCTGCTTCAACGGCCTTCAGGTAGGTCATGGAAGCAACACCGGACGTATAGTGCGTATGCAGCTGAATCGGAAGGGAAGAACCTGCCTTCAGCGCGGTAACAAGCTCGGTTGCCTTGTAAGGAACCAGAAGACCTGCCATATCCTTGATACAGATCGAATCCGCACCCATCTCCTCGATTGCCTTTGCCGTCTTCTCCCAGTACTCAAGCGTATAAGCATCGCCGAGGGTGTAGGAAAGAGCGATCTGCGCATGTCCGCCTTCCTTCTTGGTTGCCTTAACGGCAGTCTCAAGGTTGCGGAGGTCATTCAGACAGTCGAAAATACGGATGATGTCGATACCGTTTGCGATGGACTTCTGTACGAAGTACTCTACTACGTCATCTGCATAGTGGTTGTAACCGAGGATGTTCTGTCCGCGGAACAGCATCTGCAGCTTGGAATTCTTAAATCCCGCACGGAGCTTTCTAAGACGCTCCCAAGGGTCTTCCTTCAGGAAACGAAGGCATGCGTCAAATGTGGCGCCGCCCCAGCACTCTACGGAATGATATCCGACCTTATCCATCTTCTCCACGATCGGAAGCATAAGTTCGGTAGGCATTCTGGTGGCGATCAAAGACTGATGGGCGTCACGCAAAATGGTTTCGGTAATCTTTACAGGCTTTGCTGTAATATCTGCCATAATCAATACCTCTTTCTGCGCTGCTTCTTGTAAACCGGTGCCCTGTTGCAGCGCCTACACGGTCACCGGAAAGAAGTCAGCTTAAACTCCGAATACAGCCATAAATACGCCGGCCGCTACTGCAGTACCGATAACGCCCGCAACGTTCGGTCCCATGGCATGCATGAGAAGGAAGTTTGTGGGATCGGCTTCGGCACCGACTTTCTGGGATACACGGGCCGCCATAGGAACCGCGGATACACCGGCGGAACCGATCAGCGGGTTGATCTTGCCTCCCGAAAGCTTGCACATCAGCTTACCGAACAGGACGCCGCCTGCGGTACCGATGGCAAATGCGATCAGACCGAGCAATACGATCTTCAGGGTATCAAGCTTCAGGAATGCCTCTGCGCTGGTGGTAGCACCAACGGAGGTACCGAGCATGATAACAACGATATACATCATCGCATTGGAAGCGGTTTCCTGCAGCTGACGTACAACGCCGGACTCACGGAACAGGTTACCAAGCATCAGGCAGCCGATCAACGGAGCGGTATCCGGCAGGAGCGCTACAACAACGATCGTAACAATTACAGGGAAGAGAATCTTCTCGAGCTTACTAACCGGACGAAGCTGTTCCATCTTGATCTTCCGCTCTTCTTCGGTCGTGAGGAGTTTCATGATCGGAGGCTGGATGATCGGAACGAGGGACATGTAGGAGTAAGCGGCTACCGCAATGGCTCCCATGTACGCCGTCTGTCCGAGTTTACCGGCCAGGAATATGGACGTCGGTCCGTCCGCGCCGCCGATGATGGAAATGGCGGCAGCTGCCTTATCACCGAATCCGAGGAATATTGCAGACAGGTAAGCGAAGAAAATACCAAGCTGAGCGGCAGCTCCGAGAAGGAAGCTTCTCGGGTTTGCGATCAAAGGACCGAAGTCGGTCATCGCGCCTACGCCCATGAAGATCAGGCAAGGAAGAATAGCCCATTCATCCAGCTGGAAGAAGTACCGAAGGATACCTCCTGCCCGCTTGCTCTGCTCGGTCTTCGTGCAGTCTTTTACGTAAAATTCGCTGAGATTGTTCTCATGCGACTGATACGACAGCACAAGCTCATCGTCAACCTTGTACTCAATCAGTACGGTATCCATGAAGTACTTCTCGTTGATGTACTCCATCTTTTCTTCCTGACTGTTCGTATCAACACTCTTAGGAAACTCGATCAAAGTTTTATTTGTACCGTTTACAACGTAATAATAAGCAACACCCTTCTGCTTATCAAGATCATATACGGCGCCCTCGCCCTGATAGAATTCCACGACACCGTCGGCAATGCTAAGAATCTGCACATCGTCCTTATAGAAGGTATAAACCTTATCTACAGGCTCCGCCATAATGGACGGATACAGGTTTACAAGAAGCATACCGAAGGAAATCGGAACCAACAGGAGAGGCTCATAATCTTTGGCAATAGCCAGCCACAGGAAGAACAAGGCGACAGCGATCATCAGCAGATTGCCCCAGGAAAGAGAGGCAAATGCGGTGGCTTTCACCAGGTTCCCCAATGTATCAAGAATATATTGCATTGTGAATTACCTCCCGGTTTGATATGTCTTCTTTGAAACGGTCTGTTTTGCAAAGAAGAAAGCACTCTTTGAAAACGAATCGATTAGTTCAAAGAAACAAGCAGTTCACCGGGCTCGAAACTCTGGCCGACACTTACGTTAACGCTTGCAACCGTTCCGTCCTGAGGAGCGGTGATGTCATTTTCCATCTTCATGGCCTCAAATACGAGGAGAACGTCACCCTTCTTAACTGCTGCGCCGGCAGAGGTGTTAACCTTCAGAACCTTACCGGGCATGGGAGCGGAAATCTTAACGCTGCCTGCAGCGCCTGCTGCTGCCTTGGGAGCAGCCTTCGGGGCAGCCTTGGGAGCGGCCTTCGTTGCAGCTGCGGGTGCGCTTACAGCGCCGTCAGCCTCTTCAACGCATACATCATAAACATTACCGTTAACTGTAATCGTATAATTCTTCATAGTATCCTCCTAATCAGGCATTCTGCCATTTTGATTTATTCACTTTACGAATGGAACGGACAACCAGGCTGTCCGGTGAAACCGCATTGCCCTGCGCCTGTTCATAAGCACAAATGGCAGCCGCGATAACCGCAACCAGTTCCAGATCATCGGTCTCCTCCTCTGCGGCGGGAGCCACAGGTGCGGAAACGGGCGCCTGCTTAACCGGTGCCGGTTTCTCGGGACGATTTACGAGCTTCAGAAGGGAAATGATCGTGCTGATCAGTACAAGCATCAGAAATACGATGCCGATACCGAGCAACGTGTTCAATCCGGCCCGCTTCATAATCTCTCCGGAAAGACAGAAATTATATAATGTCATACTCTCCACCTCCGATTACACAGTGCCGTGCTTCTTGGCGGGTCTTAATTCCTTCTTGGTGCTGAGCATTTCAAATGCGTAGATAACCTGCGCGCGAACATCCGAAGCGGAAATAATGGCATCTACATAGCCTCTCTTCGCAGCGTTCTCGGCGCTGTTTGCTTCCTTGCGGTACTCCTCCGCCTTTGCGTTCAGGGCTTCCTCGGTATTAACCTCACCTGCATACACGATCTGTGCCGCAAGCTTTGCGTCCATCGTACCGATCTCAGCGCCTTCAAGAGCGAATTCCATATCCGCACCGAGGGTCTTACTGTTGAATGCCGCATAAGCGGTGCCGTAAGACTTACCGGTTACGACATTGATCTTCGGAACGGTTGCACCGGCAAATGCGAATGCCATCTTGGCAGAAGCCGTAGCAATCGACTTGGCGTCGGAAGCGTTCTTGCTGTATCCGGCAACATTGGAAAGGGTCAGAACCGGAATACCGAAAGCATCACAGTAGTTAACAAATGCAGCAGCCTTGTAGCAGCCTGCAGAAGTAAGAACTGCGTCGAATTTTTCTTTCTTGTCAGCGGTCGTAAGAGCGGTACGGTTTCCGATAGCGCCTACGGTAGCACCGTTCAGCTTAATGAAGCCGGTAACCATCTCCTTCGCATAATCCGCTTTAAGCTCTACAAACTCTCCGTTATCGGAAAGGTCGGCCAATGCAGCAGCTGCGTCAGCAACCTCATCGTCATAGAGAGCCGTTGCGCGGTTCAAATCGTCGGAGCACTCTACGATGCACTCATCCTCGTTGTTAACGGGAAGAATGTCAACCAGATCGCGGATACGGTTCAGAACCGCAACCTCATCCTCACCGACATAATCCACAGCGCCCGAAGCTGCCATGTAGGAAGCGGAAGCCATATCAAGCTTTCCTTCGTTGTTGCCCGCGATTGCGTTCGGAGCCGTAACGAAAAGCTTTGCGTCTTTCGACATCATGACAAAATCGCTCATCTCAGCAAGTACAGCAAGTCCGCCGCCGCACTCTCCGAAGACTGCCGTGATCTGCGGAACAACACCGGATGCCATTGCTTCCGCCTTGTAAAGGCGTCCGAAGCTTGCAAGTGCATCAGATGCTTCCTGAAGACGGATACCCGCGCAGTCAATCAGACCGATAACCGGGGCGCCGGTCTTCATGGCAAGACGATAAAGATTGATAATCTTCTTCGCGTGCATCTCACCGATCGTACCATTCAATGCAGAGGCATCCTGGCTGTATACATAAACCAGATTGTCGTTGATCACACCGTAACCGGTAACAATACCGTCGCCCGGAGCGCTCATCTGCTGCATGTTAAAATCGGTATTACGCTTCGTAACCAGTGCACCGATTTCAACAAAACTGTTGTCGTCAAGCAAAGTATAGATTCTATCCTTCGCCGACAATTTTGCTGTACTACTCATGTTCAGCCCTCCATCTTGTATATTCTAAGGGTCATTCTTTGGAATTAACCCAACTTACACCGAATACCATTATACATAAATCCCCGGAAAATGCAAACCAAAATATCGCAGAATATAGGGTTTTACTAAAGTTTTACATACCGAATGTGGTAAAAAATTGCGCCTTGGGAGGAAAACCGTCCCAAGGCGCAAATAAATATCGCATTTTTATATAATTTGTTCAGTCAAAAGCCTCCGATTCACATGTCGGATATTCCTTAAGAATACTCCGGATGCAGTGGTATCCGAACCCCTTCCGAAGAAACGAAGCATACAGTTTCTCTTTCTTCTCTTTCGTAAGCGGAGTACCTGCCGGGACCTTCTTTGAAAGGAGTTTCCGTAGCGTCTGCATCTCCAGATCCTCGCTTCCGAAACCGTCCGCATCCGCTTCCGGACCAGCTTCTATTCTTTCCTGCCGGTACTTTTCGAGTGCCGTTTCGTAATCTGTTTCCGAAACACCCTTCTCTAAAAGCCTGTGACGGATTTCCGAAAGACTCTTCTTCTCTCCGGCCGATTCCAGATAATGCAGAGCATAACGCACATCGTCCAGATACGGAAACTTCTTGATATAGTCAAATACAGCTTCAACGACCGCCTCGCCGTACCCGGCCTGTAAAAGCCGGCTTCGTAGTTCCGCTTCCGTACGGAACTGGGCGACAAGCAGGTCCATGGCCTTTTTGCGTCCGCCCGGAAGAATCACCTCCCGGACAACATCCGTCACGGTATCCTCGGAAACCGTGGCACCGTTCTCAAGTCCGAACCGCAGTATCTCACCCGCCGTAACAGGACCGGCGTTCTCGCCGTCCAGCACAAGCAGGGAGGTTTTCTTCCCTTTCGGGATCAATTCCACTTTAGGCATACGTCCTCCCGAACCGGGGACTCAGATTAGAAATCCTCTTCCTCTTCTTCGTCATCGCTCTCCGCATGATTTGCATCGATTACGATCAGCTTATCGCGGACAAGCTGCTCAATCTCGGCAAGAAGTGCGGGATTCTGCTTCAGATAAGCCTTGGTATTCTCACGTCCCTGGCCGATCTTCTCGCCCTTATACGCAAACCATGCGCCGCTCTTGTCAACAATATTGCAGTTAACGGCCAGATCAAGAACATCGCCCTCACGGGAGATTCCTTCGCCGAACATAATATCAAATTCCGCTTCCCGGAAAGGCGGAGCCACCTTGTTCTTTACTACCTTAACGCGTACATGGTTGCCGACAACCTCGCCGTTGGCCTTCAAAGACTCCACGCGGCGCACATCCAGACGGATGGTCGAATAAAACTTCAGCGCGCGGCCGCCGGTCGTCGTCTCGGGATTACCGAACATAACGCCGACCTTCTCACGGAGCTGGTTGATGAAGATGACAATCGTATTGGTACGGCTGATAACCGCCGTCAGCTTACGGAGTGCCTGGGACATAAGGCGTGCCTGCAGACCCACATGGGAATCACCCATGTCACCGTCGATCTCGGCCTTCGGTACCAATGCGGCAACCGAGTCCACTACAACGATGTCAACCGCGCCGGAACGGACAAGCGTCTCGGTAATCTCAAGGGCCTGTTCGCCGTCGTCGGGCTGGGAAATGTAAAGGTTATCAATATCTACACCGATATTGGCGGCATATACGGGGTCAAGGGCATGCTCGGCATCAATAAAGCCGGCAATACCGCCCTGCTTCTGTACTTCGGCAATTGCATGAAGTGCAACGGTGGTCTTACCACTGGATTCCGGTCCGTAAATCTCGATAATGCGTCCCTTCGGGAAACCGCCGATTCCGAGTGCCACGTCAAGGCTCAGGGAACCGCTCGGAACGGCCTGTACATTGTAAGTTGCCGCCGAGTCGCCGAGTTTCATAACGGAACCCTTTCCGAAAGATTTCTCAATCTTTGCAAGCGCGGATTCCAGCGCTTTCATCTTGTTGTCGTCTGCTGCCATATCGATTATTCCTTTCTTAAAAGCGAACAAATGTTCTGTTTTTATATTATCCTCTTTCCGTTGTTTTGTCAACAGGAAAATGGAAACATTTCAAACTTTTTTCCACGTGATACCCGCCACTTTGTTTCGTCTTCGTCCGTCTTCTATCATAGCGCATCGGGTGGTCAAATACCATCGGCAGAAGTCACATTTTCCGCGGGACAGATTCGACGAAACAGAGAGAAAGCCGGCCCGGTACGGCTGAATCTTTCGTCAGTCTGCACACGAGGCCGGCTGTTCTTACGGCAATGTGACGAACGGAGAGACCGTTACCGGATATCCTTCCGCCAAGTCATATCATTTTTCATAGCGGTCATAGTCGTTCATGTATTCCTTCGGTATGGCCATCGGAATGTATTCCTGTTCCCAAACCAGCGTATCTTTAGCGCCTGCCCGTTGGAAAAAGCGAATCGGATTCCCGTAGGAATCTTTTCCACAGTAATAACCGTACACACCTTTGGCGGCATCAGGGTAATACGTCATCGATTCCATATGCCCCATTCCCGGCAGATAACGGTCAACGATGTAATACGCTACCGTTCCATCCGCATTCTTGGAAGTTGTCTTTGCCGGACGTTTGTACATGAGGGATGCTTCATCATATTCATATTCGTACCAGGTAAAGTCTCCGTTTGAAGAATAGGTGAGAACTTTCGTCTTGAATCCGTGCTCTCCCCTCTCTATTATCTCTTCATAGTTAACCGTTCCGTCTTCTTTATACGCCGTTAAATGGACAACATTTCCATCCTCATCATATTCGCTCCTCTCACTTAGATACCTTACTCCGTCATCCGTGATATAGGATTCAGCTGTGTACTCCGTGAGGAAGATTTGCACGGAAAGCATATTCCCATACGACCGGTTTTCTATTCTCTCTCGCTTTCCGGAATTATCATAAAAATATGCGGTGGAATATCCGAGATCCAAATCCGTTTCCTCAAGAAGCCGCCCGTCCTCTGTGTATATACACTCCTTTACTTTGTGCGTCAAACCGTTTCCATCGATGCTGTATTCCGTGAGCAAATCCCCGTTCTCATTAAAGGTTTGAACCGTATCACCCAAACGTTTCTCCTTCAGTCTCCCTTCGGAATCATAAATATTCTCTAAAACACTGACGATATTCCATTCTTCGTCATATTTGGTTTGCCGGATCTCGTTTCCGTAGTCATCATAAGCGTATTGAACCCTGTCGGAGACATCCGCGCTGTCGGTATAAGAAGTCTTCGTTATCAGACGGCCCAGCTCATCGTATTCACATTCATATTCAAGACTTCTTATCCCTTTCTCCGAGATGCTGTAGCGATTCTTCACCCGGAACACGAGCGCATACCCCTCCGGTATCTCGGGAATATCGTATTTCGGTATATCGTATTTCGGGCCTTTGTCCTTGTCGTTTCGGTTCTTATCGTTTCGGTCCTTATTGCGGAATATTCCGGCAACCAGAATAATCCAGGCGGCGAGCGCCACCGTAAGCACCGAGCCGAAAAGAATGATCCAGCCCTTCTTGCTGAGGCTTAGCGCCCCGCGGTTATCTTTACGGATCATGACGCGATCTTCCTTTCTGAAGCCAAATGATATATAGCCCCCTGTTCTACCGAAAAAGGGAAGCCGCAGGCTCCCCTTCCGTGTATACCCCGATATAAACTCAGTTACTCGTCCTTATCTGACACGTCGAAAAGCGCTCTCACGTATGCCTCAGGATCGAACTTCTGCATGTCGCGGACCGATTCCCCGACGCCGATATACTTAACCGGAATGCCGAGTTCTTTCTGGATGGCGATGGCAATGCCGCCCTTGGCCGTTCCGTCCAGTTTCGTGATTACGATACCGGTAATGTTGCAGATCTCGTTGAACTGCTTAGCCTGGGCAAGCGCATTCTGGCCGGTCGTTCCGTCAAGAACAACGAGTGTTTCGCGCTTCGCGTTCGGATACTCGCGGTCGATGACGCGGTTGATCTTGCCGAGCTCGTCCATCAGGTTCTTCTTGTTATGAAGACGTCCTGCCGTATCGCAGATCAGAACGTCGGCCTTTCTCGCCTTGGCTGCGGATACTGCGTCAAATACGACTGCCGCCGGGTCCGCTCCCTCCTTGGCCGCAATGATGTCGCAGCCGGCACGGTGGGACCACTCCACCAGCTGTTCGGTAGCTGCCGCGCGGAACGTGTCCGCCGCCGCCATCAGTACCTTCCGTCCGTCATTCTTCAAAAGCCATGCGATCTTGCCGGTCGTTGTCGTCTTTCCGACACCGTTTACGCCGACAACCAGCACCGCGGACGGTCCTTTTTCAAAGTCATAGGCATCCTCGGGTACTTCCATCTGCTCACGGATGGAATCCATCAGCAGTTCCCTGCACGCCTCGGGCTCTTTGATATGAAGTTCCTTGACCTTGGCACGCAGATTGTCCAAAATCTCGCCGGTGGTCGTCACGCCGATATCGGCCATGATCAGAATCTCTTCGAGTTCTTCGTAAAAATCCTCATCGATCTTCGAGAAGCCGTGGAAGATGGAATTCAGCCCGCTTGCGATGCTGTTTCTGGTCTTCGCCATTCCTTCCCGCAAACGGCGGAAGAAGCCTTTCTTCTTCGGGGCTTCCTCTTCGTTTCCTTCCGCGGTTTCCTCCGGGTATTCCCCGGAATACTCCTCGTTCAGATCTTCCTCATATTCCTTGCTCATTCGGATAATGTTCCTCCGGTTGTTACTTATTTGTCCAGTTCATTCTCAATCAGGTTGACGGAAACGAGCGTCGAAACGCCCTTCTCCTGCATCGTGATGCCGTAAAGGGCATCGGCTGCCGCCATCGTACCGCGGCGGTGCGTGATCACGATGAACTGCGTATCCTTTGTCAGCTTGTGCAGATACTGCGCAAAACGGCTGACGTTGCTGTCGTCGAGTGCTGCCTCGATCTCGTCGAGCAGACAGAACGGGGACGGCTTCAGGTCAAGGATTGCAAACAGAAGGGAAATCGCCGTAAGCGCCTTCTCGCCGCCGGAAAGCTGCATCATGTTCTGCAGTTTCTTGCCCGGGGGCTGTGCGATAACGGAAATGTCCGCCTCCAGAATGTCGGCGCCCTCCTCCAGTTTGAGCGTTCCTTTTCCGCCTCCGAACAGTTCGCGGAACACTTTGTCGAAGCGCTCCTGTACCTTTGCAAAGGTTTCGGTGAACTGCCGGCGCATTTCCGCATCCAGCGTTACGATGATCTCCTGCAGGGATTTCTCCGCATTCACGATGTCATCCCGCTGCGTGGAAAGGAAATCATAGCGTTCCTTGGTCTCGCGGTAATCCTCGATCGCGTTCACGTTGACGTCGCCGAGTGAACGGATCTTGTTCTTCATCTCGTAAACCGCTTTGCGGTTCAAAGTCGGGTTATCGATGGACGGATCTCTTAACTTAACAGCCTCGGAATAGGTAAGCTCGTACTCTTCCCACATGTAATGGGTCTGGTAGTCGAGCTGCTCGGTCATCTTCTCCTGCTGGTTCTCGAGACGGAACAGTTCCTTGTCAAGTCTTGACATGTCCGCAGAGAGTGCTTCGCGGCGCTCGAAGAAGCTCTTGTTCCGGCCGGTTATTTCATCGGCAGCAGTGCTGCGCTCGGCAATCAGTTCCTCAAGGGCGGAAAGTTCTTTGCGGAGTTTCTCCTGCTCTACGATCAGTGTCTCAACCGCCTCTTCCTTCGCGGTAATCTCCTCGCCGGACGCCTGCGCTCTTGTGAGCAGTCCGTTCCGTTCCTCGTCCAGCTCGCGGATCTCGCCGCGGATACGCTTCGCGTTGTCCTTCCGGTAGGCAACGTTCTGCTGTAAACCGGAATATTCGGACAGAACGCGCATGGCTTCCGCACTGGCGTCGTCTTCTTTTAAGCGGGTGGATTCCATGCCTGCATGCACCTCGGCGGCGCGGGCCTTCTTCTGCTCGCTCTGCTCGGTGTTGGCGCGGATCCGCTCCGTTACTTCGTCAATTGCCTTCTTGGTCTCGGCTGCAACCGCTTCCGAAGCGGCACTTTCCTGAAGCAGTGCTTCGCGCTTGCCGAGAATGTCGCTGTTCTGCTCCGTAATGTGGTTCAGGTTGATCTTGGCGGTATTCTGTGCAACGTAGCGCTCCTGGAGTTCCTTACGGGCTTCCTCGTATGCGCTTCGCATCGCCTCGCGTTCCTTACGGAGTGCGGCAAGACGGTCTCCGGCTTCCCGGAGTTCTTCCTTCTCGGTAATCAGCGACTGCTCGAGTTCCTCTGCCTCCCGGCGCTTTCCGAGCAGGTTGCTGCTGCTTCGGAACGCTCCGCCGGAGATTGCGCCTCCGGGCTGGAACAGCTCACCCTCGATCGTTACGATGCGGAGGGAATAGCGGTTCTGCTTTTCAAGACGGATGGCGTTATCGATCGTATCGACAACGAGAAATCTGCCGAGCAGATAGCGGATGGCTTCCCGGAACCGTTCCTCGGTCGAAACAAGGTCCGAAGCGATGCCGATCACGCCTTTTGCGGAAAGTACGTCCTTTTCAAACTCATCCTGCTTCGCACGGATGTCCGAAAGCGGGATAAAGGTAGCGCGGCCCAGCCGGTTCGCCTTCAGATATTCGATCATCTGCTTGGCGGTTTCGGCCGTATCCGTGATAATATTCTGAATGTTTCCGCCGAGGGCGGTCTCAATCGCCGTCTCGTAACGGGGCTCAACGGTAATCACGTCGGCAACGACGCCAAATACGCCGTTTCCGTCCTTCTTCTCCATGACCTTCTTAACGGCGTTGCCGTAGCCGTCATAGTGCTCCACGAGGTCCTTTAACGTCTCCATATGGGACGTCTTCTGGATCACGCGTTCCTGCTTGCGGTCATAGATATTCTTCTGCTCCTGGATGGCATCGGTCAGTTCGCGGATCTTCGTTTCATGGCCTTTTACGCGGTCCGAGCCTTCGATCACGCGGTCACAGGCTTCCTTCAGCTGCTGCTCCGCCTGAGCCACCTGCGCGGCTGCCTCGTCGGCCTCGGCCTTTAAGGTAAGAAGCCGTCCGCTGACGTCGGCCTTCCGGATCGTCTGCTGCTCTAAGATGGCGTTATAGCGTCCCAGTTCGGACTGCAGCACCGTATTCTCATTTAACAGGGCAACATATGCCTCATTGCATTCCTTTTCCTCAAGGAGCATGGCGTTGATGCCGGCCTTCATCTCTCCGAGAAGGGCATCCGCCTTCTGCTGTTCGGCAAGCAGATCCTCTAACTGGGCATTCTGCTTTTCGATTTCCTCTTCAAGTTCCGCAAGGGCTTTCGTGCGTTCCGCAATCTGTCCCGCAAGACGTTCCGCCCTTTCCTTCGACTCTTCGGCACCCGCCTTAAGTCCGGTGATCTGCTCCGTTAAGAGGTTCTTCTCACCGCTCGCCTTCTCCACGGCCAGCTGCTTTTCGGTCAGCTGTTCCTTCGCGTCGCGGATCTGCTCGCGGTACTGTTCCAGCTCGCCTAAAAGCCTGTCATAGTCTTCCTTGGCAAGCTCATACTGCGTCTTAGCTTCTTCAAAATCCTTTTTGGCAACGGAAATCTTCGCGTCCAGTTCCTCTTTCACCGAAGCGCTCTTCTCATATTCGAGAAGGAACTGGTTGACTTCCATCTTTTTGAGTTCTTCTTTATACCCGAGATAAACCCTTGCCTTCTCGCTCTGCTTTTCAAGCGGCGCAAGGCGGGTTTCGATTTCCCGGATGATATCCGTGACACGGCTTAAGTTCGCGCGCTCGGTCTCCAGGTTCTTCTCGGTCATTGCCTTCCGTTTTTTAACCTTGGTAATGCCCGACGCCTCGTCGAACAGTTCCCGGCGCTCTTCGGGCTTTCCGGAAATGATCTTGTCGATCTGACCCTGTCCGATGATGGAATAGCCTTCCTTACCGATACCGGTATCATAGAACAGTTCCTGGACGTCCCTGAGGCGGCATTCCGCGCCGTTGATCAGGTATTCGCTTTCCCCCGAACGGTATACACGCCGTCCGACAACGACTTCGTCATAGTCGATCGGAAGCCAGTGGTCGCTGTTGTCAAGCGTCAGCGCGACATAGGCAAATCCGAGCGGCTTACGCGCTTCGGTTCCCGCGAAAATGACATCCTGCATGCTGCTTCCGCGGAGCTGTTTTGCGCTCTGCTCGCCAAGCACCCAGCGAACGGCATCGGCAACGTTACTCTTACCGCTTCCGTTCGGACCGACAATACCGGTAATGCCGGGTTTGAACCCGAACACGATTTTGTTGGCAAAGGCCTTAAATCCATGTACCTCAATGCTTTTCAGATACATTACCGCCGCTCCTTCCGTCGATGATCCTGATAGCCTTTCTCGCGGCTTCCTGCTCGGCTCCCTTCTTCGAGGAGCCCGTACCGGTGGCAAGTGCTTTGCCGCCGACGCGTAATTCGATCGTAAATGTCCGCATATGGGCGGGACCTTCCTCTTTCACAAGCGCATACTCCGGCATGCAGCGGTACTTCTCCTGGGTAATCTCCTGCAGGAGCGTCTTGCTGTCCTTAAAGAGCCGTGCGTCATCCAGCTTCGTCAGGGCAAATTCCTTGATGAACTTTCCTGCAGGCTCCAGGCCGCCGTCCAGATAAATTGCCCCGATCACTGCCTCGAACGCATCGGAAAGAATGGAATCACGGCCGCGTCCGCCGGTCATGTCCTCACCTTTTCCGAGCCGAAGATAACTTCCGAGTCCGATTCCCTTTGCGCAGTACGCAAGAGACGGCTCGCATACCATACTGGCACGAAGCTTACTCATGCTTCCTTCGGGCATGTTTGCATTTGCCTCAAAAATAAATTCACTCGTCACAAGTTCAAGGACGGCGTCTCCCAAAAACTCAAGCCGTTCGTTAAACTCGATATCTCCTTTGCGGCGACTGAATTCATTCGCATAAGAGCTGTGCGTCAAAGCTGTGATGAGCAGTCTTTCATTCGTAAACCGGTAACCGATCTTCTGCTCCAGTTCAACAATATTCATACACTCACTCCTTATCATGTGGTCTGCCGATCCGATTTCAACCGATTCCGAGCAAATCTGCCAGCCGGTTGTATAATGCACCCGCCGTCTGCGGCATATAACCGCTGGCGGCATCGCTGACCTCTACGGAAAATTCATCCTCGACTGCCGTGATGATCTGGTATACCTCCAGGGAATCCGCGCCGAGGTCATCGAAAAACGAAGAATCCATCTGCACATCCTCCGGACGTACGTGAAGCGTCTCGCCGATGATGTTCTGAATCCTCTCCCATTCCATAACGGTCTCCTTTCCGGACTATGCCGGTCCTACTGTTTCTCTGTCTCTTCCTTCTTCTCGTCATCCGTACAGATCTGCGTACGTATCTTATCGACGATGTTCTGCTCCGCAAACGTGATGCATTGCAGCAGGGAGTTCTTCACTTCCACTGCCTTCGCGCTTCCGTGGGTCTTTACGACAAGTCCGTTCAGGCCGAGCATCGGCGCACCGCCGTACTCTGCGGAGTCGAAGGACTTCATCGTCTTTTTGATCGCGGGCTTGGCAAGCGCTCCGCCGATCTTGCCGCGCACGGAACTCATCATGCCTTCCTTGATCTTCGATACGAGGGTCTTTGCCAGGCCTTCGTAAAGTTTTAAGATAACATTGCCGACAAATGCCTCGCACACGATAACGTCTGCCGCGCCGTGGGGAATCTCTCTTGCCTCAACGCTTCCGATGAAATTGATGTCCTTCAGTTCCTTAAGAAGCGGATAGGTATCCTTTACGAGCTGGTTGCCCTTTTCCTCCTCGACGCCGATATTCACGAGGCCGACGGTAGGATTCTTCTTTCCGACAACGTATTCCATGTAAATGGAGCCCATGCGTGCGAACTGCACGAGCTGGGACGGCTTCGCGTCCACATTGGCCCCGCAGTCGATCAGCAGGGATACGCCCTTCTCGGTCGGAATTAACGGAGCAAGCGGCGTACGCTCGATCCCGCGGATTCTCTTGATATAGATTACGCTTCCCACAAGGATCGCGCCGGTGCTTCCTGCCGAGACAAATGCATCCGCCTCCCCTTTGTGTACCAGATTCATTGCTACGACAAGCGAGGAATCGCGTTTGGTCCGTACCGCATATACCGGAGCCTCGTCACAGGAGATTTCTTCGGTAGCGTTCACGATGGAAAGCCGGTCCTTCGGGTAATCCGCTCCCGCGAGTTCCTTTTCGATTGCTTCCTCTCTTCCGACAAGGATTACCGAAAGCCTGTCGGATGCCTGAAGTGCGGCAACGGCACCTTTAACGATTTCGCCGGGTGCGTTGTCTCCTCCCATGGCGTCCAGTGCCACACGTACCAATTCTGCCATAACCTGTGCTCCTTACTGAAATAACTTACGAGACGAAAAGAGCACAATGGGAAAATCCCATTGTGCTCCTGTTCCCATGTGATGAATGCGTTCTATTCCGCGTCGGTCGTTGCGGGCTCAGCCTCAACTGCCTCTGCGCTTTCTTCCGCGTATGCTACGGTCTCATCCTCTTCCTCGGGAGCTTCTTCCAAAGCTCTCATGCTGATGCTGATCTTCTTCTCGTCAGCCTTCAGATCAAGGATGGATGCTTCGATCTCCTGGCCGATCTTCAATACATCGCCGGGCTTCTCCACACGCTTGCGGGAGATCTGCGATACATGAAGCAGTGCGTCAACGCCGGGATAAATCTCAACGAATGCGCCGAAATCGGTCATACGGGCAACACGGCCGGTAACGATCGTACCGGGTGCGAAGCGCTCCTCTGCATTGGCCCAGGGATTCTCATCCTCAAAGCGCTTGCTGAGTGCGATCTTGTCATTCTTGATGTCCTTAATGAATACCCGAACGGTATCTCCGGTCTTGAAGAGCTTTCTCGGATTGCCTACACGGCCCCAGCTCATCTCGGAAATGTGAAGCAGACCGTCAACGCCGCCGATATCGACAAATGCACCGAAATCGGTAACATTCTTAACGGTACCGTCGATTACGTCGCCAACCTTGATCTTAGCGAGGGCTGCCTCAAGGGCTGCCTTCTTCTCCTCGGCAACGATAACCTTGCGGTTACCGATGATGGAACGCTTCTTCGGGTCATAATCCGTAATAATGAAGGAGATCTCCTGTCCCTGATACTTGGTGAGATCCTTCTCAAAAACATCCGAAACAAGGCTTGCCGGGATAAATACGCGGCACTCGTCAACGAGTACGGTAAGTCCTCCCTTAACAACCTCTGCTACCTTAGCGGTAAGAACGGTCTTGTTCTCGAATGCGTCCTGCAGTACCTGGCTGCTGCGGTCCTGTGCAAGCTTTCTGCGGCTCAGGAGAACCTGTCCCTCACCGTCGTTAACCTTCAGAACCTTAACGGCGATCTTGTCGCCTTCCTTGACAACCTCGCGAAGATCGGCAATCGGCTGGCTTGAGTATTCACTCTTTGTAAGAAT
The DNA here is from genome assembly GCA_946402335.1 of uncultured Lachnoclostridium sp. Classification (GTDB taxonomy): domain Bacteria; phylum Bacillota; class Clostridia; order Lachnospirales; family Lachnospiraceae; genus ISDg. Next base: position 42,457 of record CAMIWE010000006.1, read on the forward strand.
GCCGTCCGCTTTGTATCCGATGTTAAGCGCGATTTCGTCTTCTTTAACACGAATGACTGTGCCTTCCACTACCTCTCCGTTATGTATTGTCTTAAATGATTGTTCCAACATCTGTTCAAAATTCTCTTCCGACATGCGATTTTGAACCTCCTCAATAATATTTCTTGGGGTAGATGCACCTGCTGTAATACCTACGCAACGAAAATGTTGAAAAGCACCATGATCCAGATCGGCGGCGGACTGAATGTAAAATGCATGCGGACATGCCTGCCGGCAGATCTCGAAAAGCTTTCTCGTATTCGAACTCGTTTTGCTCCCGATTACTACCATCGCGTCGCACGTCGCAGCCAGCCGGTCAGCTTCCGTCTGTCTCTCCTCCGTGGCATTGCAGATAGTATTTACCACACTATCGTTATTATCATACCCCAGATTGTTGAAAAAAGCAATAATCGATTTAAATTTATTATAATTAAATGTCGTTTGCGCAACAATGCAGACGGATTTCGGCAGGGAAGCCGAAATTGCGGCCGCTTCTTCGACGGAAGCAATGACAATTGCGGGTGTTTCGCACCATCCCATGATGGCGGTCACCTCCGGATGAGAGGCGTCTCCGCATATAATAATCTGCTTTCCGTCACGGCTTTCGCGCTCGACGGTCTTGTGAATTTTTTTAACAAACGGACAGGTCGCGTCCACGATACGGACTTTTCCGCCGGTTTCCTCCTCCCGTTTCATGAGCCGTTCAAAAACCGCCTTCGAAACGCCGTGGGAACGGATCACGATCGTTCCCTCCGAAACCGTGTCCAGACTGTCCTCTTCCATGAGGATGCTGACACCCCGCGACGCCAGGTCGTTCACGACGGTTTCGTTATGGATGATCGGTCCGTAGGTATACACCTTCGTTCCGGTCCCGGCCAGTTCTAAAACCGTATTCACAGCGCGTTCCACGCCGAAACAGAATCCGGCCGTTTTGGCAAGCCTGATCTCCATCCCCGCTCCTTTCCGGCCGGTAATGTATCCCGCCGTTTTTCCTGCCGGCTCCTCTGCCGGCCGTAATGCTTCTCAGATCTTCTTTCCGAGTTTTTCCTCAATAATCCTGATCATGGCCTCTTCCACTTCGGCAATTCCCATGTCGGACGTATCTAACAAAACCGCATCCTCGGCACGGCACAAAGGTGCGTGTTCGCGATGCATGTCGCGGTAGTCGCGCTCGGCGATATCCTTTGCCACCTGCTCATAATCCGCGGCGATTCCCTTCTGCTCGTATTCCTTCACCCTGCGTCTTGCCCGCTCTTCGATCGAAGCGGTCAGGTAAACCTTTACCTGTGCGTTCGGCAGCACGTTCGTGCCGATGTCACGGCCGTCCATGACAACGTTCTTCGTTGCCGCAAGCTCCCGCTGAAGGTCCGCCATCTTATCGCGGACGTCCTTGTTTACGGACGAAGCGCTGGCCATATTGCCTACCTCCTCCGTACGTATCAGGCCGCTCACATTTTCCCCGAAGAGAAGCACCTGCTGCTCTCCGTTTACGTAATCAAGGGACACCTCGCACTCACGGCCGGCTTTGGAGATGGCCTCCGCGTCGTCGGCCTTGATGCCTTTTCGAAGCAGATACAAGGCAATCGTCCGGTACATGGCGCCGGTATCGACATAGATAAATCCGAGGCGTTTGGCAACAGCCTTTGCAATCGTACTCTTTCCGGCTCCTGCAGGGCCGTCAATGGCGATATTGATGCTCTTCATGGGTTTCTCCTTTTCTTCGCGGATGCGTCCGGCCAGAAAACCGGTGCTCCAGGCGATCTGCAGATTAAATCCGCCGGTGAGTGCGTCAAGGTCAAGCACTTCTCCGGCAAATCTGAGTCCTTTGACAAGTTTTGATTCCATCGTGGAAGGGTTCACTTCGTCCACGTTGATGCCGCCCTTCGTGACAACGGCCTCGTTGTAGCCTCCCATGGAGGAAACCGTCAGCGGAAGTCCCTTCAATATACGGATCAGCGACGCGCGCATCTCTTTCGTTACATCCGAACCGTGCTTTTCGGGGTCAATGCCGGCCTCTGAAAGCACAACCGGAATTAAGGATGCGGGAACAAGCGCTCCCATCAGGTTTTTGATCTGCTTAACGCCGGCTGCGGCCAATTCCCGCACCAGGCGTTTGTCTAACTGTTCCTCCGTAAGCGCCGGCTTCAGATCGATCAACAGACGGCTTCCGTTCAAGGCGTCCGAAACCGTTCCGGTTGCCGACAGGATAACCGGTCCGCTGACGCCCTTGTGGGTGAACAGCAGCTCTCCGAAATCCTCATATAATACCGTTCCGTCCTTTTGAAAACGAACGGCGATGTTCTTAAGCGTGAGACCGCTTACCGACTCGGTCCAGGTTTCCTCCGTCGTTAAGGAAACAAGGGACGGCACCAGTCTGGTAACGGTATGCCCGGCCGCTTTTGCAAAGCGGTATCCGTCGCCGGTAGAGCCCGTTGTCGGATACGAAAGTCCGCCCGTTGCGACAATGACCGTGTCACACGGGATCCGCTCCCCCGAGGACGTGATAACGGCCGTCACCTTCGCGGTACGGGAGGGGCCTTTTTTGCCCTTTTTCTCTTCCTGATAAGGCGCGGTCTCGAGTGCCGCCGCTTCGGTCTTAAGCCGGATTTTAACATGCAGCTCCTGCATGCGTTTTGTAAGCGCTTTGGTCACATCCGACGCATGGTCCGAAACCGGAAAAGCCCTTCCGCCCCGTTCCACCTTGACCGGCATGCCGTTCTCTTCAAAGAACGCCATCGCGTCATAGTTGGAGAAAGCGTGAAAGGCACTGTAAAAGAACCGCGGGTTCCGCATAACGTTGTCCGAAAACTCCTGCGCGTCGCAGGCATTCGTAAAGTTGCAGCGGCCCTTGCCGGTTATGTATATCTTCTTTCCGAGCTTCTCATTTTTCTCAAGGAGGAGGACTTCACAGCCGCTCTGCGCAGCCGAAACGGCCGCCATCATGCCGGCCGCCCCGCCTCCGATAATTACCGTTTTATTCATGTTTCTCCTGCAGTACTTCGCGGTTGTCCCACAGATAGATCATCAGGCTTACGACAGTCAGGATCAGTGCAAGCCACATTGCAATCTCACCGAGTACATCGGCAATCTGAAAGATGATTGAATCGTACGTCGGATCGGCCGTGAACAGAAGCAGCATGCACATTACCATCTGTACGACGGTCTTGACTTTACCGGTCCAGCCGGCGGCGATTACGATTCCCTTGTCGGCGGCGATGGTACGGAAGCCGCTTATGATAAAGTCACGCGCCATGATGATGGCCACGATAACGGCAGGGATCTTGTCATATTCGATCAGAATGATCAGCGCGGTGCAGACAAGGATCTTGTCCGCCAGCGGATCCATGAATTTGCCGAATGTCGTGACAAGGTTGTATTTTCTGGCAATATGGCCGTCTAAGAAGTCGGAAAAACTTGCCACGGCGAACACCGCCAGAGCGATGAAATTGAAATAGGGGATGTCCTCAAACAGAAGGAATATCACAAACACCGGGATCATGCAGACCCGGAAGATGGTTATTTTATTCGGCAGATTCATTTGGTGCACTCTCCAATCAGATCATATTTCTCCGCCCCGGTAATCTTTACCGGGACAATCTCGCCCGACATCAGCGTGCGGGCGGTTTCCACATAAACCGTTCCGTCGATTCCGGGAGCGTCCATATACGTTCTTCCGACATAAACTCCCTCTTCGGGAAGATATCCGTCGATCAGAACGTCAAAACGCTTTCCGATGCATTTCTCTCCGTATGCCGCGCAGATGTCCCGCTGCTGCTTCATCAAAGCATTGCGGCGTTTCTCCTTCACGCGTTTCGGAACCTGGGGCTTCATGATTGCCGCGGCGGTGTCCTCTTCCTTCGAATAGGGGAACACGCCGAGGCGGTTGAATTTCATCTTTGCGGCAAATGCCATGAGCTCGTCAAAATCCTGCTCCGTCTCGCCCGGGAAGCCTGTGATCAGCGTTGTTCGAAGCGCGATGCCGGGAATTTCCTTTCGAAGCTTTCTGATCACGTTGCGAAGATCCTTTCCGGTCGTCCTTCGGCCCATCCGCTTAAGGATCCCGTCCGAAGCATGCTGGATCGGCATGTCGAGATAGTTGCAGATCTTCGGTTCCTGTTTGATCACTTTGATCAGTTCGTCCGTAATCTCCTCCGGATAGCAGTACAGGACACGGATCCACTGAAGGTCTTCAATGCGGCACAGCTTTGTAAGAAGGTCGGGGAGCATTTTCCGGCCGTACAGGTCCACGCCGTAAACGGTCGTTTCCTGCGCCACGAGGATCAGCTCCTTCGTGCCGTTCTTCGCGAGATATTCCGCCTCCGAAAGCAGTCTTTCCTCCGGCACGGACCGGTAAGGTCCGCGGATCTTCGGAATGATGCAGTACGTGCAGTGCTTGTCGCAGCCTTCCGCAATCTTCAGGTACGAAACGTAACTGTCCGGCGAAAGGACGCGGTCGGTCTTCGGTAAAGGCAGATACGACAGGTCCCGTCGCGACACATAGAAGCCTTCCGCTTCCAGCGCCTCCGGCAGGTCCTCGATAGCAGCCGTTCCGATCACGCCGTCCACTTCCGGGATTTCGCGGCGGATGTCGTCGGCGTAACGCTCCGCAAGACATCCGGTCACGATGAGCTTTTTAAGCTTTCCTTCCTTACGGAAGCGGGCCGTTTCGATTATCGTATTGATGCTTTCTTCCTTGGCATCATGAATGAAGCAGCACGTATTGATGACAATCGCCTCTGCCTCCTCCTCGCGGTCCGTGACCGTATGCCCGTGATCGCGTAACAGCCCGAGCATCACTTCACTGTCCACAAGGTTCTTTTCACATCCGAGGGAAATGAAACAGATTTTCACGCTCTCTCCTTACTGTTCCGCGCTTCTTACCACGTTGCACATCAGCATGGCGATGGTCATCGGGCCAACGCCGCCGGGAACGGGGGTAATGGCGGATACATGCGGCTCAACGTCAGCGAAATCCACGTCGCCGCAAAGCTTATTGTCTTCCATTCTGTGAATGCCGACGTCGATGACAACGGCACCCTCTTTCACATACTCCGCCGTAATGAACTTCGGCTTTCCGATCGCAACAACCAGGATGTCGGCACGCTTCGTTACGGAAGCGAGGTCCTTCGTGCGGGAATGGCATACCGTTACGGTTCCGTTCTCGCGAAGAAGCAATGCTGCCATCGGCTTTCCGACGATGTTGCTGCGTCCTACGATCACGCATTCCTTTCCGGCGATCTCGATGCCGGAACGTTTCAGCAGCTGGATGATGCCGGCAGGAGTACAGGACTCATAGCCCTTCTGGCCGATCCACAGACGTCCTACGCTGACCGGATGGAATCCGTCCACGTCCTTATCGGGATCGATGGCAAGTAAAACCTTGTCCTCGTCGATATGTTTCGGAAGCGGCAGCTGAACGAGAATGCCGTTCACGTCCTTCCGTTCATTCAGTTCCTTTACCAGAGAAAGCAGCTCCTCCTCGGTCGTCGAAGCGGGAAGCTCATAGGCAAGCGACTGCACGCCGATGTACTCGCAGGCCTTCTTCTTGTTGCCTACATAAACCGACGATGCCTTATCGTCGCCGACCTGGATAACCGCAAGCGTAAGGGTCGTTCCCTTGGCGGCAAGCGCCGCAACCTGCTCCTTCAGTTCGTCCTTAATCTCCGCGGAGATTTTCTTTCCGTCTATCAAAAATGCCATTTCCTTAACCTCCTTTGGCACAGCTTTCCACATTATATCCCGGACCGGAAGCGGTCACAGTCCCTGTAAACAATACAACAGATACAGTAACATTGCAAGTAAACCGACGCAAAATGCGAGCAAACCGTACGAAAGACTTCTTACGACGTACTTAAACGTCTCGCTGGCGTCGTCGATGCCGCGGTTAATCTTCTTCGCGTAATCCTTCTGCTCCCCGCCGGTCTTACGAAGCAGTTTCCGCCATATGCGGCGCACACCGTTCGCAATGCCTCCGGCAAATAAGCTGAACCGTTTCGTTGCGGACAGCGTCGGGGTCTCGCAAACCGGACGAAGCACGGTTCTTCGAACGCCCGCCGTCGTAAGGTCCGCGATGCGGTCGGCCAATCCGGCTGCCAGCTTTGAGAAGCCGAACACAAGCTTCGCGATTCCTTCGCTCGCCATCTCAAGCGTACGGCAGACTCCGCCGCACACGGCCGGAAGGCCGGTTAAAAGAACCGGGCGGTACAGCGCGTTCTCAAGGTCCACATAAGCAGGATAACGGTTCACGTAACGGATGGTATTCTTCCGTCCCTTTTCCTCCGTCAGGGGACGTACCGCGAAAAGATAGATCGCTAGGCCGATCGCCACCGAAATGGCGCCGCCTTTCAGATTTTCCGCGGTAAAGGTGCGGAAGTTTTCCACCGAAGGATTATAATTCAGCAGGCCTGCGGCCTTCTTCGCGGCCGGAATCATCAGATATTCTGGAAGCGTTCCCGCCACATACACCAGTGCCGCCGGCACGCTTAACATAAGTTTTGCCCAAAGCGGAAGGTACGGTTTCTTACTTGCGTTGCATTTCTTTACGGCGTCGGACTGCGGCCGGAAGAACAGGACGATGAACAGCTTGGTCATGTAGGCAAGCGTGCATCCTCCGGCAATCAGGAAGAGCCATTCCACTAACGTATACATGGCGCTTCCGCTCTCATGCCCCGCCACCACGATGGCTTCATGGATCATGGATTTCGAGACAAATCCGGACCATCCCGGGATTCCGGCGATGCCGAGATACGCCATTAAAAACAGCACCAGGAACCAGGGCTTTTCCTTTCCGAAACCGGACAGGTCATTCAGATTGCGGGAATGCAGATTCTTAACGATAACGCCCGCTAACAGGAACAGGATCAGTTTGAAGAATGAATGGTTCATCATGTGAAGGATCGCACCCTGTACGGCCAGCCACTGCTCCTCTTTTAAGATGCAGGCAAGCGAAACGCCGGTCAGGATAAAGCCGATCTGAGAAACCGACGAACAGGCCAGAACATGCTTGATATCAATGGAGAACAGCGCGATGAAAGCGCCGGTCAGCATCGTAAGAACCGCAATCAGCAAAAGCACTTTTCCGAACAGTTCATCGCCGATGAAAACCCTGCCGGCAAGGATCAGAATGCCGTACATTCCGGCTTTCGTCAGAATACCGGAAAGCAGCGCCGATGCAGGCGCCGGGGCAACCGGATGCGCCTTCGGAAGCCATATGTGAAGCGGATATGCGCCGGCCTTGGCGCCGAACCCGAACAGCATGCAGAAGCCCGCCGCATAGATCACCGTCTTGTTCTGTGCGCGCTGTGCGGCAAATACGAGGTCTTCGATCATCAGCGTGCCGGTCTCCTTCTGTAACAGGAACAGACCCATCAGCATCACGAGTCCGCCGATCACGGCAACCGCAAGATATGTCTTCGATGCGCGAATGGCTTCCGCGTCCTCTTCAAAAACAACCCATACATAGGACGCAAGCGACATTCCCTCGAAGAAGATAAACGTCGTCATAAGGTCGGCGGAAAGGAATACGCCGAGCGTCGTTCCGAGCACGAGAAGCGTATAGCCGAAATACCGGCCCTGATGCTCCTCCCCTTTCAGGTACCAGAGCGCGAAGAAGGAGGAAACGGTCCAGGCAAATGCGGCCACCATCGCGTATACCGCTCGGAAACCGTCCATCTTAAGGTAAATGCCGAACCCGAAAATCTCCGGAATACGAAGTTCCGGTTCCGTTCCCGTAAGCGCGCGGATTCCGTAGAAGACGCACAAAAGAAACGTAACGGAAGTAAGCGCCGAAAAGACACATTTTCCGCACGATTCCATCGCTTTGTTTTCTTTCCGCTCTCCCGCTGCCGCCGTAAGTCCCGGAATCAAAGCCGAAACAATCGGTACAAGCACGGGCAGAAGCAACCCGAATTCGCCCTTCATATTATCTCCTGATGCCGGCCGCAACCTGCCGGATGAACTCCGCCAGAGGACCGGAATATAAACCGAAAAAGATGATCGCAGCCGTCAGAACGATGAGCGGAGCGCTCATCTCCCAGCCGACTTTAATGCGGCTCGTGTCGTCGTCCGGCATAAGCGCGTCGGCCATCACGACGTCGGTCGTGCCGTCATCGCCGCCGACCGTCATCGTATCCGCCTCATTGGCTGCCTCGATCATAGGGCCGGAAGGCTTCGTTTCGCCGGCGAACAGTACCGGGAACCACGCCCGGATCACAAGCTCCATAATATAGATTGCGGTCAGGAACGCCGAGATCATCAGCGCGCCGAGCCCGACATACGCAAATGGGTTGTCCGATGCGATTGCCGCTTCCGCGATATGCCATTTGCTGATGAATCCGCAAAGCGGCGGAATGCCGATCAAAGCGGTTCCCGCAATCGTGTAAATCGTCATGATAAGCGGTACCCGCCGGCCGATGCCGTTCATCTCCCACAGGTACTTCTTACCGGTCCGTAACATGATCACGCCCATGCAGTAGAAAAGTGTGATCTTCATGAGGCCGTGGAACAGCAGGTGCAAAAAACCCGCCTGAAGTCCCGCTTCGCTCATCAACGCAGCCGCAAGGATGATGTACGACAGGTTGCTGACCGTCGAATATGCCAGTCTTCTCTTGCAGTGCTGCTCCTTGACCGCCTTCACCGACCCGTACAGAATGGTCAGCGATGCGGCGCAGATAATGATATTCTGCGAAACGGTCCCCTTTAAGAAGTCCGTTCCGAAGCTGTAATAGGTAATCCGGATGATGGCAAATGCGCCCGCTTTTACGACCGCAACCGCATGCAAAAGGGCCGTTACCGGAGTCGGCGCAACCGAAGCCGCCGGAAGCCAGCCGTGTACCGGAAAGAGCGCTGCTTTGACGCCGAAACCGAATACCGCGATCGTATAGATAAGAAGCAGGAACGTGCGGTGCTGCAGCATCGCATTTTCCTTAAGAACGCCACCGTATACGAAATCAAGCGTATCGCCGTACTTTAACACGACGATGAACGCGAGGAAGCCGAATGCCGCTCCGCCGAAGGAATACTTCATGTATCTTCGCGCGGCGACAACCGATTTATGGTCGAGTTCGTGCATGACAAGCGGAATCGTCACGATGGTCAAAAGTTCATAAAACATGTACATCGTCATGAGGTTGCCCGCGAACACGATGCCGGACGTCACGCCGTAGGTAATAACGTAAAAGGCAAGGAAGGCGTTCTTTCTGCGCTCAATATAGCCGAACGCATAAATGACCGCGAGGGGCCATAAAAATGCGATCAGGCCGGCAAATATCATGCCGCATCCGTCCAGCCGGAACTTGATTTCCAGCACGCCTGCGAGCTGCAGGGTCAGGTCGTCCGCCCCGGGAGGATTTATGAGCAATGCCGCGATCATACAGGACGTGAGAAAGGTCACCGAAAAGACGAAGATATTTCTTCGTCTGTCCTGTTTCATCGGATGTATTCCCAAAAAGGCGCCGCCGATGATCGGAAGCAGGATGGGAATCAGCAGAAAGTAAGCACTCATATTACATTACACTCGTAAAGATTTCTTTCAAAAATTCACGAATCAGATCGGTCAGCGGATTCGGAACGATACCGAATACGATTGCCGCAACCGAAAGGATCACAAGCGGGGCAAGAAGGAATATGCTCTTCTCCGTAACGTCGCCATGGGTCTTCGAAGCGTCCTGTGCGCCGCTCTCCGCCTCCGCATTGCCGCCCTGCGTGTTCAAAGCAGAGGTACCGTCCGCTTTCTTCTCGTCCGGGGTTTCTGCGCATTTTCCGAAAAATGCATCCGCGGAAACCGTCAGCAGATAGCCTGCGGTCAGCAGCGCGCTGATAAGAAGCACGGCGGGAACAAGGTAGGAGAAAACCGGCTTGTCGGTCTCAAGCGCCCCGGTTGCCAGATAGAACTTGCTGACAAATCCGCAAAGCGGCGGAATGCCGACAAGCGCAAGACCTGCAACCGTAAAGCAGCGCATCGTAACTGGCATCTTCTTTCCGATTCCCTTCAGCTCGTCCGCGCGCGTCCTGCCGGTCACATAGATAACCGCACCGATGGAGAGGAACAACAGGTTCTTGACGATCGAATGGAATACCATGTGTAAAAGCGCACCCGTTAAAGCCGTCTCACACAGGAGATATACGCCCGTCAGACAGTACGAAACCTGGCTGACCGTCGAGTACGCAAGCCGTTTCTTCATAACCTTCTCACGGTATGCAAGCATCGAACCGAGGAACACGGTGATCAAAGAAAGGCTCAACAGCGCGTCCATCACCCAGGTACCGGACAGATACTTCGGCCCTGCCGCATAATAGATGACGCGGATGGAGAACAGAAGGCCCATCTTCGTGATATTTCCGGAAAGCAGTGCCGAAGCCGGTGCCGGAGCACGGAGGAGCTTTTGGGTTTCGTGCAGAACGAAGTATCCGCCTTCTGCGAGAGCGGCGATGATATCCTGAGCTACGCGGCGATCGCGATCGAATACGTCAAGGGCAACCGTGACTTTGTCTTTACACTTGTGCGTTCCGTTCCGGAGGAGGCGCCGCTCGTGAGCGAGTTCATGCGCAAGACCCTTGAAGAGGGCAGGATCGAGCCGAAGGATCGGGCAAAGCACATTTTGCTTGCGGAAGAGATGTTTACGCTCTGCTGCCGCGCC
>CAMIWE010000007.1 GCA_946402335.1 uncultured Lachnoclostridium sp.
CATATTTGGAACCGATGAGCAAGAAGAGTAGCTTAAGGAAACGGTTTAAGAGAGCCGCAGGCGGTGGGATTGCGGTACCCGGAACTTTTGTGAATGGACTTGTGAGGGCGAACCGAAAGCGAAAGCAAGTAGGGGAGACGTGAACCGCACGTTACAGCGGTACATGTATGTTAGTACATGACAGAGTGTATGCGTAAGCATAAAAATAGGTGGCACCGCAGAGATGAGATTATCACCCCTGTCCTATTAGAAGGACAGGGGTGTTTCTATTTTCCGCGCACCCTTCGATTCCGGATATTTATCACGCATCCGTACCGGTGAGAGAGCCGTACGGAACGAAAAATCACATTTTCCGAAAAGGAAAGAAAGGAATCCGTTATGAGTAAAGAAATCCCTTACAAAATTTATCTGACCGAAGAGGAGATGCCCAAGGCATGGTACAACATGCGCGCGGATATGAAGAATAAGCCCGCTCCGCTTCTCAATCCCGGAACCCTGCAGCCCATGACGGCCGAGGAACTCGGCGGCGTGTTCTGTGACGAACTCGTAAAGCAGGAACTGGATAATGACACTCCGTTTATTGAAATTCCGCAGGAAATCCGCGATTTCTACAAGATGTACCGCCCTTCACCGCTTGTGCGTGCTTACTGCCTTGAGAAGAAGCTCGGCACTCCCGCGAAGATTTATTACAAATTCGAAGGCAACAATACTTCCGGAAGCCACAAGCTGAATTCCGCAATTGCGCAGGCTTATTACGCAAAGAAGCAGGGCCTTAAGGGCGTTACCACCGAGACCGGAGCAGGCCAGTGGGGCACGGCCCTTTCAATGGCATGTGCTTATCTCGGCCTTGACTGCAAGGTATTCATGGTTAAGGTTTCCTATGAGCAGAAGCCGTTCCGCCGCGAAGTAATGCGGACCTACGGCGCAAGCGTTACCCCGTCTCCGTCCGAGACCACCGAGGTCGGCAAGCGGATTCTTGCCGCACATCCCGGAACCGGCGGAAGCCTCGGCTGTGCGATTTCCGAAGCCGTTGAGGTTGCGGTAAGCAATCCCGGATACCGTTACGTACTTGGAAGCGTACTGAATCAGGTACTGCTGCATCAGTCCGTCATCGGTCTTGAGACCAAGGCCGCTCTTGACAAATACGGCATCGTTCCGGATATGATCATCGGCTGCGCAGGCGGCGGATCGAACCTCGGCGGCCTGATCTCCCCGTTCATGGGCGAGAAGCTCCGCGGCGAGAAGAATTATCAGATCATCGCGGTTGAGCCGGCATCCTGCCCGAGCTTTACCCGCGGCAAATACGCCTACGATTTCTGCGATACCGGTATGGTTTGCCCGCTCGCAAAGATGTACACCCTCGGTTCAAATTTCATGCCCGCTCCGAACCATGCAGGCGGCCTTCGCTACCACGGCATGAGCAGCACCCTTTCCCAGCTTTACGCAGACGGATATATGGAAGCAAGAAGCGTTGAGCAGACGAAGGTATTCGAAGCAGCCGAGATGTTTGCACGCGTTGAGGGTATCCTTCCGGCTCCCGAGAGCAGCCACGCAATCCGCGTAGCCATCGACGAGGCACTCAAGTGCAAGGAAACCGGCGAGGAGAAGACGATTGTATTCGGCCTGACCGGAACCGGTTATTTCGACCTCGTTGCATACGAGAAGTTCAACAACGGCGAGATGGGCGATTACATCCCGTCCGACGAGGAAATCGCAAAGAGCCTCGCACAGCTTCCGAAGGTTGACTGATTGCATAAAAAGACAGGACTTAAACAACAGAAAAACGGGCTCTCAACTTGATTGAGAGCCCGCTTTATGTTATTCTGAAAGTGGGTTTATACGGGATCTTTACCGGTTTTTGTTACGCTTTTTTGGATATGGGGAGGTAGCAGGATGTATTTTCAGGATCAGGTTTCCGGAAAGCAGATCGCAAAGGGCCGTCTGCCGGTCGGCTGGACCGAGTATTCGGCCGTGATCAACACGGCGCAAAGCTTCGGAAGGCCTTTTACGGCAGTAGTGGAGCTTCGAAAGATTGAAGGCGGCCAGGTGATGTTCTTTGAGACCGGCGAGTGTTTCCATCAGATAAAATTCGGCCAGGGAGAACGGCATGTCGAAGGCGCATTTGACGAACGCACCATGACGCCGGAGAGCAATTACCGTACTGCGGAGAGCTATCTGGACCGCAAAGCGCTGTTTTACAGCGAAGGACGTCCGGTTAAGCTGTTTGCAAAGGAAAATATGCCGGGATTTGTGGAAGAATCGGAACTGTATTATGAATTGCAAAGAAGTAAAGAAAGGCTGATGGAGCTTGTCGCTCCGGGCATTACGGCCAACCTGCAGAATGTATGCGCCACGGCGACGTTACGGACCTACCGGTTAGACCAGCCGGACGGGATCTTTACGCTTGTGCTCGGCGCGGAAGTTACCGCAAGCGAGTATTGTCTCAGGGAATCCAAAGAAGGGATATTTACGAAACAGGTTGTTACCCCGGTAGACGGAATGAGTCTGGGAATCGGGATGACTGCCGAAGCGTTTCGCAGGGAAGCCGGCAAATTCGGCGGCGCCAAAACCGCCGGAGCCAAGGCAGCCTACATAGACTGGGAGGCGCGAAAGGTATTCGGCCTTTTATGCGCCGGAGAGCCGGACCACGCAAAGATTACCACGCTTCGGGAATGGATCGGATCCTTTGTCGTTGATCCGGAACTGTTTGATTCCATGAAAAGAAGTGCTGTCGGGCTTACGCCTGAGGATATCCAGGAGCAGAACCTGCTGCATGGACTGCAGGCGAAGCGAACGAGAGATAACCGAATGGCAATTGCAAGAAACGGGATGGTTTAAGATTCCAAAGCCTACTCGGACGGAAGTTCGGAGCCGGACGAACCGTTGAACCGGGGCCCGTCGGGGTCGGATTCATCCGTGATCGAAGGCCATTTGCCGTTAAAACCTTCCGAAAAATCAGGCGCTCCGTTGTCGTCTTCGGACCGGTTGCCCCAGCCGCCGAAAGACCCTTTTCCGCCTTCGGACCCGTCAGGGCGCCGGGGGCCGTCGCCGCCGTTGCCCTGCCTCCCCTGTCCGGGGAAGCCGCCGCCCGGGCCACCCATCATGGATTTCGGAATGGAATCCACCTGCTGGCCGTTTATAATGATGGTACCGCCGTTGTATTCGGCTTTTCCTTCATAGTCAAAGGAGGAAACTGTAGAAGTAATTGTAATGGTACCGCCGTTTACATAAAGATCGCCGTTCGAATCGATGGCATCGGTGTCGCCCTGTCCGACGGTTACCGTAAGCGTTCCGCCGTTAATGGTGATAACGGGCGTTCCGTGTGCCGTGCTCTTTTTCGCGGCATTGATTCCGTCATCGGTTGCGTTGATCGTAATGGTTCCGTCGTTGATCGTGATACAGGTTCCTTCAATGCCTTCTCGGCCCTTAAGGTCAAAGGTTCCGCCGTCCAGAACAACGTCCGTCGTGCCCTGGATCGCATCGCTTTTTGCATTGATCGTAAAGGTTCCGCCGCTGATATAGATGTTTCCGAGCGTGTTATCGTCTTCGTTTTCGCAATGCATTCCGTCCTTCTGCGTGGTAACGGAAAATGTGCCGTCACAGATGGAAATCGAATCATTGGCTTCAAGGCTGTCAAGCGCGGTGTTAAAGGTATAGGTTCCGCCGGTGACTTTCAGGTCGTCCTTACAGCTGACGCCGTTTCCTTTGGCGGAAGTCACGGAAAGCGAACCGGTACCGTTTAAAACGATATCGTCTCTTGAGAAAATGACCGCATCGGTATTGGTTTCTCCGTCTGCGCGGAAGGTTCCGCTTACGCTGAGATCGTTTTTGTTAAACGAGGTGATCAGGCATTTGTCGGCGGAAACTACATAAATCGCCGGGAAATCCTTATTGGTGATCGTTACGCCGTCCAAAACGAGCTGGACCTTGGCTTTGTCGCCGGCTTCCACGCGAATCGTGCAGTCCGTGGCAGAGCCGGTAATATGATAGGTTCCGTCCTTCGTGACGGAAACGGTTTCGCCATCCGAAACGGTAAGCTCGGTGGCACCGTTCAGATCGGGATTCTGGTCAAGGTCGCGGGTCGTAAAGACGGTCTCGTTCGTATTCTTTGAGGAAGGCGACTTTTCGGAAGGCTCCGTCGTCGGAACGGTTGTATCCGTTCCGTCCGGTGTGGGCGTCTCGGTTACGGTTGTTCGTTTCTTTGCGTCGCCGGTGGCAGAATCCTTTCCGTCGCATGCGGCCAGGACTGCTACGGTAAAGAGCAGGATCAATACGGCAAAAAGACGGGTAATCGGTTTACGTGTCATGCTGGACCTCCGTTCTTTGTATAAGGGCAATCCGGACCGGACGGCCGGATAATAGTTACTTTATTAAATTCAGAATAACAGTCGAAAACGAAGAAAATTTGGATGAATTGTGGTTTTTGTGTGTAATTTATGCAGAATCCTGTAAGGAAGGGCTTCCGAGGGAGGGTTTCGGTTGACTTTTCGGGGTTTGCATAGTAATTTTGTTGTGAAGTAAAAGAAACGGGGTAGGGATCATGGAATTAAGCGAAATCATGAAAAACGGAAGAACGGCATTTACCTTCGAAATCTTTCCGCCGAAGAGAGATATGCCGATTGAGACGATTTATAAAACGCTGGACGGACTGCAGGGTCTTCATCCGGATTTTATCAGCGTGACCTATGGTGCCGGCGGAAGCGCTGCCGACACGAAAACGGCGGATATCGCCCAGATCATCAAAGATAAATACGGCATGGAGTCGGCGGTTCATTTGACCTGCCTCTATAACACGAAAGAAGATATCGACCTGATCTGCGAGCAGCTGAAGGAAAGGAACATCCGGAACATTTTAGCGCTGCGCGGCGACCGCAATCCGAATGCGGTTCGTGAGCCCCAGAAGGATTTCCCGCATGCGTCCGACCTGATCGCCTACCTTCGCACAAAGGGTGATTACCATATCATGGGAGCCTGCTATCCGGAAGGACATCTGGAAGCGAAGAGCCTTGATGAAGATATTGAAAATCTGAAAAAGAAGGTGGATGCCGGTGCGACGCACCTGCTTTCCCAGCTCTTTTTCGATAACGACGTATATTTCCGCTTTTTGGAGAAAGCCCGCAAGGCAGGCATAAATGTTCCGATCGAAGCCGGAATCATGCCCTGTACGAGTAAGGCCAGCATTGAACGTATGGTTATGATGTGCGGCGCGAGCCTTCCGGCCAAATTCACCCGTACGATGGCGCGTTACGAAAACTATCCGGACGCGCTTCGGGAAGCCGGAATCGCTTATGCGATCGACCAGATCATCGACCTTGTGAGCCGTGGTGTAGACGGGATTCATCTGTATACGATGAACAGCCCTTATGTGGCAAGAAAAATCACCGAAGCGGTTGCGCCGCTTCTGAATCCGGGCAAATAAATATGGTAAAACTGAGACCAATCAATAAAAAAGAAGCTGCGCTGTATCTCGGATACGGAAAGAACGAGCCGGACCAGGTCATTCTGAACCTGATGGACGAGTGCGAAGGACCTCTTATGGAGGCCTGCCACCCGTCTTTTTGCTACGGAATCTTTGATATCGAGCTGTGCTCCGAAGAACGGGTAGTTCTTTCTGAGTGCGACCTGGAGCTTACCGGGAAGGATATCGTAAAACTGCTGACCGGTTGCGGCAAAGCAGTGCTTTTTGCGGCAACGCTCGGCGCGGGCGTGGATACACTGATGCGCAGGCTGCAGGTCGGAAGCATGCCGAAGGCAATCCTTACGGATGCGATGGCCGGTGCCGCGATTGAGCAGATCTGCAACGATTTTCAGGAAGAACTGGCGGTACAGTTCCCGGATCTTAAGCAGACAATGCGGTATTCGCCGGGCTACGGCGACCTGCCGCTTTCGATTCAGAGAAAGCTTTTGGAAACACTTTCCGCCGGCAAGCGGATCGGCCTTTCCGTCACGGAAGGCAATATGCTGACGCCGCTTAAGTCCGTGACAGCCGTGATCGGTCTTCGCGATATCAAAAATGAGGAAGAGCGGAGCCGCATCCGGGACATGGCCCTTCAGGATGCCACACTGAACGCAGAGCTGAGTGTCGGTGACTGCAGCAAGGAAGCATGCGCAGGCTGTGCATTTGCCGCAAAATGCCATCGAAAAGAGAATTGAGCGAATATGAGGGCCGGATCACAGCGGCCCGGGACAATATAAAACAGGGAGTTTTGGATGAAAAACGGCACAATTAAAATATTGGACGGCGCGATGGGAACCAGACTGCAGGCAATGGGGCTGCCTCTCGGCGGCATTCCGGAGGTTTGGAACATCGCGGAGCCGGAAAAGGTGACAAGCGTACACGAGAGTTACCTGGCAGCAGGCTCGGACATTGTCTATACGAATACGTTCGGCGCGAACAGCTATAAGATGAGTGCGTCCGGATATACGGTGCAGGAACTGATTTCGGCCGGCGTGGCCAATGCCCGCAGGGCCTGCGCAAAATACCCCGGCTCGCAGGTTGCCCTCGATATCGGGCCCATCGGGAAGATGCTTTCCCCGCTCGGTGATCTCGCGTTTGAGGATGCGTATGAGCTGTTCCGCGAGCAGGTGCTGGCCGGTAAAGACGCCGATCTGATCGTTATCGAGACGATGACCGATCTGTATGAGGCGAAGGCGGCGCTGCTTGCGGCCAAGGAGAATTCGGACAAGCCCGTATACGTTACCATGAGCTTTGAGGCAAACGGGCGGACGTTTACCGGAACCAGCATTGAATGTATGGCGCTTACGCTTTCCGGACTCGGCGCGGATGCCATCGGGTTTAACTGCTCCCTCGGACCGGAGGAGCTGACGCCGATGGTGAAGACGCTTTATGAACTGACGAAGCTTCCGATCGTTTTGAAGCCGAATGCGGGACTTCCCGATCCGGTTACAAATACTTATAACGTTTCCCCGGAGGAGTTTGCGGACTGCATCGGGGAACTGCTTCCGTACGGCATTGTTGCTACCGGCGGATGCTGCGGCACGACACCCGAATATATCGCGGCACTGAAGCGGAAAGCGGTGGCATTTGCCGAAGAGGAGAAGCGGACGGACCTGCCCGCGAAGCGGGAGGTATCGGGAATCTGTTCCTCCACGGAGGCAGTCTGGTTCTCGGAGCCGAGAGTCATCGGCGAGCGGATCAACCCCACCGGCAAGAAGCGCTTTAAGGAAGCCCTTTTAAACGGCGATATGGATTATATCCTTTCTCAGGCGATCTCGCAGGTTGACGCCGGCGCGGACATCCTGGACGTCAACGTGGGGCTTCCCGGCGTGAACGAGAAGGAAATGATGGTACGGGTGGTAAAGGAACTGCAGGCCATCGTCAGCGTTCCCTTACAGATTGACTCGAACATTCCCGAAGTCGTTGAGGCGGCACTGCGGATTTATAACGGACGCGCTCTTGTAAACAGCGTAAACGGCGAAGAGAAGAGCCTTTCCTCGATTCTTCCGATCGTGAAGAAGTACGGTGCGGCGGTTGTCGGACTGACGCTTGACGAGGGCGGCATCCCGAACGAAGCCGAGGGCCGTTTCGCCATTGCGGAGCGGATCGTAAACCGCGCGGAGGCAATCGGGATTCCGAGATCCGACGTACAGATCGACTGCCTTACGCTTGCGGCAAGTGCCGAGCAGGCCGTTGTCGCCGAGACGCTTAAGGCACTGAAAATGGTACACGACAGGCTGCACACGGGTGCGGTTCTCGGGGTTTCGAACATCAGCTTCGGCCTGCCGAACCGGGAACTTGTCAATACGACGTTTTTAACGATGGCACTCCAGAACGGGCTGACGCTTCCGATCATGAATCCTAATTCGGATTCGATGATGGGCGCAATCCGGGCGTACCGTCTTTTAATGAATATCGATAAACACGCAATGGCCTATACGGAAGCCTATAAGGATTTTGTGCCGGCCAAGGCGGAGGCAAAGCCCGGCGCGGCTACCCCGGCAGCTTCGGTAGCCGATGAAACCGAGGCGAAGATCCGGGAAACCCTCGGGGAAAAGGCGGCGGAACTGTATGCCGCAATCCTGACCGGAAGAGCGGAACGGGGAGAACTTCTTGCAGACGAATGGCTGAAGGAAGGCGACCCGATGGCCATGGTGAACGGGGTTCTGATCCCGGCACTGGATACGGTCGGGGCAGGCTTTGAGAAAGGAAGAATATTCCTTCCGCAGCTGATGCTGTCCGCGTCGGTTGTACAGGGCGTTTTCGTCCGCGTGAAGGAGTTTATGGCAAGTTCCGGACAGGAACAGGTGAGCAAGGGCACGATCGTGCTCGCCACCGTAAAGGGCGATATCCACGATATCGGAAAGAATATCGTTAAAATGCTTCTTGAGAATTACGGCTTCACCGTAAAGGATCTCGGCCGCGATGTGGACCCGCAGGTTGTCGTGCAGGCGGCAAAGGAGACCGGCGCCCCGCTTGTGGGACTGAGTGCGCTGATGACGACGACCCTCGGAAGCATGGAGGAAACGATCCGGGCGCTTAAAGAAGCCGGACTGAACTGTAAAACCGTGGTCGGCGGCGCCGTGCTGACGCCCGAATATGCGGAGCGCATCGGAGCGGATTATTACGGCTCCGACGCGAAAGCAACCGTTGATATCGCAAAAGAAGTATTTCATTGTTAACAAAGGATCCGATGCAGGAAGGGATGAACACAGAATGTGCTTATTGCTGTTTCGCAGAAACCGGGAGAACACCGCATCGCGGGAAGGAGAGAATGAAAAAATGATTCTGATTGTCGGACTCGGCAATCCCGGACGAAAGTATGCGGGAACGAGGCATAACGTGGGATTTGACGCGGTTACGGCGCTGGCAGACGCGTTCGGGATCAATCTGACCGGAAACGAATTAAAGGGCGTATCCGGACGCGGCGTGATCGGCGGAAAGAGGGTACTGCTCGTACAGCCGCAGACCTTTATGAATAACAGCGGCGAATGCGTCCGCGCATTTATGGACTTTTACAAAATTCCGCCGGAAGACCTGCTGGTTTTATGCGACGACATTTCCCTGGAACCCGGCAAGCTTAGGCTTCGCACGAAGGGAAGCGCCGGCGGACATAACGGATTAAAGAGCATTATCGAACACATCGGAACAAGCGTATTCGCAAGACTTCGCATCGGTGTCGGCGAGAAACCCTTCGGGTGGGACCTTGCGGACCATGTGCTTGCACATTTTCCGAAGGAGCAGGAGCCGCTTATCCGCGAGGCACTGAAGACGATTACCGAAGAAGTTCCGCTGTATCTTGAGCAAGGCGCGGAAGCCGCCATGAACAAATACAACTGACCCCGAATCATTTCCTCAAAATGAGGAATTCCATTGACGGAGTACTATGAGAAAGACCTTTTTGGAACCGCTTGCGGAGGACCGCGAGTTCTGCGCGGCGCGGGAATTTTTAATGCGTAAAAAAGCCCCGGTACAAATATCGGGGTGCACTTCTGTGCAAAAAAGTCACTTCGTAAGCGCTTTGGGGCAGGATTATCCGTTCCGGCTGGTCATTACGGCGAGCGAAATCCGCGCGAAGGAAATGGCGGAGGATATCAGCCTTTATGACCGGAACGTCTGCGTATATCCGTCGAAGGACGTAATCTTTTACAATGCCGACGTGCGCGGTAACGCCATCGTTAAGGAGCGGATGAGCGTGATCAAAAAGCTCGCGGAAGGCGAGCCGTGCACCGTCATCACAAGCGTGCAGGGACTTCTGGACCGTCTGCTGCCGCTTGAGGAGATCCGAAGTGCCGTGATCCGCATTAACATGGACAGCGTGCTTCCGCTTTCAGAACTTACGGAGCAGCTGGTCGTACTCGGCTATCAGAAGCAGGCACAGGTGGAGAATCCGGGCGAATTTGCCGTTAGAGGCGGCATCGTCGACGTCTTTCCGCTGAGCGAGGAGACGCCGTACCGTATCGAGTACTGGGGAGACGATATCGATTCCATCCGCAGTTTCGATGTTTCGAGCCAGCGTTCCATCGACAAAGCGGACGAACTGGTCATTTACCCGGCCATGGAATACATATTCCGGGACGATGAGATTGAGGCCGGCCTTCGAAAGATCACGAAGGAAGCCGAGACGGTCGGAAAGAAATACTATGATGAGATGAAAACCGAGGAATCGGCGCGGATCAGGCGTACGGTTGAGGAATTCCGCGATAACGTACGCTTCTTGAAAAATGCGACCAACCTGGATGCCTATATAACGTATTTCCGCAAGGAAACGGTAAGCTTTCTGTCGTATTTTCCGGAGGATACGACGCTTTTTGTCATGGACGAACCGAGCCGTATCGAGCAGGGTGCGCAGGCCAGCACGACGGAGTTCGCGGAAAGCATGCAGGGGCGCCTTGAGAAGGGCTATATCCTTCCGGGACAGACCGATGCCATCTTCGCATACGGAAAGATTCTCGCGCAGTTTACGAAGCGACGGACGGTTTTGCTGACGACGCTTGCGGGCGTTCCTTCGGACTGGAAGAAGGAGGCGAGCTTTGACGTATTTGCCCGTCCGGTCGTTTCCTATAACCAGCATTTTGAAACGCTTGTGCACGACCTGACGAACTACCGGAAGAACGGCTACCGTGTACTGATCGTGTGCGGTTCGCATACGCGTGCGGCCAGAATGGCGGAAAATCTGCGCGAATACGAACTTAGCGCGTTCTTCAGCGAGGACGAGGAGCGGGTTGTCGGACCGAAAGAGGTCATGGTTATATACGGAAACCTGCATCAGGGCTTTGAATATCCGCAGATTAAGTTCGTTGTAATTGATGAAAGCGACATCTTCGGACGCGAGCGGAAGAAAAAGGCGAAGAAAAGCCCCTATTCCGGCGCGCGTGTCAATGCTCTCAGCGAGCTGACGAACGGCGACTATGTGGTGCATGAGAATCACGGAATCGCCGTCTACAAAGGAATTGAACAGATTACGACCAACAAGGTCGTGAAGGACTATATCAAACTGGAATACGGGGACGGCGGCGTTTTGTACGTTCCGGCGACCGGACTCGACGTAATCCAGAAATACGCGGACTCCGATGCCGCGAAGAAGCCGAAGCTGAACAAATTAAACGGCACGGAGTGGAAGACGACCAAGACCCGCGTTTCCCATGCGGTAAAGGATATCGCGCAGGATCTGATCAAGCTTTACGCAATCCGCCAGGAGCGCCCGGGACATGCGTACGGCGCGGATACGGTATGGCAGAAGGAATTTGAGGAGTTGTTCCCGTACGAAGAGACGGAGGACCAGCTCCATGCAATCGAAGATACGAAGCGGGACATGGAAAGCACGAAGATCATGGACCGTCTGATCTGCGGCGATGTCGGGTTCGGAAAGACCGAGATCGCGATTCGTGCCGCCTTCAAGGCCGTTTCGGACGGAAAGCAGGTTGCCGTTTTAGTACCGACGACAATCCTTGCCCAGCAGCATTACAACACATTTTCCATGAGGCTTCGGGACTTCCCGTTCACGGTGGAGCTGCTCAGCCGGTTCCGCACGCCGGCCGATTCGAAGAAGGTCATCGAAAAGGTCCGCACGGGCCGCGTGGACATTCTGATCGGAACGCACCGGATCTTAAGCAAAGACGTGGAATTCAAAAACCTCGGACTGCTGATCGTCGATGAGGAGCAGCGGTTCGGCGTGACCCATAAAGAAAAGATCAAGCAGATGCGCAAGGACGTTGACGCGCTGACGCTGACGGCGACACCGATCCCGCGGACGCTCCATATGAGCCTGATCGGAATCCGCGACATGAGCGTTTTGGAGGAGGCGCCGAGAGACCGGCTTCCGATCCAGACATTTGTCTTAGAGCGGAACGAGGAAATGATCCGCGAGGCAATCAACCGCGAACTGAACCGCGGCGGACAGGTATACTATGTCGTGCCGAGGATTAACGGAATCGAAGAAATCGCGGGAAAGCTGCAGGAACTCTGCCCCGGCGCAAACGTTTCCTTTGCCCACGGGCAGATGAGCGAGCGCATGCTCGAGGATGTCATGTTCGAGTTCATCAACGGCGACATTGACGTTCTGGTTTCGACGACGATCATCGAGACCGGTATGGATATCAGCAACGTCAATACGATCATCATCGATGACGCGGACCGTTTCGGTCTGTCCCAGTTATACCAGCTGCGGGGCCGTGTCGGGCGTTCGAGCCGGACGGCGTACGCCTTTATCCTGTACCGGAAGGGAAAGATGCTTTCGGAAGTTGCGGAGAAGCGTCTTGCCGCGATCCGCGAATATTCCGACCTCGGTTCCGGAATCAAAATTTCCATGCGGGACCTGGAAATCCGCGGTGCCGGAGACCTTCTGGGAGCGGCCCAGAGCGGACATATGGAAGCGGTCGGATACGATTTGTATTGCAAAATGCTCAAAGAAGCGGTACGCTCTATGAAGGGGGAAGAAGTCGAGGAGGAAACCTTCGAGACGATGGTCGATGCCGATCTGGACGCTTACATTCCGTCCACCTACATCCGCAACGAAATGCAGAAGTTAGATATGTATAAGCGGATTGCGTGCATTGAGAATGATGACGATTTAAGCGATATGGCGGAGGAAATGTGCGACCGGTTCGGTGATATGCCGGATTGCGTGAATCTCTTATTGTATGTGGCACTGTTAAAATCGTCCGCACACCGCTGCTACGCGGAAAAGGTGACGCTTCGGAAGGGATTTCTTGTCCTTTCAATGTACAAGAAGGCGAAGATCCGGATTGAGAAGATTCCGGAATTTTTGAAAGCCTACGGCCGGAAGATCGCCATGACGCCGGGAGCCTGCCCGTCCTTTACCTATACGGTTTCCGGGGAGCGGACCGATTCCGTCGGAACGATCAAAGAATGTATTTCGGTACTCGACACGATGAAACGGATCCTGATTGATGAGAACGGAGGAAACGCATGAGAAGAATTCGGAAAATACTCGCGTTAATGATGATAGGCGTGTTCCTTACGGGAACGCTTACGGCCTGTAAGAAGAACCGCGGCGGAGATAAAAAGTTTCCGTCAAGCCAGGGATTCACGAAGGATGTGCTGATGCGCATCGACGGAACCGAAGTCAGCTATGCGGAAGCCAATATATATCTGTTAAGCATGCGGGAAGAGGTGGAAACGCTTTACGGCGAAGGAATCTGGGATTTCCGCTTCACAAGAGACGGACGTACCTACTCCGAGCTGATGAAAGACGAACTGCTTGAGAAGATTATTTACATTAAGCTGGTCGGAAAGATGGCCGACGAGTTCGGAATTGCCCTCGGGGCCGATGACGTTTTAGACGTAAACGATTACACCCATGATTTCTTAAACGGCATTACGGAGGAAACCGCAAAGCGTTACGGAATCACCGAAGAGCTCGTACGTTCCATTTATACGGATAATGTTTTAGCGAAGAAGGTTTACGAAGCGGTTACGCTGAACGTTAAGGCGAAACCGGATGAGAATGAAACAAAAAGAGCCGATTTTTACTATCTGTTCAAAAAGAAGATCTATATCGACAACGAAGGAAACCCGGTACAGATTTCCGGTGAAGGCTTACGGGAACTCCGGGAGGACATGCAGATTCTGCTCGGGCAGGCAACCACGACCGAGGATTTCATGAAATTTGCCAAATCCAAGACCGATGCGCCGAGCGTTGAGATGACGATCGGGCCGGATTCCTTTGACCGTGAGATTACGGACCGTTTGTTCCAGCTGAAGGAAGGCCAGGTCAGCCAGGTTGTGGAAACGAATGACGGATTCTACATCTTCTGCTGCAAGAACAGAGTGAATGCCGCGGAAACGCAGCGCGCCGAGGAAGAGGCATACGCCCAGATCTGTAAAGAATACTTCAAGGAGCTTTATGAGGAATGGCGCAGCAAATCCCGCGTCGAGGTCAATGAAGCCCTTTGGGAAGCTATGTAGGATTACTTTTTAAGCTTATCGTAAACGACGGTAAAGATAATGTGAAAGATCATAAAGAGAACGGCGAAAACAGCGCTGATCCCGAAAGCGGGAATCGCCATGCGGGGCTGCGCGTTGGCTGTTCCGAAATGAATAAACTGGAAATAAATACACTCGATCAGAAATCCACCGAGAAGGATGTAGAGGAAGTTCAGAAGAACGAATCCTTTCCCTGACCGGTGGATTTTTCTTGTCAGGCACAGAAGACCCGCACCGATTGACAGGATCCCGGGGATGGTCAGCAGCATATGCGTCGCATAGGGCATTTCCTCGGCATTCGCCTGGCCGGAGTCAAGGATTCCGAGAAGGATCAGCAGGACGCCTAAAGCGGACAGGAGTCCGCAAAACAGAAAGGAAAGAATTCGTTTACTCATGGAATGGATTTACCTCGTTTATTAATTGATGACCGGTCTGTGAAACGGATAATCTTCCGATTCGGACAGCAGTTCGCCGTCATTATATATTCCCACACTGAGAATATCGCCGTCCTCTAATGTAATCCCCGGAAGGAACAGTTCGTTCTCGGTAACATAAATCGTCTCTTTATACCGTGTTCCGTTAATATAGACGGAAGCATACGGCGAGAAACGGGTGCCGTATACGGTCAGGTAGCAGGTGTCATCAGAAGCATATACGGTATGCGTGTCCGTGATCGTCGGCTTGTGGAAACCGAAGCGTAATTCCGTCGGTTTATACGGATTCACGCCTTCCCAGCAGTACTGTTCCCCGTACAGCATGTCATACGAAAGAACCTGCAACTCGGAAAGGTATGTGTCGGAAACCGGGGCCTCGTCATGCAGATGCGCCTGGTGGAGTCTTGTTAAGTAGCCCTCGTGAAGCCCGATCCGCTCCTGCACATAGGCGGCAAGCTGATAAGCATAAAGGTCCTTGTGCACGGTTTCCATCGGGTAGTTGGACCAGATCACGTATTCCGTCTGCAGAAGGCTTCCGAATTTCAGGCTGTCTTCTTCAAAATCAAAGCCCGGAAGGTGGTCGCCGTAAAGGACCAGGACCGTTTTCTCCTTCCGTTCGGCGAGGTAGCTTAACAGACTTCCGACAAATGCATCCATCTCGTTCAGCTGCGAAGTATAATAGCGAAGCCCGTAGATCGTGGAATCGTCAAAGGCCGCCGTGAGCCGGTTCAGGGTTACGGTGTTCTCCAAAATCTCTTCGTCGGGGTATTTGCCGTGGCCCTGTACGGATACGGCAAATACGAAGTCCGGTCCGGGCGTGGAATCAAGAGCGGTAACGATTTCCGGGTAAAGAACCTTGTCCTTAGCCCAGTTCAGGGCGTTCCGCTCCACGCCGGTCATGGTTTCGATGGGATCAAAATCGTCAAAGCCGAGATTGGAAAATACGACGTCCCGGCCGTAGAAGGATGCGGTATTGTTGTGAATCGCATGGCAGGCATAGCCGTGATTCTTCAGGTTATAGGCAAGACTTTCGGTCGTGGTGGTCTGCAGAATGGTGCGGTACGGGTATTCGCCGGTACCGAAATCGGCCATATTCATGCCGGTCAGCACTTCAAATTCCGTATTGGCCGTACCTGCACTGATGCTCGGAACGGTCAGGTAGCCGGAAGAATAATGGTTAAACAGGCGCGTGAAATTCGGAATCGGATCGGTCTCGAAGCGGATACCGTCTATGCGCTTCGGGTCAAAGAAAGATTCCAACTGGATCACGATGACGTTCGGAAGGGAATCGTCCACTTTGTCGGGCTCCTTGGAGGGAGTCGGCGTGGAGGACGGGAGCTTATCGATAACCTGGTTTACACGTCCCTTGGAGTAATCGCTCGGCTTCTTAATTCCCTTGTCCACGATACTGAACGTGAAGCAGTAGGGAAGGCCGTAGTCCTGATACGCGTTGGCGAGGTTCGGGAAGGTTCTTTCCAGAATACCCACGCGGACGGAACCGGAAATCAGCATGATGTGAAGTCCGATCAGCGCGGCGCAGAGCGGGATGGAGGTTTTAAACGGAACCGGTTTCGCGGTTTTCGGGGATTTGATTGCTGAGAAAACAATCACGAATATGCCGAATATAATCGCGACAACGACCATAATGATCTGCGGCACGGTGAAATAATGGACGACGACATTGAGCGCATCGTCAATCATCTTGAAGTCGTTGGCATTGAACGGCGTAACCCGGTTATGCAGGACGATAAAGTCCACAACGCCGACCGTAAGCCAGACAACGGCTGCCATAATAAAGGCAAATACACGCTTCCGGAACAGGATCGCCGGAATAAAGAGGATCGAAACGATCAGCATATTTGCCAGAAAGACAAGCGGATGACGGATGACGTGTAAAAGCTGCGGAAGTGATTTGTAATGGGAAAATGCTTCCACAACGTAGGTCGTCAGAAAAGAAAACAAATAAATCTGAACCAGCCGGTAGCAAAGCGGCGGTTTCGAGAAAAGGGTATGCAAAGGATGCTTCTTCGGCTTAACGGGCGCTTCGGCTTGCGCATCTTCACAGACAGTCTCTTCGGAATTCGCCTTTTCACTGGCGGATTCTTCCAAAACGGCTCCGGAAACGTCGGACACTTCGGAAACGACCGGTTCATCCGGTATGCTATTCGGTTTTTTCTTCTTATTTTTCATTCATTCAAACTCCCCGGCACATACAAAACATTAATAGGAACGATTCATTCAACATGTAAACCCAATAGACTTAATACTAAAATATAGCACATTTTACATAAAAAAGCAAATCATCGCGTCATAAGTAACGGGGGAGAACGGTCGGAACAAGAAAAAAGCGGCCTTCCGTCGGATGGGGAATCCGGCTTAGGAGGCCGCCAGGCGTTTCTTTCGTGCCCAGAGGAAATAGACTGCAAGGTGTGCGGCAAATGTGACCGACCAGCTGATCGGGTAGGAAACGAACAGCATGGAAAGCGTATGGTGCGCACGAAAATAGGTGAAGATCCATACGACACGGAATCCGCAGACGCCGGCCAGGGACACGAACATCGGAACAAGCGAGAAGCCCATTCCGCGGAGGGACCCGACGGCGACATCCATGGTCCCGCAAAGGAAATACAAGGTGTTGATCATGAAAATACGTGTAATTCCGTAGGAAATCGCATCCGCGCCGGAAATATACAGATTGAGAAGCGGAACCCGCAGCAGAACAACCAAGTTTCCGAGTACTCCGCCGACCAGGGTCACGTAGAGAAGGCCCCAGAACAGTGTTTTGCGGACGCGGTCGAATTTGCCGGCGCCGTAATTCTGACCGGTGAAGCTCAAGACCGTATGGTGGAACGCGTTCATGGATACGTAAACGAAGCCCTCGAGATTGGCGGCGGCAGCGCTTCCCGATATTGCAGCGTCGCCGAAGGAATTGACGGAGGACTGGATCAGCACGTTGGAAGCGGAGAAGATACAGCCCTGAATTCCTGCCGGAATACCGATCTGGGCGATGCCCTTCAGTTTGGAAGCCGTAATCTTAAGCTTCGAGGGGATCAGACGGCAGCAGTGTTCCGAATGGTATAAATTGTTCAGTATAAGGATTGCCGACAGTCCCTGGGAGATTACGGTTGCCCAGGCAACGCCGTCCACGCCCCGCTTTAAGACGATGACGAAGAAAAGGTTCATGAGGACATTGACAATACCGGAAACCGTCAGATAGTAAAGCGGGCGTCTGGTATCGCCGATCGCACGAAGAATCGCGCTGCCGAAGTTATAAAGCATCATAATCGGCATACCGAGGAAATAGATTCGAAGGTATAAGGCGGCCTGATCGATAACGCCCTCGGGAGAGCCCATCAGGGCAAGCATCGGTTTTGCGAAGAGCACGCCGACAAATGCAAGGAGAAAGCCGCATACAACGCTGATCAGAATCGAGGTGTGGACGGTTTCGGAAGCGTCTTCCTCACGCCCGGAGCCGACATAACGCGCGGTCAGGACGTTCGTGCCGACCGAAAGACCCATAAACAGGTTGACGATCAGGTTGATGAGGGCGCTCGTGGAACCGACGGCGCCAACCGCGGTATCATTGACAAACTGGCCCACGACAACAAGATCCACCGCGTTGAACATAAGCTGCAACAGGCTGGACAGGATCAGCGGAACGGCAAACAGGATCATCTTCTTCGGAAGGGATCCGCTGCACATATCGATTGTATGGGATTCTTTCAGCATATCATTGCTTTCCTGAAGGTTTTCGTATAAAATAATGATGTTATATCACTTTTTAAGGAAGAATGCAATGGAGAATAAAAAACAACCGGGGATGTCAAAACATGTCATCATTATCGGCTGCCTGCTGGCCGCGATCCTGCTTTTGGTCATTGTACTTCTCGCCATTCCGTATCTGGCGGGAAAGAAGCGTTTTACATCCAAGGAACACGGGTATTCGCTTGTTGTGGATACCAGGAATGCAGACTATAAAAGCGTCCTTTTGGATACCGTTACAAAGGTCAGGATGGACCGCTTTGACATAAAAAGATCCAACGGTGCCTATTATATGTCGGTTGCGCCGATTGCCGAGGGTTCCGACCTCGAGGAGGATATCGCCCTTGTCATGAAGTCCGAAACCTACAGTTATGAGTTCCGGCGCGAAGACAACGTAACCTACGGGGAAGGCAGGTATCCGGCCGTCAAGCTTTCCTATACCGATTCGGACGGAGGCGAGACCAGAGAGGTGGATTATTATTACGATAAGGAGAACCGCCTCATCATAACCGTCTGCACCAATGAGGCGAACCGTGCGGAACTGGAATCCATGCTTGCAAGCATCCGCATCTTGGAGAAATGATTAAAAAACGGGATAGCCGGATGACCGGTTATCCCGATATTTTTGCTTATTCGCCGTCGAACAGCGGTGTCGAGAAGTAGCGTTCCGCTGTATCCGGAAGGATGGTAACGACCGTCTTGCCGGGTCCGAGCTTTTTCGCGAGGGCAAGGGCGGCAGCCACGTTGGTTCCGCTTGAGATGCCGCAGAGGATACCTTCCTTTGCAGCCAGGTCGCGGGACGTCTGCAAGGCAACTTCGTCGGTAACGATATAGATGTCGGAGTAGATGTTCTGGTTCAGGTTATCGGGGATCAGTCCGTCGCCGATACCCATCTGCAAATGGGTTCCGATGGAACCTCCCGAGAGGATCGCCGCATTTTCCGGCTCCACGGCCCAGATAGTGATATCCGGGTTCTGGGTTCGGAGCACCTCACCGATGCCGGATATCGTTCCGCCGGTACCGATGCCGCTGCAGAAACCGTCAATCGGACCGGCTACCTGCTCGAGAATCTCCACGCCGGTGTGGTATTTGTGCACAAGCGGATTGTTCGGGTTGCTAAACTGCTGGGGAACGAAGACGTTCGGGTCTTCCTCCTGCATACGGATCGCCGTGTTCAGGCATTCCTCGATGCATGCGCCGATGTCTCCGGCGTCATGGATCAGGATGACTTCCGCACCGTAGTGGTGTACGAGCTTGCGGCGCTCTTCGCTTACCGAATCGGGCATAATGATGATCGTGCGGTATCCGCGTACGGCGCCGATCAGTGCAAGACCGATGCCCTGGTTGCCGCTTGTCGGCTCCACGATAATCGTGTCTTTTTTGATCAGGCCTTCCTTCTCGGCGGCCAGGATCATATTGTATGCGGTCCGGGTCTTAATGGATCCGCCGACGTTCAGGCCTTCGAATTTGACAAGTACATCCGCGCAGTCCGGACCGGTCATGCGCTGCAGTTTGATCATGGGTGTATGCCCCATTGCATCAAGAATCGTATTATAAACCATAAGGACCTCTTTCTGTTGTGTCATAACGTTTACAGTATAAAACGAAGGAAGAAAAATGGCAACATCATCTTTTCCGGGGCGGTGGAAAAGCCTTTTTCGGAGAAGAAAAAAATTTTTTGAAAAAATGTGTAATGTTTTGCAGAAAACTCTGTCTGTATAGGTGAGAGGGCTTATATCAAGCATAAAGGAGGAAAGGTTTTGGAAGATTGTCAGATAATCGAATTGTATCTGCACAGAAATTCCGACGCAATCCGGGAGACGGAGGTCAAATACGGCGCATATTGCATGACCGTTGCCGACCGCATCCTTCATAACCGTGAGGATTCCGAGGAATGTGTAAACGATACATGGTTTAAAGCATGGAACTCCATTCCGCCGACGATTCCGCAGAAACTGAAGATGTTTCTTGCGAAGATTACCCGGAACATTGCCGTGAACCGCGTACAGGCGGAAACGGCTGCAAAACGCGGCGGCGGGGAGCGTGACCTGGTTTTAGAGGAACTGGGGGAGTGCATTGCAAGCAGCAGCAATGTGGAAAAGGAATATGAGGCGAAAGAACTGGAGGAATGCATACGCACATTTGTCCGGGCGCTTCCCGAAACGGAAGGAAATGTCTTCGTAAGACGGTATTTCTTTACGGAACCCGTTGCGGAAATCGCCGGACGTTACGGCATGACGGACAATCATGTCACGGTAATGCTTTGCCGCGTACGCAAGAAGTTGAAGAAATGCCTCAGGAAGGGGGGATTTTTCAATGACTAAAGAAGATTTGTTCAGAAGTATGGGAGCAATTGATGAAGACATTTTGCTAAGAAGCGAGAACGCCGGGAAGAACTATGTGAAAAAAGAAGTGACTCCGGAACCGAAGAAGACAGCGGAAAGAAGAAAATCAGGCGACATCTCTATGTTTGGAAGATGGGTTGCCGTGGCAGCAGTTTTGTGTGTGGGAATTCTGATCGGCGTAATCGGCAAGACCGTATGGGTGGAGAAAAACCGCCGGCAGAAGGAACCGACCGTAACACCGACCGTTACGCCCGATGTGACGCCTACGCCGAAGCTGACGCCTTCCGCAACACCGACGCCTGATGTCACGCCGACCGGTGAACCTACGCCGACTCCGGGCTTAACACCGACGCCGACGCCGGTTCTGTCAGACGAAGCAATCGATTATGGGGACATCTCGAGATTTGTCGGGAAGCCGGCCAATGAAGTGATTGCCGAAATCGGAAAGAATTACCGGTATGAATACTGGGGCAAGAATCGTGAAGACGGCCTTACGGGCGGAATGACATTTGACGGCAAGGTATACTTTGCATTTACGAACAGCAAGGAGACGCTGCCGGAGGCATGCGTAGTAAGAATGGTAGATTTGGGGAATTCCGGACAGGAAGCGCCGTATATTGATCTCGGGCAGGGACTTCACTCCGGAATGAGCTATTCCGATATCAGGAGTGTCGTTTATGACGAATTGTGCGGCCCTGTCGCAATTGACAATGGATCGAAATATATTCTGTATGGATATTTTAAGGGCAACTTCTATTGCTTTACCTGGAACGAGTCTCCCAGAAAGAAGGATGTGCCGGCTGAGTCCATCAAGCTTTATGACAATTATCTGTATTACGACGGGACAGAGTGGCCTCTGGACAAGATGCTTCAGAACACCCTGGAGGACTACCAGGCAAAGAATACCGCGTTGATGAACAGTCATAAGGAACAGTATTTGAAAGAACTGCGTGCATCCTTCAAAGATGTGCCGGTCACGAAATGTTCGTTGCTGACTTCGGTGCAGGTGGATGATTACAATGTCGTGCAAATTTATGAGGTTGCGGCTTACGGATGCGGGGCGTCCTATAAAACGGAATACGATTCGGAAGGCGATGTCGATTCGTTCGTCTATACAGGAACGGAGAAGTCAAAGGAGACATATGATTATTTCCTTGCCGGATATCTAATGTCAGACGGGAACTACATCGGGAGCTATCAGGAGAATGATTATTGTCAGAAAGACTTCGGACGGTTCTACAGATCCGTTTCGTGGACCGAAGAAACTGCTGCCGAGGCGGAAACACTCGGACAACTGATCGGCATCAAGGTTGACCGGACGAACCATACGATTGTTTCTGCAACGGTTGAGAGAGAGGTAGACGAGCCTAATTATTATTTTTCTGTAAATCTCGGAGCAACTTATCTGGACGGGGATTCTACACCGTTGTTTAGTGAAGATTATGTTTCTTATAACAGTAATGACGGTGGTATCTACAACCATAACATGTATGTATTGAACAAAGAGAGAGATAAGGTCTGGCCGAACAAGCAGACCAGGACCGGGGCTTACACGATGGATGGAATGGATGGCACATGGCGTCTGTTTGAAGGAGATTCCGGAATCAAGATGGTCACGGTAGAAGTTGTTTATAATGAGTGGGGTGGTAGCCACTACAGGGAGTATCTGATTGTCAATGACATCTGGATCTTATACCGGGAAGGCTGGGAGGCGTAAGCCGATCAGGTCTTTTTGAAAAACCGGATTGTTTGAAAATCCCCCCTTCGCGGGGGATTTTCTTATGCCCCGGGGTGCCTGGCTCCCCAAACGCTTGAGTTTTCAAGTGAATTATTATATGATTGATAAAAGCACTTTTGAAGACGGACAAGGGGGACAATATGGGAGACACTTTCGTAAGATTTCTAAAAGGACTTGCCATTTCCATTCTTTGCATGGTCATTTTCGCATTGGGAATCAAGTTTATGATTAACCGGTTTCGTGAATCGGGAGATGAGAGGAACAAGCTTCGGGAGCAAAGGGCGAAGATTGTGGAGCAATCGAAGAGCCAAAGCCCGGAAGGAAAGGTCGTGATCACCGACGAATTGCTGAAGGTTGACTACGAGATTTATTACTCGGAGAAGAAGGATATGCGTGACCTGTTCTCGTTCTTTATGTTTGGGGCAACCGGGGTAATCGCATTGTTCAGTGCGATTTCGCTTGGCGTATCGATTTTTAAGAAAAAGGTCAGCGTGCCGCGTATCATCGCCTGTGTCCTGCCGGTCGTTCTGACTGTCGGGATGATGATCTTTTTCAATTCACGCAATATCGCAAAGCTTCCTCCCAAGCCGGAGAAGACGTCCTGCTATGCGGAGATCGTGAAAATCACAAAGAAAAATACGAAGACGACAACCGACCGGGACGAGAACGGAAACGCGACCGGAACGACGACCACCCACTATATATACTTTTTCAACCGTCAGAATGAAGCAAAATCCTATGTCGTAGGACAGTCGGTTTATGATAAGGTCAAGGAAGGCGATTCCTGCTACATGGCATATGCCGAAGCAAAAGGAAAGGAAATCTATTATCAGTATTACGATCCGGCCGTATACGAATTGGAAAAGAAATAAAAAACAGGCTGTTTTCACGGAAAATGTCAGGCGATAAAGTTGCCTAATCCGTTGGCCGTGTGGTATAATAGATAAAACATAAATAAAGGAGGCGCTGCCATGAAAAAGATTATTACAATCAGCCGTGAGTGCGGAAGCGGCGGAAGGCAGATCGGCAAGCAGCTGGCCGAGAAGCTCGGATATTCCTACTATGATAAGGAGCTGATTGACAGAGTCGCAAAAGAAAGCGGCCTGGCGAAGGACTTCATCGAAGAGCAGGGAGAACATATCACGGGAAGCCTTCTGTTTAATATCGCAAGCAATATGACGTATGCAGGGATGGTATTTGGCGGAAACATGCTTCCGCTGCAGGACCAGCTGTTTGTTGTGCAGTCCGATATCATCAAGGATATCGCAGCCAAGGAGAACTGTGTCATCGTAGGCCGCTGTGCCGACTTCATCTTAAGAGACGTTCCGGATTCGTTACATGTATTTATCCACGGCAATATGGAGAACAAGGCGGAACGCGCCGTGAAGGAATACGGATTTGCCCCGGAGGATGTGGAGAAGACCATCCGGAAGCGCGATAAGGCGCGTGCAAACCATTACAAGTACTATACGGACTATGAATGGGGCAAAGCGCAGAATTATGACATGACATTGAACAGCAGCACCTTCGGAATCGAGGGATGCGTAAACCTGCTGTATGATGTGGCAACCAAGGAATAAAGGGGAGGTAGAGGAATGTTACATTATGTTTTGCTGTTCGGAGGCATTGTTTTAGGGGTTGCGGGTATCGGCGGATTGTTGCTTACCCTGCGCCGCAAGAAAGTATTTAATGTCCTTGCAAATGCGGAAATCGTGGACATTCATGAGGATGTTGACATGACCAACGACGGCAAGAAGGTGACCAATTACGTTCCGGTTGTTTCCTTTAACGCCAACGAAGAGGAGATTCGGGATATGTTGAATATCCGCTCCCAGAGAAAGAAGAAATACAAAGTCGGTAACAAGATCGATATTTACTATAATCCGAAGAATCCGAAGAGCTACATTGCAGCGAAAACAAGGAATGCGATTGTTGTTCCGATCATTCTTACCGCAATCGGTGTTGCCGGCATCGTAGCATCATTTTTCAAATAGGAATTACGGCCTCCGGAAGTCGTTATGCGGCTGGGAGGCCTATTTTCATGCGCAGAAAGGAAAGAACGGATGAGGCTGATCGCCATAGAACAACCGGACCGTCTGCTGGCGGAAGGAATCGCGTCGGAATTCGGATTTGAGCTTGCAACGGACGCCCCGAGGGGAGACATGGTGCTTAAAATGGAGGAAGGGCAGCTGTTCCTGACGGACGGAGAATTGTCCATGTGCGGGGATTTCACCAGAATACTTCCGCGCACGCAAAAGGGACGTCTGGCCGGAGAACTCCTTGTAAAAGCAGCCAAAAGGAAAGCGTTCGGGGAGCGCGCGACGGCCGTGGATGCCACGGCGGGGCTCGGGGAAGATGCGTTTTTACTGGCAGCAGCCGGGTTTTGCGTGCAGTTGTACGAGTCCGACCCGGTGATTGCAGCGCTTCTTTCGGACGCCTTAAGGAGAGCCGCATGCGACGAAACCATGGCCGGAATCGTATCGCGGATGACCTTGCACTGCGGGGACAGCATCGAAGCGATGAAGGCAATGGCGGAAAGACCGGATGTCATCCTTTTGGATCCGATGTTTCCGGAACGTCATAAGAGTGCATTGATCAAAAAGAAATTCCAGCTTCTGCAGCAACTCGAGAAACCATGCGGGGAGGAAACGGAATTGTTCGATGCCGCGGTTTCGGCCGGCGCACACAGGATTCTGGTAAAGAGGCCTCTGAAGGGCCCGTTTCTTGCAGGCCGGAAACCGGATTACAGCCTTAACGGCAAGGCAATCCGGTATGACTGTTACATTTTCCCGTAAAGAGATTGAACAAGGGTACGCGGTTTGCGTACCCTTGTTTATTGATAATCCCCCTGTTCAGCCGTTCAGCTGTTCTACGCTGCCGACGGAAGCATCGTCGGAAACCTCGATTTTTTCGATGTAGGAAACCTGCCCGATGTCACAGCCGGGGCCGATTTTTACGACACGTCCGGTAACGGAAGCGGCGCCGACATATTCGAGATAGATCTCATCGCCTTCAATGGAGCCCGGAACGTCGAAACGGTTGGTCTCCTTAGCCCCGAAAATGCGGGAGATAAATCCTCCGATGTTGAAGGAATCGCCGCGTACGATTTTAATGGAACTTCCGCCGACACTGCCTGCGCCGGAATTCCCGCCGAAGCGGATATGGATGTTCTCCGCATTCAGAAGGCCGGAACACTTGATTCCTCCGGAAATCTTTACATCCTCCGCGGAAAGGTCTCCTTCCACATTGGCCGATCCGCTGGTATGGAACTCCGCGACATTTACGGTTTTGGAATGGAAAGCACCGGATGCCCGGACGGTTCCGGGTGACGAAACCGTTCCTCCGGCACGGAAAGAACCGGAAGTGGATACGGATTCCGCCTGTACGGAGCCTTCGATTTTACAGGAACCGCTGCTGTGCAGGGATTCGCTGCAGAAGATATCACCGTCCACCTTTCCGGATCCGGATGAATGGAAAGAGGTGCAGGAAACGGTTCCGGTTATTTTACCGCTTCCGCTGATGTGGATTGAGTCGTCGTATACGCCGCCCGGGAGCGAGCCGGCACCAGAAATGTTCATAAGTTAATTCCTCCCTTTCGGAATAAGTTGTTTCACGGTTTCCGTGATGTCAATCATCGCTCCGCCGTCCCCGCGCAGGGTAACGGAGCGGATGTCGTTCATTTTGAAGGACTTCTCCCCGTAAGGTGTGTCAATCACAATAAAGGCATTCTGCCGTTCCTCGCCGGACAGTTTGCCCGCCAGTTCATCCAGAAGAACTTCGTTCTTCGTTTCTAAAATCCGCTCCACACGTTCACAGATCAGTGCCTCCGGAAAATACGTCTCCTGTCCGGTGGCGGTGGATTTACGGATGAACCAGTCGTCGGGAATCAGGCCTTTTCGTTTCCAGCGGTACAAGGCACCGTAGGAAATTCCATAGCGGGAAAGCAGTTCCCGCTTGGAAATCAGGTTGCGGTCTTCTTCCATGTTTCACCTCCGTAACATTGTTACGATGGTCATTATAGCGTAACATTGTTACACTGTCAAGAGGGTTGTTACATTTTTTTCGGAAAATGGGTCTATTTGTCCCCTTCTCATTGCAAAAACGTCTTCTTTCTGCTATGCTAAACTGAAGCGTTAAAGCGGTTTTCCAATTGGAGAAAGATACGTTGAACGATTAGAAACACCTACGGCGGGAAACCTGCCGTTTGGCATAGAAAAGTTCGAAAGGATAAAAAACATGGACTTCAGTATTTCAAAGCGTAATATCAGCAGAGGAGCGGTTGCCTTGATCGGCAGCGCAGATGAATGGAGCGGCGTAATTAAGATTGCAGGCCGCGTGAGTGAGGACATGAAGGAGGTTTTCGGTGCGCAGCCGCAGGTATTTACGGGCGCGGAAGGCACGGATGCGGTGATGATGCCGGTTCTGTTCGGAACCGCCGGAAAGAGTAAATTGATCGCCAATCTCGGAAAAGCAGGTCTGATCGATCTGAAAGCGGTTGAAGGCAAGCGGGAAGTGTTTTCCTTTGCCGTTTTGAAGGATGTCCCGAAGAAAGCGGTATTCGGCAAGGGAGACGGTACGTTTAAGACGGCGCTCGTCATTGCCGGAAGCGAGAAGAGAGGTACCGTTTACGGACTGTTCCACCTTTCCGAAATGCTCGGCGTTTCCCCGTTCATCGACTGGCTTGACATGAAGCCGGCACGTCTTAGCGATTTCTCCCTGGAAGAGGGCTTCAGTTTCGTTTCGAAGGAGCCTTCCGTACGTTTCCGCGGCTTCTTCATCAACGATGAATGGCCGGCCTTCGGCAATTTCTGTGCGAAGAATTACGGCGGCTTCAACGCAAAGGCTTATGTGCATGTATTTGAACTGCTCCTTCGTTTGAAGGGCAACTATCTGTGGCCCGCCATGTGGTCGGCAATCTTCCCGAATGACGGCCCGGGACTGGAGAACGCAATCCTTGCGGACGAACTCGGCGTCGTAATGGGAGCGTCCCATCATGAGCCGTGCTGCCGCCAGGGCGAAGAATACCGCTATGTGCGCGGCAAGGATTCCGTGTACGGCGACGCCTGGAACTTCAACACGAACGAAAAGGGCATCACCCGTTTCTGGGAGGACGGCCTTAAGAGAAGCGGCAAGTTTGAGAACGTGATCA
Source organism: uncultured Lachnoclostridium sp. (assembly GCA_946402335.1). Taxonomy (GTDB): domain Bacteria; phylum Bacillota; class Clostridia; order Lachnospirales; family Lachnospiraceae; genus ISDg. The sequence goes on from CAMIWE010000007.1 coordinate 27,335, forward strand.
CGGTCGGCATGCGCGGCGAGGCGGATACGGCAATCCTCGGACGCGAAGCGACGCTTGCGGACAACATTGATCTGTTGCGCCGCGTCCTTAAGACGCAGAACGGGCTGATCAAAAAGCATGTCAATAAGGATCTTGATAAGGTCCCGAGAATGCTTGCCCTTTATAAAGAAGTCGAGCCTTATTTCTACGGCGACGAGACGACTCCCGGTCTGATGGGCGATCCCGAGCTCGAAGGCGTTACGCTGATGCTCTGCGACGATAACTACGGAAACCTCCGTACCCTCCCGACTCCCGAGATGCGGGACCACAAGGGCGGCTACGGCATGTATTATCATTTTGATTATCACGGCTACCCGATTTCCTTCGAGTGGTACAACACCTCGTTCCTGCCGAAGGTTTGGGAGCAGATGACGACCGCCTACGATAACGGTATCCGCGAACTGTGGATCGTAAACGTCGGCGATATCTTCAGCAATGAATATCCCCTTGCGTATTTCTTAGATCTCGCTTATGATTTCGACCGCTACGGAACGAGTGACCGAAACAGCGCGGTAAAGTATACGAAAACGTTCCCGGCAAAGCATTTCGCAGGACTTATCGACGATGCGGAAAGCGCAAAGATGGCGGAGCTGTTGCGCGGCTACACGAAGCTTACCGTAGCAAGACGTACCGAAGCGATGAACGATACCATTTATGCGCCTTTCGCAAACAACGAGTGTGACGAACTGATCGCGGAGTGCGACCGCCTGATTGCGTCTGCGGAGAAGCTCCGTGCCGAAATTTCGGAGGAGGCGGCATTCGGATACTACGAGCTTGTTTACCTGCCGGTTGTTGCGGACCTTACCGTTATGAAGATGTGGGCCCTTACAACGCTGAACCACGCCTATGCTTCGTTCGGAAGCACGTATGCGCTGAAGCTTGCGAAGGAAATCGATGTCTGCTATCAGAAGGACCGCGCGCTTGTCGAAGAACTTCATACGATTCATAAAGGAAAATGGTACGGCATGGGCATGTCGGAGCACATCGGCTTTAAGTACTGGTGTGAGGAAGAGTGTCAGAATCCGGTCGTGCACACATTTGTCCCTGCTGATAAGGACCGCCTGATCGTGACAATCCCCGGAACGGGCCAGCATACCGAAGGCACGCCCTGGACCGCACGTGTACTGACGATGGGAGCATTCCTTGACCCGAGAGCGGAGCATGGAACCATCGGTCTTTCGACCGCTTCGGGCAAACCGATCGCATTTACCGTTGAGAATCCGTCAGACTGCATTACCGTTTCGAAGATGAGCGGAACCGTAAAGCCGGAGAGCCTGCTGCTTTTGAAGGTTACGATTGACCGCGCGAAGGTTACGGAGAGCACGATTTTCGAGTTGAAGATCCACGGCGCGGCGGGCCATATCCGCGTACGGATTCCGGTTTGTGTTCCGACGCTTAAGGAGGAAGCCGGCACGTTCCTGTACTGTGCCGAGAACAGTGTGGATATGTCGGAGAAGATTCATGCGATGCCGAACCTTTCAAAGGTATTCGGCGAGGGAGCAATGCTCGGACATTATATTTCCATCGAGGCGGAGCATTTCTACGGGAAGAAGGATACGAAGGCCGGTTCCTTTGAGATTCTGCCGGATTACGGACGCACGCTTTCGGCCGTGAAGGCGTTCCCGCAGGATGTCACATTTGCCGCAAAGGACGCACCGGGCGTGACCTACCGCTTTACGGTGCCGGCATCAGGCAGATATTTTGTAAGCATTTATCAGAATCCGAGCAATCCGCCCGTGAGGGTGCCCGAGCTGTTCTTCGGAATCGGCGTGAATGACGGCCGTTTGAAGAAGATCAACGCGATTCCGGAAGGCTTCCGTGTCGGCGACGGCAATGATGCGTGGGCAGCCGGCGTACTGGACAACATCCGTGTAACGACGGTTCCGGTGGACCTTAATGAAGGCGCGAATACGGTTACGATCTATGCACTGTCGCCGAATTTCGTTCTTGAGAAGCTTGTCATCTTTAAGGAAGGCGAAGAGCCCGCCCGTTCCTATCTCGGACCGAAGGAAAGCTTCCGCGTGTAATCGGAAGGCAAAACCGCGAAAACTTCCGGAAGCGGATGCAAAGACATCGGATTCCTACGAAAAATGCAAAATATATTACGCATTTTCCGCAAGGTGTGCATCTTGACAGTAATTTTTTGCGGGGATAAAATAACGCTTGGAATACGGGTAACCGTCAAATCGGAGGTATATATGAGTATTAGAGTAGGAATCCTCGGCTACGGAAATCTGGGCCGCGGTATTGAGCTCGGCATCCGCCAGAATGCTGACATGAAGCTTGTTGCGGTATTTACGAGAAGAGCTCCGGAAACCGTTAAATTGCAGACGGAAGGTGTTCCGGTTTATAACGTATCGGAAATCCTTTCCCATAAAAACGACATCGACGTGCTGATGATCTGCGGCGGAAGCGCTACGGACCTGCCGGAGATGACCAAGAAATACGCGAAGGACTTCTGCGTTGTGGACAGCTTTGACACCCACGCAAGAATTCCGGAGCATTTTGCGAATGTCGACGCTGCCGCAAAGGAAGGCGGCCAGGTTGCCATGATCTCCTGCGGATGGGATCCGGGTATGTTCTCCCTTGCAAGGCTGTATGCAAACTGCATCCTTCCGAACGGACAGGATTATACGTTCTGGGGCAAGGGCGTAAGCCAGGGCCATTCCGACGCAATCCGCAGAGTGGAGGGCGTAGCAAACGGAAAGCAGTATACGATTCCGGTTCCCGAAGCGCTTGAGGCGGTAAGAAACGGGGAGAATCCGGAGCTGACGACGAGACAGAAGCACACGAGAGTATGCTATGTCGTTCCGAAGCCGGGTGCAGACCTTGCAAAGATTGAGAATGACATCAAGACGATGCCGAACTATTTCGCCGACTATGACACGACGGTGAACTTCATCAGCGAAGAGGAATTCGCGCGCAACCATCAGGGAATGCCCCACGGCGGATTTGTGTTCCGTACCGGAAGCACCGGAAACGGAGAGCATAAGCATGTGATCGAGTACCGTTTGCAGCTTGACTCCAATCCGGAGTTCACGGCGTCGGTGCTGCTGGCATTTGCCCGCGCGATCGTACGCATGAAGGCGGAAGGAATGTGTGGATGTAAGACCGTATTCGATGTGCCGCCGGCATATCTGAGCCCGTTGTCTGCAGACGAGATCCGTGCACATCTGCTGTAAGCCGCAAGGCCTTAAGCGGCGGACGTTACGAAAGCGGAAGATGAGGTAAAACATGGAATTCTATCCCGAGAATCTCGGTGATGACGAGATGCCCCTTGTGAACGCAATGGGCGTAGATTACACGGTCGGACAGATCAAGAAGTATATTCTTGATCTGAGCTGTTTCCTTTCCGAAACGCCGACCTTAGATAACAGCGAAACGATTCTGGCTGTTTTGGTAAGACTCCTGGCATTTGTCTCAATGGAACCCGTGCCGGAAGGCGTGGAGCCCATATCGGACTGTGACCGCTGGCTGGCGCTCCGCGGCCTTGAAAAGATTCGCAAGGATGAGATGACTTCGGACGCGGACCGGCAGCAGATTTACATTCTGCAGTTCCTGCTGAAGGGGTACGACTGCGGCTGCCACTAATCGAAATACGAGCGGAAACGGATGTCGCGGGACTGCTTCGGAAACAGATGATGATACAGCTCCAAGAAATAGTCGTCGGTCATGCTGGCGATATAATCGCAAACAATAAAATCGGGGTCTTCCGAAAGATATTCACCGGGTGCACTGTAGTGTGCCCGGTTTTTGTTTATAAACGCAATGTGATGACGGAATATGAGCGACGATTCGTCACCTGAAAGCAGATCGGCGCGGAGTTTTTCGTACAGTTCCTCAAACATCGGGGCAATCTGTTCGTCGTAGGTCTTCTTGACTTCGTCATTCAGGTAGATTACCTGATAATTCTCGGTTTTCGCTTCTTTGAGACCTTCGAAAACGTCCGGGCTCATCGCAATATAATCCCGCCCGTAGCTCTGCTCGACAATATCGACGATCAGATTGTTGATCATCGCCGCGTTGTGCGGGCCGAGGTAGACTGAGCGGAACGGATAGTCCTCCGGAATGATTCCGGCAGTCACGGCGTCCTGGCGGTCCTTGCCGAGATAGGCGATGATGTCGCTCAGGCGCATGACGCAGCCTTCCAGCGTCGCCGGAACGAGAAAGCGTCCGCCGTCCGAAACGGCATAGCAGCGTTCCATGTCGCGGTCGAATACGGCAAAGTCACGGTTTCCGGAGGGCATATATTTCTGCTGCTCGAATTCGCCGTTATGGCTGAGTGCCCCGTCCAGAACCTGCAGGCTCACGTTCCGTTTAAAGAGACTGTCCAGCACACGGGCGCTCTGCACGTTGTGGTTAAAGTACAGCCCGGTATGTTTGTGGAAAATCTCGCTCAGGCACCGCTCCCCGGCATGTCCGAAGGGCGTATGGCCGATGTCGTGCCCGAGGGAGATGGCTTCGATCAGGTCAAGATTCAGCCCGAGAAGGGAGCCGATGTTTCGGGCAATTCGCGAGACGAGCTGGACGTGGAGCGCCCGCCTTGTAATATCGTCGTTCATGTAGAAGGAAAATACCTGCGTTTTGTCGGCATAGCGGTTGTAGTACGGCAGATACAGAATCTTCTCAATATCCCGAAGATATGCCGGCCGCCACAGATTGGGACGGTCGTGTTCGGGATCCCTGCGGACGCAGTCTTCCTCCCTGGCCGCAAACGGATTTACGAAGCCCTTTGCCCGGTCTTGCCGGATTCTCTCTGTCACTTCTTCACTCATGTTTTTGTAAAGTCCGTTCACGCCGAAATCCTCCTTCTTGCCGCATCGGTCCGGAAAATGTGCCAAAAGACCGCTTCTTTCCTTCATCATAGCGCATTCGCGTGGGATTTGCAATTGACACCCCAACGGCTTTATTCTATAATTTAATAACCTGCGGGACACAAATCGGCCTGCAGACAGTCAGACACGGTCCCCGAAGGACCGGGAATGGAGGAAAATATGAAGTATTGTAATCAGTGCGGAGCGCAGCTGGAAGACATCATGATGTTTTGCAACAAATGCGGCGCGAAGCAGGAAGTACCTGCGGCACCCGCTTCGCCTGCGGAAATACCTGCGGAAGCGGCGGCAAGCGTAGCGGCAGCGGAAGCAGCCGTGACGGAAACGGCTCAGGCAGCCGAGGCGGCTGTTACGGAGACCGCAGAAGCGGCAGAGACAGCGGTAACGGAAACCGCAGCGGCAGCGGAAACTGCAGTTACGGAGACGGCTCAGGCAGCAGAGACGGCAGTTACGGAGACGGCTCAGGCTGTGGAAACGGCAGCACCCGAACCGCTGATGTTTTTCCCTTCGCAGAATCCTTCTTCGGACGGAACGGCTGCAGGGACAACCGAGCCGGTTAACCCGCCGAAAAAGTCTAAGAAGGGTCTTATCATCGGTATTATTGCGGCTGTTGCAGTAGTTGCAGCAGTAGTGATCGGTCTTCTGGTGATGAACGCCCTTAAGAAGGAGACGATTGACGCCTCCAAGCTTGTTAAGGTTACCGGCTACGGTCCGAACGGCTTCGGCAAGGGAGCGGTTATGGTAGCCAGCGAGAAGAAGATGCATGACGTATTCTGGCCCGAGGGTGAGGACGAGGAAGCTTTCCCCGGCCTTTGGGATTCCATGTATGAGCGGACGAAGGATGAGGAAACCTATCCGGAAGGCGTTCTTTCCTGGATTGAGCAGAACCGAAGCGATTATTTCCGCGGCACGAAGGGCTTTAAGACGTTAAAGAACGAGGACAAGATTGACGAAGCCAAGGAAGCGCTTGCGAAGATCAAGGTTTCCATCGAGGACGACGGCAAGAACGGTTCCTACAGCGTCGGCGATACGATTAAGATCATCGTAAAGGCCGATGAGGACGACCTGAAGAAGGCACATGTCAAGCTGACCAATACGACGTTTGAATATACCTTTACGGATGAAGATTTCGCACCCTGCAAGAAGATTGATCCGTTTGCGGGATTTACCTGCACCTTTGAAGGCTATGAGGGCAATCCCGACATTAAATTCAGCTTTGATAACCTGGATCCCGATGTCAAGAAGATCATGTATCACTCCGTAAATTATGACGAGCTGTATGCGGCGAAGAACAACGGAGACAAGATCACATTTACCGCATCTCCTTACGGGGACCTTTCCAAGGGATATCTCGTATGGGACGGCAGCTACTATACCTGCTCGGAAGCGGAACTGACGAAGGTTGTTACCGTATCCGGACTGAAGGAACTTGTCGATTTGGATCTTTTTGAAGGAATCCGTTTCGAATTCGAAGGATGCGTACCGTCTCTCGGACTTTCCGTTGATACCGGCGGAATGCCCCAGATCATTCAGGACAACAGCGATTACATCGACTATCGTCTGAGCCAGTCCTCAAGACTCGATGTCGGCGATGTCGTTACCGTTACGGCCCGCATATCCTATTCCGGACAGAAGGCTTTAGCCGAGGCCGGATACAAGTATGACGAGACGAAGATGACGATGGAATACACGATTCCGGCAAATGCCCCGCACATTCTTGACGGAAACCAGTCCGGTTTTGCATACGATCCGGCAAGCTTGTTCGGAATTAAGGAAATGATGGAAGCATGCATCGGACAGCCTTACCTTCCGGGAAATGTACCGATTAACGGAACCATCGGCGTAGTCGGCGACATCCGCTATTCCGCGAGAAAGCTTCTGATCAACCAGACCTCTTCCGGTAAAGTAACCAACGCGCTCTGGCAGCTTTGCGAGATTGATTACACCGTTATCACTGACGGAGTCGAAAGAGCGACGCAGGTTTACCTGATCTGCAAGGCGGATGACGCTTATGTGGACGAGAACAACAAGGTGGAGATCAGCGCTTCTTTCAACGGAATCTATTGTGAGACCATAGAAGCGGCACTTGAGGAATTCCAGAACGGAGAGTCCAAAGCGGGTTCCGTGATTGATTTCTGAGAACAATAGAATTGGGTTTCTACCGGGACCGTCGCAGGCTTTGCGGCGGTCCTTTTCGGTTGCTTTTATGAGCCGGAATACACCGCTTTATCCGGGGAAATGCGGGTACGAAAAACCCCTTTGAAAAAACCGCCCGAACACCATCTTTTCACAGTCCAATAAGTTGACATAAAGACTCGGAAACTGTATAATGAGAGCAGTATGGGTGTATCCCCAAAAACTATATACTCAAGAAAGGTATGGTATTACGTGATGGCTATGACTAATATTCCTGTTGTGAAACTCGGAATCATCGCAGTAAGCCGTGACTGCTTCCCGATCGAGCTTTCTAAAAAGCGTCGTGATGCAATCGCTGCAGCTTACAAGGGCGACCTTTATGTTTGCCCCGTTATGGTAGAAAATGAGAAGGATATGCTTTCGGCAGTTGCAGACGTAAAGGCTGCAGAGTGTAACGCACTCGTTGTATTTCTCGGAAACTTCGGTCCCGAGACCCCCGAGACCCTGATTGCTAAGAATTTTGACGGACCCTGCATGTTCGTTGCAGCAGCAGAGGGCGACGGCGACATGATCAACGGCCGTGGCGATGCATACTGCGGTATGCTGAACTGCTCTTATAACCTCGGAATGCGCCACCTGAAGGGCTATATTCCGGAGTATCCGGTTGGAACCGCTGACGATATCGCTAAGATGATCGGCGAGTTCGTTCCGATCGCACGCGCTATCATCGGTGTTAAGAACCTTAAGATTATTACCTTCGGTCCCAGACCGCAGGATTTCTTCGCTTGTAACGCTCCCATTAAGGGCCTGTACGAGCTTGGTGTTGAGATCGAAGAGAACTCCGAGCTTGACCTGTTCGTAGCTTACAAGGCACATGCTAACGATCCCCGTATCCCGGCTGTCTGCGAAGACATGGCTAAGGAGATGGGCGAAGGCAAGTATTATCCTGAGATGAATGCCCGTATGGCACAGTTCGAGCTTACGCTTCTTGACTGGGCTGAGGCTCACAAGGGTTCCCGCAAGTATGTTGCATTTGCCGACAAGTGCTGGCCTGCATTCCCCGAGACCTTCGGTTTCGAGCCTTGCTACGTTAACAGCCGTCTCGCAAGCCGCGGTATCCCGGTATCCTGCGAAGTAGATATCTACGGCGCTCTGTCCGAGTACATCGGCGCTTGCGTATCTCAGGATGCAGTAACGCTTCTTGATATCAACAACTCCGTTCCGCAGTACATTTACGATGAGGACATCAAGGGTAAGGTTGACTACAAACTTACCGATACCTTCATGGGCTTCCATTGCGGCAACACCCCGTCCTGCAAGATGTGCAGCGACCGTGCGATCAAGTATCAGCTCATCCAGCACCGTCTGCTTGAGCCCGCCGGCAGCGATCCCGATTTCACCCGCGGAACGCTCGAGGGCGACATCGCAGCAGGCGACATCACCTTCTATCGTCTGCAGTGCAACAGCGACGGTGAGCTTGTTTCCTACATCGCTGAGGGCGAGATCCTCGACGTACCGACCCGTTCCTTCGGCGGTATCGCTATCTTCGCCATCAAGGAGATGGGACGCTTCTATCGTCACGTTCTCATCCAGAAGAGATATCCTCACCATGGTGCCGTTGCTTTCGGTCACTACGGAAAGGCCCTCTTCGAAGTATTCAAGTTCCTCGGAATCAAGGACATCGCTTACAATCAGCCGAAGTCCCTTCCTTATCCGACCGAGAATCCTTGGGCATAATTGCATCCTGAATGCTGCAGAGGCTCCGCATATTGCGGGGCCTCTTTTTATGTCCTGTGGCAGATTGACGAAGGAGTCTCTTTTTTTTCTATGGTAGACAATCATGCGCGAATGTGATAGTATTTAATATGTATGAGTATGCGTATGGACCGTCCGAAGGGCTTCTTTTTTCGGGCATTGTACGCAGAAAAGGAATAATGAGTTTGAGGTGTTTGTCCGGATGAAGGCTTTTTTAAGTCGTATTCCTTTAATGATTTCGCTGTCGCAGAACGATTTTAAGAGCAAATATGCCAGTTCCCAGCTGGGAATCCTGTGGGCATTTGCCAAACCCGTCGTTCAGGCTTGCGTATATATCTTCGTTTTTACGATCATCGCACGTGCGGCTCCGGTGGACAATATCTATCCGTATGCGTTTTGGCTTCTGCCGGGAATGATCTGCTGGTTTTTCTTCTCCGATGCGGTAATGTCGGGAGGAAACGCCTTGCTCGAGTACTCGTATCTTGTCAAGAAAGTCAAGTTCGAGATTGACATTCTCCCGATGGTCAAAGTCATCTCGTCCGGAATCGTGCATGTATTCTTTGTCATGTTCGTGCTGTTTTTGTATTTGCTTTGGGGACTACCCCTCTGCCTTACAATGCTGCAGATTCCCTATTATATGTTCTGCACGTTCTTCGTTGCGCATGCCTTTGCAAGACTGAACTGTGCACTGGTTCCCTTCTTCCGGGATTTCTCCCAGATTCTTGAAATCCTCCTCATGGTTTTAATGTGGGCATGTCCGGTTATGTGGGACATTTCCATGATGCCGAAGGGAATCGCGTGGGTTTTCAAACTGAATCCGCTTTATTATTTGATTGACGGATACCGCCAATCGTTTATGAACGGAAAATGGTTCTTTGAAAGCCCGCTAATGACGGTTTATTTCTGGGCATTTGCCCTCCTTGCCGCATTCCTGTCGAAGAAGCTCTTTTCACGACTTCGGGTACATTTTGCGGATATTCTTTAACGGAAAGCGTTTATCGGGAAAGGAAGACCTTTTGCATCCGGGCGGAGGGTCATACGGGACGGAATGGATAATGTAGTTGTCGATGTACAACATATCAATAAAGTTTACAACACATATGAACGGGAGATTGATCGTTTCCGCGAAGCCATCTCCTTTCGCCAGAAGAACCTCCACGGCCGTTTTACGGCGCTCGATGACGTCAGTTTTCAGGTTCGCAAAGGAGAATGCTTCGGAATCATCGGAACGAACGGTTCCGGCAAGTCAACGCTTCTGAAGATCATCACCGGCGTGCTTCAGCCTACGGGCGGAACGGTCACCACGGACGGTAAGATCAGCGCCTTATTGGAGCTTGGTGCCGGATTTAACGGCGACTATACCGGAATCGAGAACATCATCTTAAACGGAAAAATCATGGGATTTTCCGAAGAGGAGATGAAATCCCGCATCCCGATGATTGCGGAATTTGCAGAAATCGGGGATTTTATCAACATGCCTGTAAAGATTTATTCGAGCGGTATGTTCGCGCGTCTGGCATTTGCCGTAGCGATCAACGTATCTCCGGACATTCTGATCATCGACGAGGCTTTGAGCGTCGGAGATATCTTTTTCCAGACGAAATGCTACCGCAAATTTGACGAATTCCGCGAGCAGGGGAAGACAATTCTGTTTGTTTCACATGACCTCGGCAGCGTGATCAAGTACTGCAACCGGTGCATGCTGTTGCACCACGGAAAGCAGATCGCGGTCGGAGACTGCAAGGAAACGGTTGACATATACCGAAAGATTCTCGTCAACCAGTACGATGAGGATAACGGCCTGAAACAGGCCAAAGAGGAAGAAACGAAGATTGAGGAGCCGGTACACACCGGAGCGCTCTGGAAGGAATCGGTTCTTCAGAATCCGAATTATGTGGAATACGGCGACCAGAGCATTATCATCGAAGATTTCGGAATCATCAACAAGGACGGAGAAATCTCCAGCATGCTGATGAAAGGCGACGATTATACGGTTGCCGTAAGATTCCGCATGAACAAGGCCGTTCAGGACCCGATCTTCGCATTTACCGTCAAGGATCCGAAGGGAACGGAACTTTGCGGAACCAATACGATGTTAGAGGGACAGACGCTTGAGAAGACGCACGATGGCATGACCGGCGTCGTAAAATTCAAACAGCGGATGCTTTTGCAGGGTGGACAGTATTTTCTCTCGCTTGGGGTAACGAGTTATGCGGGAGAGGAGCTGGTTGTGCACCACAGACTTTACGATATCTGTCATATTCAGGTTCTTTCGGATTATAACACAATCGGGGTATATGACGTAGAGTCTAAGATTCAATACGAAGGTGTGAAATAAGGGGATTTTTCATGCAGGAAATGATAGGCAAGGTTCGTTTGAACCTGAATTGGTATAACGGGGAAGACCGCTATTCGGACGGCGACGCCACGGAGAATGAACTTCTTTCGATTGTCGAAAAATCGCAGAAGGATTATAACGACATCATTGCAGAAAGAGGCAGCTGGCCGGTTCTGTATCATCTTTCTCCAATCCGCGAGAATATAGTTAACTGGTATCCGTTTCGAAAAGGCGCCAGAGTGCTGGAACTCGGATCGGGCTGCGGCGCGGTGACCGGAGCACTTCTTTCGGCGGGACTTGACGTCTGTGCCGTAGACTTGTCGTTGAGACGGAGCCGGATCAATGCAACAAGGCATCAAGGCAGCGACAGGCTTGAGATTATCGTCGGGGCGATGGAAGAGGTACTTTCGAACCTTCATGAGCAGTTTGATTATGTCCTTTTGATCGGTGTGCTGGAATACGCAGCAGTGTTCTCCGATTCCGGGAATCCTTATGCGGCAGTGCTTACGGCGGTCAAAAAGGTTTTGAAAAGCGATGGAGAGGTACTCGTCGCAATTGAGAATAAGCTCGGATTGAAATACCTTGCAGGCTGCAGGGAAGACCATACGGGCCGGTTCTTTGAAAGCATCGAAGGCTATCCCCATGCGGACGGACCGAAGACCTTCAGCCGTTCGGAGCTGCAAACTCTGGCGGAAGCATGCGGTTATGAGAGCGAGTTTTATTATCCGTATCCGGATTACAAATTCCCGCTCCGGATATACTCCGATGCGTTTCTGCCGGGGCAGGGGGAATGGAACCGCAACTGGCAGAATTTCGATGCTGACCGCGTGGTGTTGTTTAATGAGCAGCGGGCAGCGGACACGCTGCTGTCGGCGGGTCTGATAAAGGAATTCGCCAATTCGTTTCTGGTAAGGCTTTTCGCAAAAGGAAGCGCACGGGATACGTCTGTGATCTATGCGAAAATGTCGACCGAACGGAAGCCGGAATACCGTCAGTCCACAATCATTTGTAAAAACGGCGGGGAATACTCGGTAAGAAAAATCCCTGCCTCAAAGGATGCATCCGGACACCTTCTTAAGATGACGGAATCCTATAAAGACATTACGTCGCGTATTCACGAAGGATGCGGCGTGAGTCTCGCGCCGTGTAAGCTTTCTAAGGACGGGTCCGTTGAATTTGAATACCAAAAGACCGGCACGTTAAGCGACCGCCTTTCGGAAACGGATGACGCGGAGCATTTTCTTGCTCTTTTGAAACGGTTTTACGAAGCGCTTGAAAAGGCCTACGGAACGATGCCGTTTACAATAAGCGAAGGATTCCGGGAACTGTTCGGGGAACAGGAACTGCCGGACGGGTTTACCGCCCTTAAGGTAACGGATCTTGACCTCAATTATGACAACGTGTTTATCAAGGAAGACGGAACCTACCGGATCACGGATTACGAATGGGTATTCCCATTTGCCGTACCGCTTCCGTTTTTGATCTACCGGGCATTGCTCGTGAACCCTCGAATGGCTGCATTTTCGTCTGCGGACCGTGACCGGATCTATAAGGAATTCGGAATTGACGCAGATCTTCGCGACCGTTTCTTCGCGATGGAATTACGGTTCCAGGAGTATGTATCCGGTAAGAACAATAAACTTGAAGAGTTTAGAAACAGTGAGATTCCGAAGCAGCCTTTAAGTCTTGATGAAATGATTGCGGCCGGGAAGGAGCTTCGCAGGCTTTCCGGTGACCTGGAAGAATACCGCGGCGCGTACGACACCCAGTCCGTTGCCTACCGAAAGATCGAAAGCGAACGAGATGAATATCGCGATGCGTATGACCGACAGGTAAAAGCCGTAAACGAGCTTGAACGGCAGCGGGACGAATACCATGAGGCTTACGACCGCCAGGCGGAAGCAGTACAGGAACTGAATCGTCAGCGTGATGAATACCATCGGGCTTACGACGAACAGGTGAAGGCCGCAAACGAACTCGAGCGTCAACGCGATGAATACCGGGATGCCTATGATAAGCAGGTTGCGGCGTGCGGAGAGCTTGAACGGCAGAGAGACGAATACCGAACGGCCTATGACAATCAGACGCAGGCTTCGGATGAACTCGGTCGTCAGCGCGACGAGTATCACAATGCTTATGATGAACAGGTAAAGGCCGCAAATGAACTCGAACGACAACGTGACGAGTACAGGACGGGGTATGATGAGGCTATGAAGCGTGCGCTTCAGGCAGAAGAGGCACTCGCCGCAAAGAGTGCGGAATTCGAAGCCTATGTGGAAGCGCATAAGCATTGGTGGAATAAGAAACGAAAGAAGAACGATTGAAGTGGATGTAACAATTTGTATTCCCACAAAAAACGGCGGGGAACAGCTGGATCAGGTACTTAGCGCAATATTCCGGCAGAAGACCGATCTCGAATATGAAGTAATCTGCGTGGATTCGGGATCGGTGGACGGTACGCTCGAAGTAATCCGCAAGTATCCGCAGGTTAAACTGCACCAGATTCCTGCGGAATGGTTCGGGCACGGGATTACGAGAAACCTCGGCGCCTCTTTGGGAACGGGAGAATTCATTTATTTTCTGACGCAGGACGCACTTCCCGCGTCGGATGAGATGCTCGATCAGATGATCAAAGCGATACGCCGCGATCCGAAATGTGTGCTCGGATTCGGAATTCATTATCCGTATCCGGACTGCAATCTTTTGGATGAGCGCGATTTGACGAATCATTTCAAAGGGTTCGGCATCGACAATACGTATTACTGGATCAAGGATCCCGAACGGTATGAGAGAGAGGAAGGGTATCGCCATCTGCTCGCATTTTCCTCGGATAACAATGCATGCTTGAGACGTTCCGTCTTTGAGAAGTATCCGTACCCGGCGGTGGAATTTGCCGAAGACCAGGTGTGGACGAAACAGATGATGGAACTCGGTTACCACAAGGTGTTCTGCCCGTACGCGCCGGTGTACCATTCGCACAATTATCCGCTGAAACAGTATTCCAAGCGGTATTTCGACGAATACAAGGGACTAAGAGAGCTTCACGGATACCGGATCGTTCCGGCCGCGAGGAAGATTCCGCGGGCAACACTTGCACTGATAAAGAGCGATCTTAAGTACATAAAGAGCACGAAGCTCTCGTTTTTCAAAAAGGTTTATTGGGCCAATTACGCAATCCGCCGTGATACCAAGAGACATGTTTTCGGGTATCTCGGAGGCAAATACGCGGATTGCCCTCCGGACATGCAGGAATTGATGGATGAGCTGTTCTCCCAGCAATACCAGCAAAGGAACCGAAAGAACAAGAAGGAGAAAAAGCATATGCTGAAAAAGTACTGGGCTTTTTTCAAGAAAGGGATTCGTTATCTGAAGCAGAATCACGGTGTCCCGGATTCTATCGTTCAGGAGATGAACGCACCGTCTCAGGTACATGTGGAGAAGGTGTTCGGATTTACCATCGACCGGGATACCTTCCCGTTTAAGGAAAAGGAATACAAGGCTGCACAGGACGGTCCGATTATTCTGAACTGGGTGATTCCGGAGATGGGAAAGGGTTCCGGCGGCCACATCAATATATTCCGTTTTGTTTCCGGTCTTCAGAAGAAGGGAATAAGAAACCGGATTTATGTGGAAACTCCGGTGAATTTCAACTCGGATAAGGAACTCCGGAACTTCCTTCAGGAGAATTATCCGATTCTGGATCCGGAAATCGAGGTGTATTTTTCGACGGACGGTATGGATTTCTGTCATGGTATCGTTGCGACTTCCTGGTCGACTGCATATTATGTGAGACGGTTTGAAAACACAATTTCCAAATTCTATTTTGTTCAGGATTACGAGTCGTATTTCTTCGCGGTCGGTTCCGAGGCGATGCTTTCGGAAAATACGTACCGTTTCGGTTTCCGCGGCCTGACTGCCGGAGACTGGCTTAAAAACAAACTGGAGAAAGAGTTTGGCATGAAATGCGACAGCTTCCGGTTCTCGTATGACCGGGATATCTATCATCCGATTGAGAAGCGTGATGATAAGAAACGTCTGTTTTTCTATGCGCGACCGGTAACACCGAGACGCGGATTTGAGCTCGGAATGCTTGCGTTGATGGAATTGTACCGCAGGATTCCCGAGATTGAGGTCATATTTGCCGGATGGGATGTCGGAAACTATTATATTCCGTTCGTACATCTGAATGCGGGAAGCGTTCCGTTAGATCAGCTTGCGGATCTGTATGCGCAGTGCGATATCTGCCTGATCATGTCGTTAACCAACCTTTCGCTTCTCCCGCTTGAAGTAATGGCTTCCAATTCCGTTGTGGCAACGCAGGGAACCGAGAACAACTCCTGGCTGATTGACGAATCCAATTCCATCGTCATCGATTCGGATCCGGTTCATATCGCGGACAAACTCGAATATTATCTGAACCATAAAGATGAACTGGCAAATCTCCGCAAGAAGGGACTGGAGTGCGCAGCCGCGACCGATTGGAGCACGGAGATTGACAAGGTTTATAAGAGTATTACAGAAGGAATCAAAGAGGATGAACAAAAGCGGTAACATCATGATACTCGGCGGGAACGGGTTTATCGGACAGAATCTGACGCAGTATTTCCATACGAACGGATACTCAGTCTCGGTATTTGACCTGAAGGCTCCGGACAATCCGATCGAAGGCGTGCATTATCTCGAAGGAGATTTTTTCGATGATACCAATCTCGACCGGATCACGGAAGGGCAGGATACGATTATCCATGCCCTGACCACGATCAATCCGAGCAATTCGAATGCGAGTTATATGCGCGGATACTCGAAGGATTTCGTGCAGACCATGAAATTGTTCGATAAGTTGACGGAGACAAAGGGCAAGCTGTTGTTCTTCTCTTCGGCAGGAACGATTTACGGCAGATACGAAGAAGGCCGTCCTTTTGTGGAGAACGACCGGCTTCGTCCGATTAATCATTACGGGAGCATTAAACTCTGCATTGAAACTGCCATGCGGGCATTTAACGTGCAGCAGCATACGCATCTGATGGCATGCAGGGTTTCCAATCCATACGGACCCGGTCAGGACTACCGGAAGGGAGTCGGATTTATCGATGCCGTAGTAAAAGCGATCATGAACGATACAACCGTGGAAGTATGGGGAGACGGAAGCATTATCCGCGATTACATATACATCGAAGACCTCTGCCGCATGTTAGAGGGATTGGTGCACTATGATGGGGACCTTCAGACCTTCAATATTTCCACAGGAATCGGCACGTCCCAGAATGAGATCATCGAATTGTTCCGGCGCCTCGGTTTCAACGTGAAGGTAAACTATCTCGATGCAAGAACGGTTGATGCCAAATGCAACATCGTCAGCAACGACAAGATCGTCGGTGTGACCGGTGTGCAGTGCCGCTCTTTGGAAGAGGGCATAAAAGCGTATCTACGCTATTTGAATATGATTTGACGGGAGCGTGGATCTTTTGAACGTATTTCGATCACATAAAAAGTTTTGGATTGGGGTGATAATCGTATTATCACTCTATATCTTTGCGTATTTTTTCGGGAAAAATGTGGTTGCTCCCCGCAGAAATGCAAGCGGAAAGCAGACACCCGGAAATACGCAGCAGACGGCGGTGCTGAAAGACGGTCAGTCTGCTCCTATACAGCCGCTTTGTGTAGGGGAATCTGCATCCAACGAGCAGTTGCCCAAGTTCGGATATGCTGAATTGGAAGACTTAAACGGTCTTGAAACGCGTATTTCCGAATGGAAAGAGGAAGGAATCAGCAGTCTTCTGATTCCTGTCGCCTGGTCTCTGACGGAACAATCGGAGGGCGTTATTTCTTTGGACCGTTACGAGACGGCGCTTGACCGGCTGCAGAAAGAAGGCTTTCGTTTTATTCTGATCCTGGATGCAGGCGGACGGGCGATCAATGTTTCCGGTTTGGAAGCAAAGAGTTCTATCCCCGCATGGGTGTTCCGAAAGGTCAGTCCTTCGCTTGACTGTTACGGAAAATGCGTGGGAGCGGAAGGATCGCTCAGTTATTCCGACGAGGCAGGCAGCGAACTTCTCGTAAATTATGTAAAGCGGGTTGTACCGGAACTGAAAGCCCGCTATGAAACATCCATCATCGCATTTGCCCCCGCCGTTACCCCGGACCTTACGGTTGCTTATCCGGAGGCGGAAGAGGCCTGGTTTGATTATTCCGAGAACGCGGAGAACCGCTTCCGCGCATTCCTTCGCGACAAATATGACACCATCGAAGCTTTGAATGAGGCATGCAGCTGCAGTTATGTCAGCTTTGCGCAGATTACGCTTCCCACCGGTATGCTTTCCGCGAACAGTATTGCGAACGGCGTGTTGAACGAGGCAGCGGTTTATCCGGATTTCCAGCTGTTCCGCGAAGAGGAACTGAAGGTTTTTCTGAAGCCGGTTTATCAGGCGATCAAGGCTGAAGGATATCAGACGGCGGCGCGATTCGGCTGTGTTCTGTCCGTTGACGACGGAAAGACTGCGGCGGGTATCGCTTTAAAGCTTTCGGATTCCGTAGATTTTGCGATTGTGGAAGTAACGGTTTCGGATACCGTTCTTCCGGCCATGACGGCCAACTGTCTGAAAACGGCAGGATATCAAAAGGTCTATCTGCAGGCAGATCTGAATGCGGTTGATTCGCAGCAGCTTACGGAAGCACTTGATTACGCTTCTGCAGACGGAAGTCTTGACGGGATTGTGCTCAACCGGTGCGGAGACCGGATTAAGTGTTCGCGGAAATCACATGCTCAGGCTGACTATGCGATCTATGTGGGCGAATGGAACTTCTACCGAAGCCAAGGCGAAGCGGAGACGCATACGGCCTATTTTTCGGACAGCATATCACAGATGTATAAGATTGTTTGCTTCGAACTCGGCCGCAATGTTGCTATCGTATCCGATGAAGCAATTCAATCCGGAAGACTCGGACAATACAGCGTGCTGATCATTCCCGCCCAGTTTTATGTATCTGATGAAACGGTTGCCGCAATAGAGCAGTTTGCAAAGAACGGCGGAGCGTTGCTTCAGGATTACCGGTTCGGGGAATGGGATATGTACGGAAAGAATCGCGGGAACTGGAGCGATGAATTGTTCGGGATCGCTGCCAGGAACGCACTGATCTCCGAGAAGGAACTGGTCGGAAGTAATTCCGCAGTCGCGGGAATGAAGCTTTCCGTGGACCCGGTTTATAGGAATGTTCCGAATCTTTTCGAAATAGCCGTTACGGGCGATGCAAAGGCGTTGTTTACGGACAGCGAGGGTCATACCTATGGCGTGATTCAGGGCAATAACGCATGCCTTTGCTTCCAGCCGCAGCTGCAGTACAAATATGAAAGCGATCTTGAAAACCGCCGGCTTTGTGTGGAGCTGATCCGTTTGCTTCTTGAGCAGATTCGTCCGGAGACGGCCGTTTTTTTTGAGCCGGAGCATTCGGTCGTCGTTTCGGAGGAACAACCGGTCACGCTTTTTCTGAGTGATATTCAGTATGTTGATCTTGACAGCACAATTCCGGTACTTAAGGAAAGCAACGTCAATACATTGACCATTCCGTTGCCGTGGACATTCCTTGAGAGTAGTAAAGGAGCTTTTTCCCCGGAGTTGTATGTTGAACCGCTGAATCGTCTCGCGGAGGAAGGTTTTCAATTTATTTTTATCTTGGACGGAAGCGGAAGGGATATTCCGCTTAACGGAGTTGTCCTTGATCAGTCTGTTCCCGCTTGGGTATATGAAGAAGCAGTACCTGCGATGGATTTTACGGGTTCTACACGGAACGGACGTGCTCCGCTCAGCTTTTTTTATGAGCAGAACAAGGCATTATATCTGGATTTCTGCGAAAAGACCATTGAATGTTTCGGCGCGTTGTACGGCGATCGGATTGTCGGATTTGCACCTGGGATTGCACCGGAACTGGAAGTGAAATATCCTCAATGGAATTACAACTGGTATGATTATTCCGAGGGCGCGAAGAAAGCGTTTCGGGAATTTCTGTGCGAAAAATACGACGATGTTGAGGTGATAAACGACATCTACGGCACAAAGTTTAAGTCTTTCGATGAAGCGGACATGCCGCTTGTGAATTACAACAACAGCATCCGCACTTCTCTACGTGAGGCACCTTTGTTTAATGATTTTTTAGTGTTTCGAGAGCGGTCCGTGGTCAAATATATAAGTCCGGTTTGCGACCTGATTCATGAGGAAGGATATCAGACCATAGCGTATTTCGGTCAGCTTTTCCATCCGCATGATGCCATTTACGCGGCAGGACTTGTTTCTTCTCTTTCGGAGTGCATTGATACTGCCGTGATTGACTTCAATTACTATGACGGTTATCATCTGATTTCCGACAGTATTATTCCTGCCATGCTTACGAATTATGTAAAAGCAATCGGATATGGAAATGTCTGGACCGGAATCTACTGCGAACGGCTGGATTTAAATCTGTCGACTGGATTATTGCAGGAATCCGTCAATTATGCGGCGCAAGACGGACGAAGCGACGGATTCGAATTCGGCGGAATGGTTGATCAGGTACGGGAAGGTTCCTTCAGCATGGATTTGTCTTTTCGGGTAACGCAGAGAAACGAATCGGCGAGAATCGCAATTTATGTGTCCGAGTGGAACTTTTATCATGACCATGGAGAAACTCCGCCGCATGTAGATTATCTGCTTGATTCCCTGTCCCAGATGTATCAGATTGTCCGTTTTGAACTCGGCTACGAGGTAGACATTATCGGAGACGAGGCAATTGGTTCCGACCGTATCAGGCAGTATGATTTGCTGATTATACCCGCGCAGTTGTGTCTGGGGGAAGAATCCGCAGAGGCGATTGTGGAATATGTTAAAAACGGCGGGCGGGTTCTCCAAGATTTTCGGCTCGGAGAATTGGATGAGTATGGAGAAGTAAATTCGTTCCCGGTTGACAGTCTGTTTCATATAACCGGAAAGGAATCTCTTGTGTTAGACGGAACCTTAAAGGGTAATGCGGATTTTCTTTCGGGAATCACCATTCCGGTCACGCCGCTGTTTGAGCATGTGCCGAATGCTTATGCCGTTGCGGGAGAACCGGATGTGACTTATCTGTTTCAAACGGACGACGGTCGATACTTCGGAACAAAAGCCGGAAGAACCTGCAGCATCGGATTTCAGCCGCAGCTGCACTACAAGTATTCGGATGATGAGAATGTTAAGAAAGCCTGTGTCACAGTGCTGAAAAATATAATTGACCGCATGCTGTCGGAATAAGACGGTGTCGGAATTGTTAGGATAATTCGGAGGTATTATCATGAAAGTTTTGGTAACCGGTGTCTGCGGACAGCTCGGACATGACGTGATCAATGAATTGGCAAAACGCGGTTATACGGGAATCGGTTCGGATATTCAGCCTGAATATGCAGGTGTTGCCGACGGTTCGGCCGTAACGACGGCTCCCTATGTACGGATGGATATTACGGATGAGGAAGCGGTTCTTGCAACGATCAAAGAGGCCCGTCCGGATGTAATCGTTCACTGTGCGGCTTGGACGGCAGTGGATGCAGCCGAGGATGAGGAGAATCAGGACAAGGTATTCCGGATCAACGCAAAGGGAACGGAATTCATCGCAAAGGCTGCAAAGGAAATCGACGCTAAGATGGTTTACATTTCAACGGACTACGTATTTGACGGACAGGGAGTCCGTCCCTGGGAGCCCGATGACAAATGCTACGCGCCTTTGAACGTTTACGGACAGACGAAACTTAAAGGCGAGCTTGCGGTATCCTCCATCCTTGAGAAGTATTTCATCGTCCGGATTGCATGGGTATTCGGCTTAAACGGCAAGAACTTCATTAAGACCATGATCAATGTCGGCAAGACGCATGACACGGTAAGGGTTGTTAACGACCAGATCGGAACCCCGACCTATACGCTGGATCTTGCCCGTTTGCTGGTTGATATGATCGAAACGGACAAATACGGCTATTATCACGCTACCAACGAGGGCGGTTACATCAGCTGGTACGAATTCTGTAAGGAATTCTACCGTCAGTACGGCCTGTCCACCAACGTGATTCCGGTAACGACGGCGGAGTACGGCCTTTCCAAGGCGGCCCGTCCGTTCAATTCAAGACTGGATAAGTCGAAGCTTACAAAGATGGGATTTGTCCCGCTTCCGACCTGGCAGGATGCCGTAGCAAGATATTTGAAGGAAGCAAACATTTAACGCACGGAACGAAAAAGGGACGGGATGCGGATTAGGAGGTCGTGATGGGACTAAGATTTCGGAAAAGCATATCGATACTGCCGGGCGTAAAGCTCAATCTCGGAACGAAGGGAGCAAGCGTTTCCGTCGGAAAGCGCGGTATGCATTATACGATGCATACGAGCGGGCGGAAGACGGTTTCGGTCGGTCTCCCGGGCACCGGGCTTTCGTATGTGAAAACGCTTGATTCCGGTAAGAAGAGCAGCAAAAAGAGCACCAAGCCGCTTACGGGCTACCGGGACGGAAAGAGCAATGCTTCCGGTGCGAACGCGCTTACGGCGCAGGAGACGGCTGCGGCGCAGGAAGAGGTTGCACGTTATTTAGAATATGTGGACAATCTGAAGAGTCTTCACAAAACCTGCGATACGCCGGTTGACTGGAGGGCTGTCTGTGACGGTAATCTTGCGGCTTACGGTTATGAGAAACTGAAGGATATCGCCATTCACGTGCTCGGCGGAGACGTGGACGCTTACTATACGGCCGTGGAACGTATGCAGCCCTATGAGGACCTGCGGGACTTCGGAAGCACGTTTGAGTTCGGCACGGACGCGTCGGATTTTGCGGAAGTACAGTTCGGCATCATGGAAGAGGAAGTAATGCCAGTTATCGAACTGAGCGTGACGCAGACCGGCAAGCTGTCGCAGAAAGACCTTACGAAATCCAAATACTATGAGCTTTTGCAGGACTATGTATGCAGTACGTGCATCCGCACGGCGCGCGACACATTTGCCCTCTTACCCGTGAATACGGTTTATGTGCACGCCGTAAAGACGGAAGTCAATCCCGCGACGGGACTTGACGAGGAGGAAACGTATGTTTCCGTGCAGTTTACGAGAGATTGGTTTGAGAAGGTTGACTTTGAGCGGATCGATCCGAGTCAGTTTATGTCTTTATTCGAATGCCGCATGAAGTTCGGGAAAACAACCGGTTTTGCGCCGGTGATCCGGCTTATAAGCGGACAATAAAAGGCGGGCGCATACCCGCAGAATGGAGAACCAGGTGAAAGAATATGTAATGGGGAACGGGGCCATCGGACTTGCCGCACTGGCAGCAGGAGTCAATCTTGTCTCCGGCTATCCCGGAACGCCTTCGTCGGAAATCGTCGAAACGATTGCGAAGTATCCGCACAACGGCGTTCATGTGGAATGGTCCGTCAATGAGAAGGCGGCGATGGAGGTTGCGGCTGCCGCATCCTACAGCGGCGCAAGAACGCTTGTGACGATGAAGCAGGTCGGACTCAATGTGGCTTCCGATCCGTTGATGTCGCTTGCCTATGTGGGCGTAAAGGGCGGTATGGTCGTGGTTTCCGCGGACGATCCGGGTCCGATTTCTTCGCAGACCGAGCAGGATACGAGAAGGTTCGCCGAATTTGCCCGCATCCCGGTCTTCGATCCGGCATCCCCCGAGGAAGCCTACGAGATGATCGGGGATGCTTACGAGTGCTCCGAAAAATACAAAACACCCGTATTATTCCGTCCAACGACGCGTGTGGACCATGCATATGCGGCAATCGAGTATCCGGAGCATACGGTACCGAAGCAGTATCCGGGCTTCATTAAGGATTCTTCGAAGTGGGTTATCTTCCCGCGTCTTTCCTTTGCTAACCATGCGATGATCGAGAAGCGGAACCAAGAAATCGGCGAGGAGTTCTCCGCATACCGGTTTAATACCGTGGAGGGCGGCGATTCCGAGAAGGCGGTTGTGGCATCCGGCATCAGCTATTCTTATACAAAAGAGTTTTTGAAGGAACATCCCGAGGTGAAGCTGATCCGCGTGGCGACGCCGTATCCTTTTCCGGAAAGTTTTATGAAAAAGGCGCTGACGGGCGTTAAGGAAGTGCTCTGCCTAGAGGAACTGAGCCCGTATAACGAGGAGCAGATCGCAAAGCTGTGCGGACGGAACGGAATTCTTCTTACGATCCGCGGCAAGCTGACCGGGGACGTTCCCGCAAGCGGCGAACTCAGCACGAATATGATCGAAGGCATTCTGCAGGAATACCTCGGGCTTCCGAAGGAATCCGACGAGATTGATATGAGCGATGCGCCGAAACTTCCCGTACGGCCTCCGGTTCTTTGCGCAGGCTGTCCCCACCGTGCGTCCTTCTATGCGGTTAAGAAGGCCATGAAGGGCCGCAAATGTTATTTCTGCGGCGATATCGGCTGTTATACCCTCGGCAACGCGCAGCCGCTTGATATGTGCGATACGTGCCTTTGCATGGGCGCGGGCATTACGATGGCACAGGGCTTTTCATGGGTGGACAAGGAAGGAATCGCGTTCGCATTTGTCGGCGATTCGACCTTCTTCGCATCCGGCATGACCGGCGTCGTGAATGCGGTTTACAACAATGCAAATATGATATTGTGCGTTCTCGATAACTCGACGACGGCGATGACCGGCCACCAGCCGCATCCGGGAACGGGACGGAACATGATGGGCGACATTGTTGCGAAGGTGGATATCGCTTCGGTGCTTCAGGGGATCGGTCTTACGAAGGTGGTGACCGTGAACCCGCTGAATCTCACTGAGGCGATGGGAGCCGTGCGGCAGTGCGCGGACCTTCCGGGCGTGAAGGCAATCATCTTCAAGTCTCCCTGCGTGGCGATCACAAAGCCTTCCGGCCGGTGCCATGTAAACGAGAACTGCATCAACTGCGGCGCCTGCATCCGCGAGATCGGATGTCCTGCGTTGATCCGCGTGGACGGACAG
>CAMIWE010000008.1 GCA_946402335.1 uncultured Lachnoclostridium sp.
ATTCCCACTACGGCAGGGTTTAACGGGTTTCTCACGGGGTAATCAACATCCTTTCATCTTCCTGTCTCTGTACAAGCGGAATGCCGTGCTC
Source organism: uncultured Lachnoclostridium sp. (assembly GCA_946402335.1). Lineage (GTDB taxonomy): Bacteria > Bacillota > Clostridia > Lachnospirales > Lachnospiraceae > ISDg. The sequence goes on from CAMIWE010000008.1 coordinate 92, forward strand.
TTTATACTTCTTAAGCACAAAATGCGTCGCGGTGGAAAGTACGGACTCCATCGGGGCAAGCTTGCCGGAAACGAATTCCGCAATGCTCTTTAAGCTGGAGCCGCGCAGCATAACCGTCAAATCAAAGCCGCCGCTCATCAGATAAACCGCCTCTACCTCGTCAAACTGGTAAATACGCTCGGCAATCTCATCAAAGCCTTTGCCGCGCTGAGGGGTTACCTTCACCTCGATCATAGCCGTAACCTGATGCTTATCGGTCTTGTCCCAGTCAATCAGCGTCGGGTATCCGCAGATTACCAGTTCCTCTTCCAAACGACGAATCTCCGCCGCCACCTTTGCCTCATCCTCTCCGAGCATAACGGCGAGCTCCGCCGCACTCAGTCTGGCATTCTGATCCAGGCTTTCCAAAATTCTCATAGCAAGATCCATCTTCATCCCTCCGATAAACATTTATTATTTCTTTTTCGTCCGCAACGGCTCTAAGAAGCGTACTTCCTCGCCGTTATGCAGTTCTTTTGCAAATCCTTCCCTAAGGCATCCGATATCCGCAGCCTCCGCTCCGGCTGCCCACAGTGCCGAAAGAAGCGTCTCCGCGTCGGCCGTTATCATTAAGACGCAGCCGCCGGATCCGATCTGATAGGGGTCCGTATCCAGCTCCTCACAGATCTCAATGGTCTTCTGCGAGATCGGAATCCGCGGGAGTTCCACCGACAGTCCCGTGCGAAGCCGTTCCGACATGGCAAACAGTCCCGCATACACCCCTCCGTCACCAAGCGCGTATTGATATACGGCTCCGTGCTCCTTTGCGATCCGGCAGTATCCGGTCGCGTCCAGGGTGTTTTTCAGAAGCGGAATGTCCTTAAGAAAATGTTCCGGGTAGTGCTTTTCAAGCCGCTCGCGGTTCTCCCCGTAAAGAAGAATCGTTTCCTCGGCCCCCGCAAGCCCGCAGAGGACAATCCTGCACTCCGCACCTTTTGGCAGAACATCCGGTTCTTCTTTCGCGTCCACTACAGCTCCGGTGCCTCCCCCGCACGGCTTTCCGTATGCCACGGCGTATGCGGTAACGGTATCCGCCTTGGTCCGGATGATCGAAACATCGGACAACTGTACGGTTTCGTATGCTTCCCGAAGATATGCCCGCACTTCCGGCTCTTCCATATCCACGGGAACGTTAAGAAACAGTGACCAGGCGTTTCGTTCCCGTCCGCGTGCCGCAAGGCTGTTGGCTGCACGGCAGACCGCCATTGTAACTACGGTCGGCGTTCTTCCGGTTACGGTTCCCGACGCCATCGCCACGGCGTCGTCGTTGCGGCGGGCAAGCGCCACGCATTCCGCAGGCGTCATGCCGTCTTTTCTTCCCGCATACGCCCGCGCAAGATAATCCGCATTTCCGGTGCGTGCGACAAGCCGTTCAAATTCCGCAGTACCGATGCTTTCCCTTGCCATTGCGTCCTCCCCGTTCGGGGATTATTCCGCCAAAGAGAAACACATCCCCATAATCACTTTATTATATCACAGGTTGCCGCCAAGTATCAAGTTCGATATTCTGCCCGGTAAATTGCCCCCGATTGCGCCAAATACAAGGTTTTCAATGGAAAATCAACGACGGATTTCCGGGAATTTTCCTTGACAAAAGACGCAAGCTAAAAGATAATGAAACTGTCAGATTTCAATCCGACTTAGGGGAAGAAAGGAGTATCACATGAATTCAAGAAAGAACCGCGGCGCAAGCACTCCCGCGATCATTGCCGTTATTGCCATTGTGGCAGTCGTTGTTACCGTTCTGGTCATCCTTCCGTTTTTCCAGGCGTCATATGATTCCGGACGTTTTTCGGGAACGACCACCTATACAAACGACTGGGCCAAGGTAAAGGTTGAGATTCCTTCCGACTGGAAGATGAACAGCCGGACGATCAGCAAGAAAAACCAGATGATGCGCATCTATACCGCTCCGAAGACCTGTCCGTTCATCGGCATCTGCACGATCAAGTCCAAACAGAGTGTGGATTCAGGTCTTGAGGAAATCCGTGAGAGCGTTACCGGCGGTTATACCGGAGTTTCGGGTGTCAGCATCACAACCAAATCAAAGAGCACCAGAAAAATTGCGGGGCAGACATATAAATGCCTTCCCGTTGTACTGTCCGGCAACGGCATTACGATCTACATCAATTTCTACGCAAGAAAAGTAAACCGCGAAGGCTGCATGATATTTGTCGCTGCCGGCTATAGCGAGGACGAAGTCGAGCAGGTTCTCGGTTACATCTCGAAATACAGCAAATAATCGCGTGGATCCCTGCAAATGATAAGCAGGTCATGTTCTCCCGAAACGGGACGGCATGACCTGCTTTTTTATTCTTTCAAACTCCTGCCCTATGCCCTTCGTACGCCGATGAATTCCATCCCTGCTGCCACCGCCGTCACAATCGCGGCAGCTGCGGCAAGACCCCAGGCGGAGGAAGCATTAAACACTTCCAGATAGTAATCCGGCGGAAGGATCTTTCGAAGAAAGACAACGACCGGAACCGTTTTCTTAAGATCCAGAATGATCGGGCAGCACAGATAGCTCGCGATGGCGAAGATCGGAATCGCGGCGCAGATGGCATTCACGGACGGAACAAGCATGCGTAAGAGTTCACAGACGCCCGCAATGAAGATGCAATACAAAAGCATCAGTCCCGTTTCCGCGAACAGATTGCCCGCAAGCCCCGAAACCACGATACATACGATGCCCACAAGGCCGGCAAGTAACGTCGGCAGGAGCAGGGAGCCGTAATTGATCACGGGCCGTTTTTCATAACTCATGACCTTAAAGCGCCCTTCCGCATTGTCCTGGAACCAGAATACAAGGCCGGCAAATCCGGCGAGCATCACGAACAGCGCCACCGTTCCGCGAATCGGCTTGGTCAGGTAATTTTCCTCAAGGACTTCCTCCGAGGCAACCTCTTCATTCGTATAAAAATCGTGGTAATGAAGCGCAATGACCGAACTGCGCTCCTCCTGTTTCTTAAGGGTGTCGCGGATATTTTCCCTAAGCGTTTCCTCTTCAAAATCCAGTCCGCTCCGGTTTACCAGGTAATCCGTGAGCACGTCCTCGGTCATCTGCGTAAACATTTCGACCGTTACGAATTCATTGACAAATTCGGCAAACTGGCTGGTATCCGACACGACCATCGTGATGGCGCCGCTCCAGTTTTTCTTCATAATGCGCTGGCCGAGATCCTTCGGGAATACATAGCCGACCTCGGCACGTCCGGCAATAACGTCGCTGTAAAGCTCGTCCTCCGTTTCCACAAGATAGAACGTTGCCGCATAGTCTGCGTCCGTAAGTTCCTTCGCAACCGTTTTTGCATAATCATCCGCCGCCTCCGGCACATAGATACAGGCGCGAAGCGTTCCGTTGTCCTGCCGGATGATGAACCGGTACAGGATCAGGATTGCCGGGAGCAGCACCAGAATAATGACAAAGGAAGGCTTCTTCATAAGGCGCTTGGTCATCAACAGAAGCCACATACCCATCCGTTTCATTCCGCCCACCTCCTTTTCGCACAGGAGATGCCCGTCGCGGCCGAAACAGTCAGCGCCGCTTCCAGAACCACTAAAAGCAGCAGCCGGAAGTCCACGGCATGCGTCATTCCGTTTTTCATGACGTTCAGCATGCGGGCCGTCGGCAGATAAGCCCCGACCACACGCACCTTTGCCGGAAGGTATGCCGCCGGAGCAAGCAGTCCGGACGCATATCCCATAACCATAACGAGAATGAACAATAACAGGATGCCGCCGATCTGGTTGGCCGCAAAGGAGTAGACAAATACGACGATCGCGGCCGCCGGCAGAAGCACCGGAAGGCCTGCAAGGAACCAGTATCCGAGTTCCTCGTAGGTGTTCAGATTGAGCAGTTCGGTAAAACTCTGCGGGTGAACCAGAAACCAGGTAAGGAATCCGGCGAATAAAATGCAATAGAGAATCGTAAACAACGTCAGCACGGCCAGATAGCGGATCAGCAGCAGCTTCGCGGTACCGATGCGGTGCAGGGCGAGCTGCTTTTCAAATGCGACCGGGTCGCCTTTTAACAGCGGGCCGCAGCTGATGCCTCCGAGAAGCAGCAGCAAAACGATCGCCGCGCAGACATAATACTGGACAACCGTCTGGTTGCCGGTTCCGGACGCGGAATCCTTCGAATAGAAATCCTCACGCGCCATAAAATAATCAAAAAACATGTTCTGGGCGTCGTATTCCACGCGGCTGATGGCCGTTTCCGTCGCATCTTCCGCCGTGGCCGCCGCCTCGACCGCCGTATAGATTCCGGCCTCGGTCCGCCCTAAAAGACCTCCCGCGATCTCGGCAAGACCCGCGATCAGCCGGTTACTGAACCCGTCGATCTTCGGCAGGTACATCTGCGCCTGGGCATCTTCCTTGCCGTTTACGGCACTCCCCACAAAATGGTCCGGGAACAGCACCACGCCGTCATAACGGCCGCTTTCCAGACCCTTCATGGCATCTTCCTCGTCGGTATCGTGGAAGGTGCAGAGCCCTCCTACGCTTGAGGAGGATTCCAGTACATCCATTCCGAACGTGCGCAGGAAATCGTTGTCGTTCATGACAAGGGCGACATTCATGTCCTGTTCAACCACATTCCGGTCCGTTGCCAGGGCGCAGAAAGCCACTACCGCCCCGATCAGGGCAGTCAGAAGCACTACCCCGAGTATGTACTGCGGCAGAATCTTAATCGTTCGCTTTTCTTCCATGCGGATCAGCGTCCCGGTCAGTTTCATCGTTTCACTCCCCGGCCGTTTTTAAAACAGCCCTGACAGATAATCCATATAGGTCTCGAGATTATCCGATATTTCTTCATAGATTGCTTCCCATTCCTCATACGTCATGCGGTTTACATCATGCACCACCGAAGGCGGCTGCTGGCTGAAACCTTCTTCCATCGGAGCAACCGTGATCTTCCAGGTAAGGTTTGCGGTCGTTCCGCTGTAGGTATCCCAAATCTTCATGTTACGGAAATTGATCTCGTATTCCTTGTCGGGCGTTACCTTTGCCTCCGCCTCAAGGCCGCCGACCATGGAACCGTCCATGAACGTCTTCGCGGTTACTTCAAGAATCTCGTCCTTCGGCGAATAACTGCTCTGAATCGTGATTCCGTAGGAATCCTCGCCGAGCATCAGCTCGCCGTCCCACTGGGAACGGACGCCGTATGCATTTTTCGAAGAGTTCTTGGAAATCGCCGCCGAAACCGCCTGCTCCCCGACAATCGTGGACAGCGTTAACGTAAAATGGTCCTGCGGATCGTCGGTACCGCTTGCTTCATACCGAAGCGTTACCGGAACGGTACGTCCGAGAATGGACAGTTCCGTGGAAAACTCCGCATAGATCAGTTCGCCACGCCTTGTGATATACAGATGCGCCTCGATGGTTTCCTCACCCTCGACGACGTCGAAATCTTCCTTCTTAAGGCCTGTTACGGCGCGAATTCGCTTACAGATCTCCTCTGTTTCAAAGCTTGCATTATAGCCGTAGCAGAGCACAGACTCGCCGCCGACGTTGAATTTCTGCTGCACGCGGCGCCCGGAGGCATTCTTCGCCTCCTCAAAGCGGATCTTGCCAAGCAGGTTGTCGATCGCGGCATCGTATCCTTCGCCGAAGAAATACGTAAGAGGCGAATTGCCGTCGATAAACAGGGAAAGCAGTCCCTCCACGCGGTACTTCACCAAAAAATCGCGGATGTCGTTCTTCGTTTCCTCGCGGCTATCCTCATCCACAAGTCCCCAGCCGGGGTTGTCATACCAGGTATCCAGCAGTTCGCGGTACGAGAAACCGAGCCCGTCTTTCATAAGTCTCGGCGACGTAACGGTCAGATACTCGCTGTCTCCGAACAGCCGGATGATCGTTACCTGAAGGCTCGATAATGCGATACCGAGTCTTGCCTGGAATCCCTGATCCTTCTTCGACTCTACGCCGATGGACAGGCCGAGGCCCTTCGGAATGTCCTCCGGCTCCATGCCGACCTTGTCAAGAAGGTTATGGATTCCGGTCCCCTCGCGGGCTTCAAGCGACTGGATCGCAATAACCGTGATCAGCGAAAAATCCCTGCTTTCGAGCATTTTCCGCATGGACTCGAGTTTCAGCTCGCGAATTAGCGGGTCGCCGCCGGCGAAGCTGTCCGTAATGGCGTCCTTTAATGCGGCGCGGCAGAACTTCTCGGGTTCCCGCGGACGGAATACGGCCCACAGGATTACGCCCGCAACAATTAGAAGAAGCCCCGCCGGGATAATCCATTGCAGCGGGGTTGATTTCTTTTTCTTAGGTTGTCCTTCATACACGGCGAAGCCATTCTCATCAAAGGGCGGCCGCGGGACAAATTCCTGCATATTCGCTCCTTTACATGATCTTAGAAAGCAGCGCGTCTCCGCGAAGGGAAGGATCCTCTTCGTTCAGAACGCCCTGTTTCATGATCAGGATCCGGTCGCACAGATCCAGTTCCTGTTCATCGTGTGTCGTGATCAGAATAATGCCGTTACGCTTTTTATATTCGGCCATATAACGGCGGATTGCCGACTTGCACAAAAGGTCCAGTGCCGCACTCGGCTCGTCCATGATCAGAACCGGCGGGTCCATCGCGACGGAACAGCCGATGCTGAGACGTTTTTTCATACCGCCGGACATATTGGAAACCTTGACATTGATGAAATCACCGATGCCGAGCATGGCAAGAACGCCCTTTTCAAGCTCGGTATCCATGTCATAGGGACTGTCGCAGTACCAAAGGCGCAGATTGTCCCTTGCCGTAAGTTCGGGTATCAGCGGGTTCTCCTGCGGGACATACCCGACGATCCGCTCCCGTTCCTTCGGCTCACGGAACATATTATGCCCGAATGCGCGGAAGCTGCCGCCGTCAGGGCGCAAAGTCCCCGCAAGGATCGACAAAAGGGTGGACTTGCCGCAGCCGTTCGCACCGGCGATTGCCACGCACTCCCCCTGCTTTGCCGTAAAACAGATATCCCTAAGGACTTCCTTCTTTCCGTACCGCTTTGCAATATGTTCGACTTCAATCATACAGATACCCGGTTTTTAGAACATGTAAGCCAAAAGGCCCACAACCATTGCCAATGCAAGCAGAATGCCGAGAACACGAACGATCAGCACCTGCGTTTTCTTTTTGAAAAAGTTCATGAAAATCCCTCCCTTTCCTTACTGTCTGCCGCCTTACGCCGTTCAAAAATCCGGCTCCGGACGGGCTCAGACAGACCATATTCCTATTTTACCCGATTGAACGCCTGAATGCAAGCGAATCCTCGGTTAGTCCGATTTCATCATTCACCATGTTTTTGAAGATTACACCGCTCTGTGCGGAAACATGAACCGTAAACTCTCCGTTTTTCGGAATCACGATGACGGCGTCCGGCCAGTACCCCGCCCGGTCGGTCTTCATGATCCGTACAAGCTTATGTGCATCCGAGATGCCGCACTTCCATGCCGGGACCGTAATATCACGGTCCTCTTCGTTGTTGTTGATAATGACGATCAGAACCGATGCCGCGTCAAAACGGCTGTAGCACAATACGCCCGGCGCCGTCGTGAGCATCAGAAGCGATCCGTTCCGGAGCGCCGGATAATTCTTATGGATCCGGATCATCTCCCGGTGGAATCCGAGCATTTCCCTATCCTCGCTGCCCCACGGATAGGTTCTTCGGTTATCGGGATCGGTCCAGCCGACCTGCCCCGCTTCATCTGCGTAATATACCGTCGGTGCGCCCGGCCAGGTCATCTGCATCATTACCGCTTCCCGCATGACCGCCCGGTTGACATTCTCCCCGGCCGCTTCCGGTCCGAGGGTTGCCGTTCTTCCGACCATCCGGTTGGTTCTTGTCAAAAACCGCGAGTGATCGTGGTTCGAAAGCTCATTCATTGCCGACTGCAGGGCACCCGTTTCAAACTTCCGCATATTGCGGTGCATGGCTTCGACAAATGCCGCGTCGTTGTTCAACAGTTCCTCGGAATAGGCGTCGCTGTGCTTCTCCATACCGGTTAAAAACCACGTGACCGGCTCCATAAAGGCGTCATAGTTCATAACCGTATCCCATTCGTCTCCCGAAAGCCATTCCTCGGGGTCGCCATAGTGCTCTGCCAAGATTACGGCGTCACGGTTGGCCGCCTTTACATGCCTGCGGAATTCCTTCCAGAAGCTGTGATTAAACTCCCTGCTGTGCCCGAGGTCCGCTCCCACATCCAGTCTCCATCCGTCGATTCCGTACGGGGCGGAGACCCATTTTCTGCCAATCCGGAGCATTTCTTCGCACAACTCCGGCGACTGCTCGTAATTAAGCTTCGGTAACGTCGCGTGGTCCCACCAGCCTTCGTAGGTATCGTTACACGGCCAGGCATCCTCGCGGAAGCTGAAATAATCGCGGTACGGACTGTCTGCGGATTGGTAAGCCCCAGGTGCAAAACCCTCGGCATCCTGATAGATGCCCTCGCGGTCCAGCCAGCGGTTAAAGGAACCGCAGTGATTGAATACCCCGTCGAGAATGATCCGCATGCCGCGCTTATGAATCTCCTCCACAAACTCCGCAAAGAATGCGTTGCTCGCCTCCAAGTTTTCAAGATTCGTAACCCGCGCGATGTAGCGGTATGCATGACGGTTGTCGGTGTCTCCCTCAGGAAGAACCCGCGGGTCGTCATGCAGGATCACGCCGTAGTGGGGATCCACATGATCGTAGTCCTGAATATCGTATTTGTGGTTCGAGGGGGAAACGAAGATAGGGTTCAGGTAAAGTACCTCAACCCCGAGACTCTGCAGGTAATCCAGTTTTTTCAATATGCCTTTTAAATCGCCGCCGTAGAACGTTCCGACATCACTGGCCTTCGGAAACGCATTCCAGTCCTCCACGCGGCTTACATAATCGTCAATATAATAGTATTCGCGGTCCGTCACGGAATTTTCGACATCAAAGCCCGCAAACCGGTCAACGAAGATCTGATACATGACCGCGCCCTTCGCCCAGTCGGGCGTACGAAACCCGGGCGTCACATGGAATTCCGCCTTCCGCTGCTCTGTTGCGTCGGTTTCATCCTCTCCGTAAGGATGCACGCCGTCCGTATCATAGGTATACTTCCCGTATGGGGTTTCCAGCAGAAAATGATAATGCACCCGTTCCGTTCCGAGAAGCGTTTCCGCCTCATACAAGGAAAACAGCACATGCGTCATGACGCGGTACATCGGGATCCGGCGTCCGTTCAGGACAAGCCATGCCAGAAAACCTTCCCGGGCGGGCATGCGCAAGCGGATTTTTACAAGGCTGTTGCAATCCGGCTCGGATGGGCTTCGAAACAGCTCCGTTCCGTCATGAAAAAACGCTTCCTGCCAGGGATATTCCATCGTGCTCATATCATTTCATCCGGCCTTCCGGCCGGCCTTTCGCTTTTGCAGATTGGGGCGGAAATACCGCCCCACGAAGCATTTTATCTGTTGATGCCGCTCTTGTCAAGCGGCGCAAGACTCCTCTTAAGAATCCCGTGCATATGCGCGATGGCGACCCCGTAATTGACGATCGGAACGCCAGCGTCTTCGGCTGATGCAAGGCGGTTTTTCATCTCCCGTTCCGACAGCATGCAGCCTCCGCAATGTATGATCAGCCGGTAATCCGACGGGGAAACGGGGAAATTCCCTCCCGAGACAAATGTGTACGAAGGCTTCACGCCCGTGTGCTTTTCAATCCAGGCGGGAAGCTTCACGGTACCGATGTCGCCGCATTGTCTGTGGTGGGTGCAGCCCTCCGCGATCAGGACGCAGTCTCCGTCCCTAAGCCCGTCGATTGCCTCCGCCCCGCGTATTAACGTCTCAAGATCGCCCTTATAGCGTGCAAACAGGATGGAAAAGGAAGTAAGCGGAATTTCTTTCGGGAGTACTGCGTCAACTTTTCCGAACACCTGCGAATCGGTAATCACCAAAGCCGGCGGGTTACGAAGCGAAGCTATGACTGCCGTAAGCTCCTCCGGCTGACACACAATCGCCGTATGGTGTTCATCTAACAGTTCCCGAAGAACCGCCTGCTGCGGAAGGATCAGTCTACCCTTCGGCGCGGAAGCGTCAATCGGGCATACCAGAATGACAATGCTGCCGGGACTCAGCAGGTCGGTGACGATATGCTTTTGCTGCGCCGGCTTGCGGGCGCATGCCCCAAGAGTTTCCTTCAGCTCGTGGATTCCTTCCCCGGTATGCGCGGAAGTGAAAAGGACCGGAATATCCGCACCTGCTGCCAGTGCCTTTCCTTCAGCTGCCCGCACATCCCGCACGGACGCTTCCGTCAGGTCTGCCTTTGTAAAGACCAAAATCCACGGGATGGAACGCTTCAAAAACGCCTCCGCCAGCTCCCTCTCCGCCGCGGAGAAGCCTTTTGTTCCGTCAACAGCCAAAACGGCGATATCCGTTTCCGCCAAAATCCGGTTCGTCCGAGCTACCCGCAGCTCGCCGAGTGCTCCCTCGTCGTCGATTCCGGGCGTATCAATCATCAATACCGGCCCGAGAGGCAGCAGTTCCATTGCTTTTCGCACCGGGTCGGTCGTCGTTCCCGGAACGTCCGAAACAATGCTTACATCCTGGGCGGTTACCGCATTCACAAGCGAGGATTTGCCGGCATTACGCCTTCCGAACCATGCAATATGAACCCGTTCGGCCGATACGGTTTCCTGTAAACTCATAATATTCCTCCGTATACGGAAAGCGGAAAGCCGCGGCTCTCCGCTTTCGTTATCATTACCCTGTTTCGGGAATCGGATCTCTCCGTTCCCGCCTCATTTCTCAGAACCGGAAATCTCTCCGGTTCGAGTTTTTGATATCTTCGATGTTCTGCGTCGCAATCGCACGGACCTTTTCGTTCGGAATCTTCTTCAGTTCTTCCTCGACCATCTTAAATCCGACCTCCGCGGTCTTCGGCGAAGCGTAGTCCACCAGATATTCCGTGAGTGTCATCAACGCATTCGGGTGGCAGCAATTGAGAATCTGTCCCTTCTTGCAAAGGCTCATGAAGCGGTCTCCGGTACGGCCTTCGCGGTAGCATGCGGTACAGAACGAAGGAATGTGTCCGCTTTCCATCAGCCAGCAGACGACTTCGTCAAGGGAACGCTGGTCGGAAACATCGAACTGCTCCGTGTCATGCGGGCGCTCTTCGGGCGTATAGCCGGCATATCCGCCGACTGACGTTCTTGAACCGCCGCTCACCTGGGAAACGCCGAGGCGTAAGAGTTTGGAACGCACCTGCTCATTTTCCCGCGTCGAAATGATCATGCCGGTGTACGGAACCGCCAGACGGATGCAGGCCGTGATCTTGGCAAATGTCTCGTCGTCGATGCCGTTGTCGAACACATCGGGATCGATGTCATCCGCACGTTTTACACGCGGTACGCTGATCGTATGCGGTCCTACGCCGTGCACGGCTTCGAGATGCTCCGCATGCATGATCAGACCGGCAAATTCGTATTTATAAAGCTCAAGACCGAACAGTACGCCGAGGCCGACGTCGTCGATGCCGCCCTCCATCGCGCGGTCCATTGCTTCGGTATGGTAGGCATAGTTGTGCTTCGGTCCGGCGGGATGCAGCCGCTCATAGCTTTCCTTGTGGTAGGTTTCCTGGAACAGGATATAGGTGCCGATGCCGGCTTCCTTCAGTTTGCGGTAATTCTCCACCGTCGTAGCCGCGATATTGACGTTCACGCGCCGGATGTCGCCGTTTTTGTGATGCACACTGTATATCGTCTTAATGCAGTCGAGAATGTACTCGATCGGGTTGTTAACCGGATCCTCGCCGGATTCGATCGCAAGCCGCTTATGGCCGAGATCCTGCAATGCAATGACCTCCGCGCGGACTTCGTCCTGCGTCAGCTTCTTACGCGGGATATGCTTGTTTTTAATGTGATAGGGACAGTAAACGCAGCTGTTCACACAATAGTTTGACAGATACAAAGGCGCAAAAATAACAATACGGTTTCCGTAAAATGCGAGTTTGATTTCTTCTGCGATTTGATAGATGCGTTCAGTGATTTCGGGCAGGTCACAGGCGAGCAGGACGGAGGCTTCCCGGTGCGTCAGTCCCGCACAGGTGCAGCCGTTGCCGCTTTTCTTCGGACGTGCCTTTTCAAGAATGGATTCGATCAGCGGAAGGTCATGCTTATGCTCCTCCGCATACTGAAGAGTTGCGCGGATTTCTTCATCATTGATGAACTCCTCCGCACGAAGAGATTTGGGATCATACTTTGCCATATTCAATTGTCCTTTCTTGCGGGTCAGAAAATACTTCCCCGTCAGATATGTAATCATTATAACATAACTGTCAATCCGTTCGGACGGACGGTTTTGTTACGATTTCACCCGGAGCCGGCATGCTCCGGTTTGGCTCATGCTTCCTTTCGGAAGTCTCCGCGCTCCATCGAGAGCTCATACCCGATCGCATTGATGCGGCTCTCAAGGCAGCGGATGCACTGGGCGGATTCCTCGCCGGTGCAGATTTTGTTATCATACAGTTCATACTGCTTTCGAACGCTTACCGGGCTTAAGTTCGGCATCAGCACATTGGCCCCCGAAAGAATGCCGAGTTCGCGTCCCCTTTGGTGCATGGTTCCGAGTGCGGTCGTTGCGGGAAGCAGCACATTCGGAAGCATCAGGCGGATTATGCTTAACAGATAGCAGGTCAGTTCCACGCTTCCTGCCGGTTCCTTTGCAAACGGCGTCTCATGATGCGGGATAAACGGTCCGATCCCGCACATTTCCGGACGGAATGTTTCGATGAACTTAAGGTCTTTTGCGAGATGCGCAGGCGTCTGATAAGGAGAACCGACCATAAATCCGCAGCCGGTCTGATACCCGAGGTCCTTTAGATCTCGCAGGCAGCGCATGCGGTTTTCAAAGCTCATCTCCGTCGGGTGCAGCATTTTATAATGCTCAGGGTCGGCCGTTTCATGCCTTAACAGATACCGGTCGGCCCCCGCTTCGCGAAGCTTTTGATAACTCTCGCGACTCCGCTCGCCCAAAGAAAGCGTTACCGCGCAGTCCGGATGCGCTTCTTTCAGTCTTCGCACAAGAGCGCACAGGATTTCATCGGTATCGGCCGGAAGTTCTCCTCCCTGTAAGACAAATGTGCGGAACCCGAGGCGGTATCCCTCCTCCGCACAGGAAACGATCTCGTCGCCTGTCAGCCGGTACCGTTCACAGTTACGGTTGCTTCTTCGGATGCCGCAATAAAGGCAGTCGTTTTTACATATGTTTCCGATCTCGATCAGGCCGCGTACATATACCTTGTTTCCGTAAATCCTTCTGCGGACATTGACCGCTGCTTCGGCAAGACAGGCCGCAGCCTCTTCGTCACGTTCCCGGATCAGCTGCTCATAACCTTCTTCGGTAAGCGAGTGCTCCGCGATCAGGCGGTCCGCCAGCTTCTTTACTTCTTCGTTCATGGGATTTCCTTTCCTGGGAGAAGTTTCCTCAGACACAATGAAAAACGCCGCTGTTGGGGGCAGCGGCGTTTCTCGGAGAAGGTATTTTTGTTACTTATGGGGTGTAGCAAAAACTATATAATGTATTGGGGTTTACAGCCATTATAATAGCACCGCCCCGCGATTTAGTGTGCACAAAGTTTACAAAACCGTATACTCTTTTTTGTGCAACTTGCATATATAGTCTCTCAATCACCCTTCATTCGGATTAATCATCCATGCCATTCATCAATCCGCCGAGCATCGGAGCAAGGCTTGCAAGAACATCCTTGAAATCACGAAGCTTCGTGATGTTGGAAGGAGCGGAGATGCTCGAAACATCGTCCGAGATCCGGATGCTGTAATCCGCCTTAACTTCGTTGCCGTCATCCTTAAGAAGTGCCGTACCCTTGATCTTGAATCCGGTATCGGTAGCCTTAACCGTCATCTCAAGGTTCTGGTCTTTCATCTGCTCGTCGGTCAGATCCTCGGCAGCTTTACGAATCTTGCCGATTGCCTCGGTAAGGCTTCCCTTAATCTCATCCGCATTGCCGATCTCGCCCTCGAGCTCGTCCTTGACCGCAGCATTCAGATCCTGGGACTTGATCTCATTGATCAAAGCATCAATCTGAGCCTGCTCAACACCTGCTGCGGAAGCAAGGATGTTAATGTCCTCGCCGTAGTAATCAAGGAGCTTCTTTACATATGCATTCAAATCGATCTTATCAAGGCTGTTGTTATTGATTGCCTTCTCGATATCGGGAGTCTTCTTCTCCATGTAATCGGCAGTAGCGCTCAAAAACGTCTTGTAAGACTGTGCATTCGTAAACTTAATGGAGAAATCGCCTTTCTCGCCGGTAACCTCTGCATCCTTAAGAGCAGCCTTCAGGAAATCCGAAGATCCGTCTGCAAAACCGGTAACAACGCTCATCAGTTCTGCAATGTCAAGGTCATCCGGAAGCGGAACTGCGAAATATCCGAGATTCATGTTGGCAAACATGTCGGCAACCTCTGCGCCGCCGGCAGCGCCTGCGACCTTAATGATCTCGGCAAGGTTGATGTAAGCCATCTTATCCTTGATGATGATCACGTCGTCTGCGGACATATTCATCTTCTGGTCTTTCGTGTTAACATCAGCGGAAATGCCGATCTTGAAATTTCCTTTGCCGTCCGTAATCGCATTGATCGTACCGTTAACATGACCCTGCTCGCCGGCATCGGCATCAATCGTCAGAATCACGGTACCTTTCTCAAATTTCTGAAGAGCGTCTACGATATCATATACGGATTCGTATGACTTCGCGGACTTTTTCTTCTTGCCGGAATCCTTCTCGTCGTCCTTGTCACCGCATGCGGTAAGACAGGTCAGGCCGAGAATCATAATCATAAACAGTGCAACAATTCTCTTCTTCATAGTTTTCCATCCTTTCTTTACTTGATAAGAAAAAACAGGTTCTTTTGTTAAACCACATTTACATTATACAACTCTTCGTTGTCAAATGCAATAACCATATGTGATTTTTTTGTGACATTTCTCCCCTACAAAGGCTTAATCCAGTTGAATATCGGTGATGACCGGCTGCTCGGGAACGATTCCGAACAACGCCTCGAACTCTTCCTTCGTGATTCTTTCTTTCTCCAAAAGAAGATTTGCGCAGGCATTCAGTACCGAAAGATTCTCTTTGATCAGGCGCTCTGCCTCACGGTAACAGTCATCAATGATACGGCGCACTTCCTCATCAATCGCATTGGCCACGTTTTCACTGTAGCTTCTGGGATGGGCAAGGTCGCGTCCGATGAATACTTCCTCATCGTCCATATCGTAGTTCACCGTACCGAGGGTTTCCGAAAAACCGTACTTGGTGATCATGGCACGGGCGGTAGCCGTCGCGGACTTGATATCCATGCTGGCACCGGTCGTGATGTCGTCAAATACAAGGCTCTCCGCAACGCGGCCGCCGAGATCGACGATAATCTGCTGAAGCATTTTCCCCTTCGTAAGGAACATTTCATCCCGTTCCGGTAGCGGCATCGTATAACCTGCTGCGCCGTTGCCCGTCGGAATGATGGAAACATTATACACCGGCCCCACATCCGGCAATACATGGAAGAGAATAGCGTGGCCCGCTTCGTGGAAGGCCGTGATGCGGCGTTCCTTTTCCGAAACTACGCGGCTTCTCTTCTCGGTGCCGACGCCGACACGGATCAGAGACTTCTTCACATCTTCTTCGGTCAGGAATACACGGTCCTCTTTCGCCGCGCTGATGGCTGCCTCGTTCATCAGGTTCTCAAGATCCGCACCGGTAAAGCCGGCCGTGATCTGCGCCAGATGCTCAAGGTTGACATCCTCGGACAGCGGCTTGTTCGCAGCGTGTACCTTCAGGATCTCCAAACGGCCTTTTACGTCCGGGCGCCCGATCATGACTTTCCGGTCAAAACGGCCCGGTCTTAAGATCGCGGGATCGAGAATGTCTACACGGTTCGTTGCCGCAAGAACAATAATTCCTTCATTTATCGTGAAGCCGTCCATCTCCACCAGGAGCTGGTTCAGCGTCTGCTCACGTTCATCATGGCCGCCGCCGAGACCGGAGCCTCGTTTTCTGGCAACCGCGTCGATCTCATCGACAAATACGATACAAGGGCAGTTTTTCTTCGCCTGGTCGAACAGGTCACGCACACGGGATGCACCGACACCGACGAACATTTCTACGAAATCGGAACCGGAAATGGAGAAGAACGGAACGCCCGCCTCTCCGGCTACTGCCTTTGCAAGGAGCGTCTTACCGGTACCGGGAGGACCCTCCATCAGGATTCCTTTCGGAATTCTTGCGCCGACCTTCAGGTACTTCTTCGGATTGGCAAGGAAATCAACGACTTCCCGCATTTCCTCCTTTTCCTCATGAAGGCCTGCTACCTTGCTGAAATTAATGCCCATCTGACCCGGCATCGTAACCTCGGCACGGCTCTTTCCGAAATTCATCAGCTGGGAATTTCCGCCGCCGAGTGCATGCGTCAGGGACAGATAGAACATGATCACGATCAGTGCGAGGATCAAAAACGGGAACACATTGGTCCAGAACCAGTGCGGCTTGTTAATGTCCGAAACACCGTATTCGATGTCCTTTGCCTCTACTTCCGCAATAATGCGGTTAACATCCGTTGTGTGGAAGCGCTTTTCTTTGCCGTCTTCCAGCATAACGTAGATCGTACCGGAGGGAACCTCCTCGTTTTGTACGATGGATACACTCTGCACCTGACCGGAATTCAACGCATCCACAAAGGAATCATGGGTGAATTCCATGTTCTTCCTCGAAATGATCGAGGAATAGATCAGGGAGAAGATCAGTACCCCCAGCAGGAGCAGGTAAAAGACCGCTCCGCCTCCTCTTCTTTTCTTCAAAATGACTACCTCACGCTGCCCTCGCAGCCCTTTCTTCAATCATCAAAATGCAGCACACCGATATACGGTAACGCGCGATACCGCTGTGCATAATCCAGACCGTATCCGACTACGAATTCGTCCGGAATTTCAAATCCCACATAATCCACCGGAACATCCACCACACGTCTGTCCGGCTTGTCAAGGAGCGTGCAAAGCGAAAGCGATGCCGGCTGACGGCTCTTTAACATCTCAAGCAGAAATGACAGCGTATGTCCGGAATCAATGATGTCCTCCACTACCAGGACGTCCTGCTCGCGGATGCTTTCATCCAGATCCTTCACGATGCGTACACGGCCGCTGGACTCCATATCGTCGCCGTAGCTCGAAACCGACATAAAATCAAGCTTCACCGGCAGGTCGATCCGCTTGGCAAGCTCGGTTGTGAAAAACACGCTTCCCTTCAGGATGCAGATCAGCTTCAGCTCACGTCCGGCAAAATCCTTCGTAATCTGTGCGGCAAGCTCGCGAATACGTGCGATGACTCTTTCTTCCGGTATTAAAACGCTTACGGTTTCCATGCTTTCGTCCTTTCCGCTTTTGCGCTGTTTATCTGACCGTCAGGACCAGTACCCGTTCGGTCTGCTCCGTGACATAGTATTGCTCCGTCCCCCGCATTCCGGGAATCCACAGGACTTCGGACCCGTTTGCAACCAGCAGGATCCGATCCCGTTTTTCACGCGGAATCTTCGCCCCGACGAAATACTCGCGCACAAGCTTCGTTCCGCCTTCTTTGTTCACGCGGAAGAAATCTCCCGTTCTTCTCGTGCGCAGTACGGGAACGCAATTAATCATATCATAATCGAACCATTTTATCCACTTATTTTTTTGTACGGACTCGCCCGGAATATGCGGTTTTACCGCTACCTGAAGCACTTTTCCGTCTTCAAGAGGATATTCGCCCGGTACAAGCGGAATCTCCGTGTCCGTCATCTCCCCGGAAACCTTCCGGCGGATTCCTTCATACGTCTTTTCAAGAACCAGTCCGGCGGGCAGCGATAACAGTCTGGAAACCGGTCCGCTAAGGAGCCGGTCCGCCGCCTCCGCATGCACTTCAGTGAAATCCTTCGCGACGCCGGTCAGTTCCTTCATGAAACGTAACAGCACTTCCGTCCGCACGACGCCGGGCACGTTTTCAAAGGCTTCCGTTCGTAACACCCCGTCCCGGCAGGCGCTCCGGTATACCCGGTCCGCTTCGGTGTTTAACAGTTCCGTCAAAGCTTCCGCGTGTGCGGCAAATGCGACGATATGTTCCGCAGCTCCCGGATTGACGGCCGTAAGCTCCGGCATGATGCGGTTCCGGATCCGGTTGCGGCTGTAGGAATCGTCAATGTTGCTTTCATCGGTGCAATAGGAAACCTTTCGCTTCGCAAGCTCCGCAAGGATTTCCTCCCGGCTGCACGAAAGAAGCGGCCGGATCAGCAGAATCCCTTTCTGTTCAAACGGGCGGCTCACTGCAGGGATTCCCGCCATGCCCCGGATTCCCGTTCCGCGGATGAGACGGAACAAAACGGTTTCCGCATTGTCGTCCCGGTGATGGGCAACCGCTACCGCGCCCGCACCGCAAGCAACGGCGGTCTCATAAAGCCTTTGGTATCGTAACGCGCGGCCGGCTTCTTCTAACCCGGTTCCGGTTTTTTCGGCCTCGGCGGGCACATTTTCCCGATACACGCGGCACGAAACACCGAGATGCTCGCACAGGGACTGCACATATTCCGCATCCCGGTCCGCTGTTTCTTTGCGGATCCCGTGATGCACATGAACCGCATATAACGGAAAGCCGTATTGCTTGGAAAGTTCCGACAAAACAAGAAGCAGACATACCGAGTCCGCTCCTCCGGAAATTCCGGCAACAATCCCGATGCCGGATAACATGTTTTGTTCCTGCAGGAACCTTTCCACTTTCTGTTTCATCGCTTATCCGCTGCAGGCTGTCTGAAAAGACGGCGCGCCTGCATCACCGCCTCCAATCCGGACGGTCCGTTACGGACTCCGCCCGCTTAGTTTCCTTTCGAAGTACCGGGCGTCGGCGTCAACTCGTCTCCGCGCGGCGGAAGCTCATCCACCGGTTTAAAGATGATCTCGTTCGGGTAAACCAGTCCGAGAACTTCCCGGGCAACCTCTTCAATGTAGCTTTTGGTTTCAATATAGGCACGGTAATCCGCGATTTCCGCAGTCCGCTGTTTTTCCTCTTCAATCAGACGCTCCAGCCGGGCCTTTTCCGCCTTTTTTTTGTCAAGCGTCTCTTTCGAGCGCTTATAGCTGTAATGCAGGGCCGTGGCAAGAATGACCATGCTGATAAACAATAAGGCGAATATGACCAGACGGACCTTGAGACTTCCGACCGATATCAGTCTTCTTCTGCTCACAGAATCCTCTCCTTAAAAGCCTTGACGCGGCTTTGTCTTACTAAACGTATCGGAACATGTCCTTGGCTTCTTCCTTCTTCGTGGTCTCGACGATTTCCGTGATCTCCACCTTCACCTGCCGGTTTCCGAAGCCGATTTCGATAATGTCTCCCACTTTTACTTCTGCCGAAGCTTTCGCGGGCTTCCCGTTAATGCTCACACGGCCCGCATCGCATGCCTCATTGGCAACGGTACGGCGCTTGATCAGGCGGGAAACCTTTAAGTATTTGTCAAGACGCATAATTCCTCCCGACGCGGCACGGGGCCGCGCATATCTCCTCTGTTTCGCGCTGTGGTACGGCGAATGTATTTCTTACAAGAAAAAAAGCTGCCCGGCGCAAGCCGAACAGCCTTTGTTGCAATCCTTGGATTACTTATTGACAGCTGCCTTAAGGCCTTTGCCTGCCTTAAACTTAGGCTGCTTGGAAGCTGCAATCTTAATGGTCTTGCCGTTAAGCGGGTTGCGGCCGCTTCTGGCGGGTCTCTTTGCTACTTCGAAGGTACCGAAGCCAACAAGTGCAACATTACCTTCCTTAGAAAGCTCCTCAACAACTACGTCCTGGAAAGCGTCAACCATCTTCTTTGCTGCGTCCTTCGTAACGCCTGCCTTAGCAGCGATAGCAGCAACCAGTTCTGACTTATTCATAACTCATGTCCTCCTAACAGTATTGTCTGGTATAGAACCCCTACGGAAAGTGCTTTAAATAAGCATTTCCGCTAATATTGTTATAAACGGAAACAAAAGGCTTGTCAAGTAAAAATAGCGATTTGAGGCATTTTCCAACCACAAGATATAGAAAAATCACATATTTTTCATCATTTTCCCTCCATCGGGCCCTTTTTTGTGCCCGGAATGACGGAAAATACTATATCTGCCGCAAAAAACGCTTTGTGCATAAAACTGCAACCGCCGCCCGGAAAACCGGTCCGCCCGCGCTTCCGAATCATAACCGCACTCAGCTGCGTTCGATTTTCTTCTTCTGGAATTTCGCCAGGAAACGGATCACGAATTTCCTGGGAAGAAATCTGGTGAAGAAAAGGGACGCACGGATGGATCCCTTCGGAACGATCAGCGTCTTTCCGCGTTCCATCTTCTTCACGGCATAGGCAACGCATTCCGCGGCCGTGATGCCCTTATCCCACTGCGAGCCGCCCGCAACCTCGGTAAACTCGGTGTAAACCGGTCCGGGGCAGAGCGCACCGGCATAAACCTTGCTGCCCTGATCCTTAAGTTCTGCGGCAAGACCCTGCGTGAAGCTGGCGACATACGCCTTCGTGGCGTAATAGGTATTCAGATACGGTCCGGCCGGAAGCAGCCCCGCGCTTGAGGCCACATTCAGAATGGCGCCGCTGTTTCTTTCCGTCAGTTCCGGAAGGAATTTCTTCGTAAGAATCTGCACGGCGCGGATGTTCAGATCGATCATGTTAAGCTCGTCCGAAAGCGACAGTTCCGTCTCGGCGCCCAACAGTCCGAAGCCCGCGCAGTTGATCAGCACGTCCACCTTCTGGTCCTTCGCAAGTTCCGCGATGCGGTTCACCTCGTCCTCTTTCGAAAGATCCGCGGGAAGCACCTCGCACGGCGTTCCGAGCTCTGCTGCCAGCGCATGCAGCCGGTCCGAACGTCTTGCAACCAGAATCAGTTTACAGCCTTTTGCGGAAAATGCCTTTGCAAATTCCGTTCCGATCCCAGAACTGGCTCCGGTGATCAGTACCATTTTATTATTGAGATCCATTGTTTATCCTTTCTTGACCCGGTCAATCCGATCGAATTCGATCTTCTCAGGCGGATTCATCAGTTCCTCCGGGTGCGTCAGATAGTACCGGATACGGCGGAATGCAACCGCATACAAATAGCCGTCCGTAGCACGCTCGTCCACGACAAACTGCAGTTTGATGCGGACGCCGCGCTTCTTCTCGCCCTTTTCATCCATTTCGAAATAGGTTTCCTTACGGCCGATCGCGCCGAAAATGGAAACCGTGCCGAATTCATAAATGTGGTGGAACACCGCATCCATTCCGATCGATCCCATATTCGTAATGAAAAAGCTCGAATGGAACGGGCTGACCTTATGCAGGCTCTTCGGCATGATGCCGTGCTTGTCGGTCTTACGAAGGAACCACATCGCGAGTTTCAGCATCCATGCGGGAAGCGAGCCCATCAGCAGTTCCGCCTTATCAAACTTCGTCTTATTCTCGTCCTCGGCCACGCTGCTGACTGTCGTATCGATCTGGTTGGTTTCCTCCTCGATGCGGCGTACAACGTCCGTAAGCGTATCCTCTAACTGGAACCGCGGCATGATCATGCTCCGTTCGCTGTCCCGGCGCATGCCCTTCATAACGACCATGGAACCTTTGATCTCATTGCGGGAATATACCTTGCTGTTCACCACGAACCGGTTCAGTTCGGGTACTTCCGTAAACGTTCTCACGATTGCGGCAAATACGACATGATACAGCGTCAGTTCCGGAATGTCTCCCTTCCGCTTGTCGCGGATAAACGCCTCTAACTCCGTGATATCGATCTTGTCCTCAAACAGTACCCACGCATCGTACCGGTGCGGCATGAAATACGGCTCCATCCGCGTCATCGGATCCAGGTTGCGTACCAAAAAACCGTCATAGCGGTCTCCCCATCTTCTTTTTCTGCCCTCGTGCGGAACCATCCCCTGTTCCTCCTTGCCTTTTAGTCGCAGAACCCTTGTTTATCATACCAAAACCGCTGTCATTGTGCAATCTTTTTCTCATTTGCCGTAAGGCCCGGCTTCCCCGTGAATTCTGTCTGTATTTTTTGTGTTTTTGTTTGACTAATCCTCTTTTGAAGGATAAAATTGCAGATAGAATAAACTGCAGGAGGTGTCCTGATGAAACGCAAATCCGTATTCTTTCTCATTCTGCTGCTTGCCGGCATGGCTTTGTGTGCCTGCGGACGCCGTTCCGAGGACACCGAGATCAAACTTTCCGGCACATCGGCCACTGTATCGGGCGCTGCGGCGAAATCCGTGAAAGTCGAAAACGGAACCGTAACCATTACCCGCTCCGGAACGTATCAGATTTCCGGTTCCGCCAAGCTTCAGCTGATCGTTGACGTGGAAGGCGGCAAGGCCGTTTATCTGAACCTGAACGGCATGGATCTTTCCTGCGATACGTCTTCTCCTGTCTGGATCAAGAATGCCACCCTCGTATGCATCAGCTTAAAGAGCGGCTCCCAGAACACGATTACCGACCGGCATCTGTATGTTCCCCCGGAGGAAAAGGATTCCGCCGGCAATGCCGACGCGACCGACACGGAGGACATTCCGAGCGCGGCCATCTATTCCCGTGCCCCGCTTCTTTTTGAAGGCAAGGGCAAGCTGACCGTCAATGCGGAAAGCTATAACGGCATCAGCACAAGCGATACGTTTACAATGAAAAGCGGCAATCTTACGATTACCGCTGAACATCATGGTATAAAAGGCAAGGATTACGTTGTCATCTCCGACGGGAACCTGAACATCAAATGCGAAGGCGACGGCATCAAGTCCACCAACACCGACAAGCCCAGTCTCGGTTATGTTACCATTTCCGGCGGCAACTTCTACATCAATGCCGACGACGAAGGCATCTATGCACCTTCCTCCATCTCGGTAAGTGCCGGGAATCTGACGGTCAAATCGAAGAAAACAGCTTTTCTGACACTCGGCACGCTGAACCTGAAAGGCGGATATATCGATATCTTAACGGACAACCCTCCGCTTTCCGCTTCCCGCACCGATCTCTCCGCGGACGTGCAGATCAGCGTTAACGGCCATCCTTACAAGCCGTAAGCGAATCGGCTCTGATGGACATCCTTACAAGCCGTAAGCAGATTGCCTAACGAACGACTTTGCAGGCCATAAGATACTCTCCGATCGGAACGATTCCGATCAGCTCTTCCCAGATCTGCGGATCTCCGCATGCTTTGACGCTCGGGAACACTTCTCTAATAACCGCGCAAAGGAATTTCGCTTTCTCCCTCAGGTGCGCCCCCTGGAAATAATAGGACGACCCGAGATACAGGTATTCAAAGGTTCTCGCGCGGTCTTCCATCTCATTTGACTTGGCATAGGCGTCGATAAACCAGGCGTTTTTCACATCGTACAGCGTCGTGCCGCTGTAATCCGAAATCATATTTCCGTTGCCGTCCAGATAGCTGTCGGCGAAAGGATACTTCGGCGAATTCAGCGCTTCTCTCCAGTACCGGCTGAAATCCACCCCGTAAATAATCTCATATTCTCTGACTCTTGATTCCATCGCGTGTAACAGCTCGTGGGCAAAATTCTGCTCAAGCGTGGTTGCGTATCCGGCGCAAAGCGCCAGTTCGATCGTGGCATCTCCCGTATTGGTGATACCGGCGGGCATAGAAATCATGCCTTCCGACGGGTTCTCAAATGCCGCGCAGAAATACAGATCCAGTCCGTTTTTCGTTTCCCCGTACAAATCTTCGAAGAACCCTTCCGGATAATTGTCCGTCATGATGTTCTCTATCCGCTCCAGACAGGTGATGAGCATATCCTCACTCGGAACCTCGGTCATGTCATATGCCGTAAAGCGGCGCGTACCGAGACAGAAGCGGTCATAATATACATGCACGCCCGGGAACTTTGCTTCGATCCGTTTCACGATTTCGGCTACCCGCGGGTATTTCTGCCCGGGATATACGACCTGGTAGGCATTGTCAGGCGTCACCTGTTCCGAGGAGGCATCTAAAAGAAACACTTCGGAACTGAAATTCTCGCGATAGGCGATGACAAGCAGATAGCCGTCCCGACTGAATCCGACCGTATCGAACATGGAATAATCCGAACCGAAAATGGACGTATCGAGACGCCCGAGTTCGCCGCCGTTCTGCAAATCCAAAAGCCGGAAGTGGTCCTCGTAACGGTCTCCTCCCTTGCTCTCAAACCACCGGGCAAGGATGATATTGCCTTCGCATAAGGACATAAACTCGTCTTCGTTCTGCTTCGGGAATATCCTTACCTTTTCCGTCTCATTATACCGGGAAAGCTGGAAATTCCCGGCATTATAGTAATCGATCACGCCCCGGTTCAGATGGCCGTGATGCACAAGGCCGCCCTCTTCGAGTACGCTCTTCGACTTTCGGTCTGCAAGATAAAGGCTTTGCTCGCCGCCCTTTGCATACATGCCGACGTACAGGATGTCTCCCTCCTCGCCGACCAGCACGTCGTGGTATTCGCACGGAACCTCCGTACGGATCATCTCGTCCTTACCGCCCGGCTCAAAGGAATGCCCGCGGAGCAGCCCGTCCGGCGTATGAACCCATACTTTTCCGTCCTTCGTCTCACCTAAGAATACGGATCCGTCTTCAAATTCCCACTGTGTACTTTCACCGGTCCAGGGATTCTTTCTTATAACGATTCCGTCCTCTTCAAAAATCCCGTACAGCATGCCGCCTTTTCCGAAGCTGTATTCGTCGGCAAGCATCAATTCCCCGTATACCCGGTGCTCCGGCGCACGGAGATGGAAGATACAGTATTTGCCGGTCGCGCCTTTGCCGTAGCCTGCGCTCTCGTCGGTATAAAAAAGGCATACGTAATTATCCGAAAACGCCGTAAAGCGAATCGAGCAGTCCGGTCCAAGGGAACATGCTTCGATGCGGTAAAGATTCTCCTTGTATTCCTCCGGATAGATTTCCGAAATCTGTCTGTTAAGAAGCGGGTCCGGCGTCGGGGTCGGCGTCATAGTCGGCGTCGGCGAAACGGTTATGACCGGCTCCGCCGAAGGCGTCAGCGTCGTTTCGATGGAAGGCGGCGCCTGGGTAATTGTATTGCGCTGCTTTCCCGGCTCCTTTGCGGGCTTCCGTCCGCATGCGCACAAAAGGACGATCACGCCTGCAATCACGAAAAGCTTTCGCAGATGGTTTCTCATAAAACATTCTCTCTTTCCGTTCCGTATTCCCGGAACACAAAAAAACCGCGCCTTTTGGGGGCGCGGTATCATCCCGTATGGATTTACAGATCGCATACGATCTGCGCCACATGGGTTCCTTTGATTCCTTTCTCTATTGCATCCAATACAATGGAATAGGTGTCTTCGACAAGCTCGCATTCGGCAGGATTTGTGCCCTGTGCGGCCGCGATTTCAAGGATCTTGTCCGTCTTTTCGCGGTCGGTACGGACCGTGATCACCTCCCGGAACAGATCCGGGCAGACTCTCCCGATAAAACGTTCCTTGGAACGGTCTTCCTCTTCGGTCTGTGATGTCGAAATGACATACAGCTGCGCCCCTCCGTCACGAAGCGCCTGCGCGTATCGGATCACCGGCATGACCGGTTTGCAATAACGGTAGGCATCCTCCCGGTATTCCCGGCAGAATGCAATCCACTGCTCGTCCGTCATTCCTGCCTGCAGGATTCCGTTCACCGGATAATACGGCGCGCTCAGTGTTCCGTCAATATCGAAAAAAGCGAGTTTTGTACTCATAAAAATCAGTCCCCTCACCGAATAATATAGGAGAATAATTCGATTTTGTCAAATTTCCCGATTGCGCTTACCCGCTCCGCGCTCTTTTTCACATCCTCGACCGTATTGAACCCGGGAATCCGGGGGATGCGAACGCGGATTTTGCCGGCAAGGCCGCTGTCCGCCAGCAGCTTCAGGTTGTTCCATGCCCGCTCTCCGTCCATACCGGTATAGGCGCGGTATCGTTCCGGGTCGGTTTCTTTAATATCGGCAATATAGTAATCCACATACGGCATAATGGTACGCAGATTGTCCTCGGGAACGTTTAAACTGGTCTCAACCGTCAGTTTCCATTCTTTCGGCATGATTTTTGCAAATTCCCGGATAAACTCTGCGTGCAGCAGCGATTCGCCGCCGCCAAATACGACTCCTCCGCCGGTTGCCTGAAAATACAGATCATCAATCCGGACCATCCCGAGCAACTGCTCGGGCGTTACGTTTTGTACCAGGTCCGTCATGACAAGCAGCGGCGCGTTAATGCAGTATTTGCAGGAAAGCGGGCACCCCATTGCCGCAACAAGCGTCGTGACGCCTTCCCCGTCCGTTTCCATCCGCAGCCGCTCCACTTTTAAAAGCGGTAAAACCGTATTCATGCATTTCGTCTCCTGTCTTCGGATTTCTGCGTGTAATTCGGGCAAAGCGTTCTACCGTTCCTGTTCCTCTTCGGGCGTATCGGTTTCTTCCTCTGCCGTTTCGTCAACCACGATTTCCTCCGTATATCCGGGCATCTCTGTTTCGTTGTACAGATCCGGATCTATCACGTCACCGGTCAGTTGGGACTCTGGATATATCGGCATTGGCTCTCCCTCTAACGGAGGAGCGACCACGCCGTCCAGCGGGCGATTATAAGAAATCGGATTCATCAGCTGTTCAACCGCTTCAATAATATCTGCGGGGGTACAGGCCGTCGTCGAAGCAATCATGCCGGCAGCAAGCCCTGCCACCGCGACTTTCTTTCCGATTCTTCTGCGAAGCGACAGTTCCTCTTCCAGTTTTCTAAGCTCCGCTTCGCATTTCGGGCACGTTCCTTTGCAATCCCCCTGGAAAGGGCATTCCTCTACCACATAGGGGATATCATTCTCATCTGCAATCTTTTTACGGATCTGCTTCAGCATCCGGCATTTGTCTTTTCCTTTCATAAAACGGCCTCCTTTTCCACACTTTGGTAACCCTTAAATGAATGCCGCAGGGAATCGGTCACAAAACTTTACAAAAAAACAGAAAAACTGCCGGGAACCTGTCCCGGCAGTCCGATTTTCATGATTACTGCCTTACCTTGCGGGTTGCCGCACGGAACACGAGCCAGTCACGGAACGAGAACGTCTCGACCTTATACATGCACGGCGGCTCACGGTAGTCGCTCAGATGCCTGCCCCGCTCCATCTCCTTTTCCGAAATGAACCCTTTCTTCTCGATTTTCTCTACGAAGCGCCGCAATTCGCCGATTCTCGAATGCAGGTCTCCGATACAGTCAAAATAATGCTCCCGCTCGCCTTTGTAGCTGCGGATGTAATTCTGTTCCACCAAAACGCAATGCGGGCTGGAACGCTCCTTGATCAGATATGCGGTCAGGTTGTTGGCCGTGCGGAGTCCGAAAAAGCACGCGCCACCGACACAGATGGAAAGCACGAAGAAGAAACTGATGGCGCCGCCGATTCCCGTCTTTATGATCAGGATACCGGAACCGACCGCTCCCGCGCCGCAGATAAGGAAGCAGAGAGCGTTTCCGATGATCGCGAGAAAATCCCGGCTTCTGCGCGCATCAATCGCCACAATATCCTTTTCATAGGCTTCCGCCATCGTGGAAAGCTTGGTAATTCCCTGCTGCATGGCTTCCAACTGGAAGCCGTACCGCGCGGTTTCAAAACCGCCGTCTTTCTCCGCCGGTTTCAGTTTGACTCCCGTACTCTCCCGGTTATACTCCGCGAGTTCCCTGTCCAGTTCGTCCAAATATGCTTCGTCGCCCATCCCTCATATCCTTTCCGAATCGGCTGTTATTTTTTCGAAAACAGAAAATCTCCCCAGTCTGCAACGCCGAATTTCGTATTTACATAGATTGATGTATGGTTATTGACATAGGTCAGTCTTCTGACCTCTTCCATTTCCTCATCGGACAAAGAGCCGTTCTTACGCAGCTGCTTTTCAAAGCGGTCCAGTGTTTCCAGCTTCTCGTCGATTTCCTTCATCCGGTTATACGCATGCATCTGCTGCTTATGGTAGGTATTCACGCGTCTGCTTTCGACAAATTCGGATGTCGGATTCTGAATGCACAGGATTCTGTGGTTCACCGTCCGCTTTACCATTGCCCAGACCTGCCGAAGCGAGAAGATTCCCGCTACAATGCACAATACCGCCCACGCGGCGATTGCCGGCGTATTGTAGGTAAGTGCCAGGATAATGATGATAATGCAGATCAAAGCGATCGTTGCGCCCCATTCGGAAAGAATCGCCTTGCCTTCGCGGACCCGGATCTTATCGACCGCCTCATAGTCTTTCCTGCTGGATTCCCGCATCCGCTCCAGCTTATCCCGGACGGCTTCCAGATTGGAAAGCTGCATTTCGAGATTGTCATCCCGCAATGTTTCCACATGTTCCTCTTCCGGCTCGTCATCATCAAACGGACGCCAGACTCTCGGTCCGTCCGGAATGTTCATGAACGGGTTGTCTCTGTTTAAGTTTTCTTCTTCGTCGGACTCTTTTCGGAACTTTTCCAGTTCACGGTCCAGTTCGTCCATACCCCAGTCGTCGTTATCCATATTTACCAAGGCTTCCGCCTTCTCCCCTCTTCACTTTGCTTTGGAAAACTTTATTATATTTATTTTACTAAACAGACCCCCACTTTACAAGAACAATTTCGTCCCTTCCGGAAACAAAATGCACCGCCTCCGCACCGAAAAGTCCGTATGTTTCAGCTTTTTTTCTTATGGAAGAGCCCGTTTTGCGTTCTTTCGGCGGAAAAGGGGACGGGATTCTCGCTATTTTCCTTGACTTTTCCGATGAAAAACATTAGGATTCTCTCTATGAAGGAATCCGCCGTAAGGATTCCGATTCGTTACATCAGGAGGACATATCGTATGGCAGAGAATTTTGTTGAGTCCATTACCAATATGGAAGACGATTTCGCCCAGTGGTATACGGACATCGTAAAGAAAGCGGAACTTGTGGACTATTCCGGCATTAAGGGATGTATGGTAATCCGTCCGGCAGGCTATGCAATCTGGGAAAATATTCAGAAGGAGCTCGACCGCCGCTTCAAGGAAACCGGCGTAGAGAACTGTTATCTGCCGATGTTCATCCCGGAAAGCCTCCTGAATAAAGAGAAAGACCATGTGGAGGGCTTTGCTCCGGAAGTTGCCTGGGTAACCATGGGCGGCGGCGAGACGCTTCAGGAACGCATGTGCGTACGTCCTACTTCCGAGACGCTCTTCTGCGATTTTTATTCCCATATCGTACATTCCTACCGCGACCTGCCGAAGGTTTATAACCAGTGGTGTTCGGTTGTGCGCTGGGAGAAGACAACGAGACCGTTCCTTCGTTCCATGGAATTTCTGTGGCAGGAAGGTCACACGATTCACGCGACTGCCGAAGAGGCACAGGCCAGAACCGAGCAGATGCTGAATCTGTATGCGGACTTCTGCGAAGAGTTTCTCGCTATCCCGATGGTTCGCGGCCGCAAGACCGACAAGGAGAAATTTGCCGGTGCGGAAGCCACCTACACGATCGAAGCTTTGATGCATGACGGAAAGGCCCTGCAGAGCGGCACCAGCCACAACTTCGGCGACGGCTTTGCAAGAGCATTCGGCATTCAGTTTACCGATAAAGAGAACAAACTCGTCTATGCGCACCAGACCAGCTGGGGTATGACGACCCGTCTGATCGGCGCCATCATCATGGTACACGGCGACAACTCCGGTCTTGTTCTTCCTCCGCTTGTTGCACCGGTACAGGCTGTGATCATCCCGATCCAGCAGAAGAAGGAAGGCGTTCTCGATGCTGCTTATGCGCTCCGCGACCGTCTTGCAAAAGATGTGCGCGTTAAGGTTGACGATTCCGAGAAGTCTCCGGGATTCAAGTTCGCCGAGCAGGAGATGCGCGGTATTCCGGTCCGCATCGAAATCGGACCGAAGGATCTTGCCAACAACCAGGCCGTACTCGTACGCCGCGATACCCGCGAGAAGATCGTTGTATCCCTTGACGAAATTGAAACGAAGCTTGCAGAGCTTCTTAAGACCATCCAGCATGACATGTTAGAGCGTGCCCGTGCACACCGCGACGCACACACCTACGAGGCCGTTACGATGGACGAAATGAAGGACATCGCCGACAACAAGCCCGGCTTTATCAAAGCCATGTGGTGCGGCGACCGTGCCTGTGAAGATTCCATCAAGGAACAGGCCGGCGTAACCTCCCGCTGCATGCCGTTTAAGCAGGAGCACATCGCAGACACCTGTGTATGCTGCGGCAAGAAGGCCAAGGCTCTTGTTTACTGGGGCAAGGCATACTAAAAAGAAGCCTTTCGGATGCGGTTTTCTTGCGATGGAAGCCCGCGTGATTGCTTCCGGATATAGTCCAAATAAAGCTTCAAAATTCAGTCCAAACAAAGTTTCAAAATTTAATCGTAAAAAAAATACCGGAGACCGGTCGGAATCATTTCCGTACCGTCTCCGGTTTCTTATGTCTTAACACAGCCTGTTTCCTCGGAATCCACAGTTTTCGGAAAACGTCCCGCTTCACGGGAATCTTCCGAAAGAATGTCACGCTTTCTCAGGCATCCGAGGTTCTCCGGCTCTCTTCTTTCAAAACCCGCGCCATTCTCTAAAATCCGAGGTTCTCATTTACCAGGATCACGTGCACGCGGTCCTTATGACGCTCGAAACGGGTGATCAGGAACTGGCAGCAGATCGTATCCATGGACTTGCAGTCCATGCAGCGTCCGACCTTGTTACAGGGCGTATCCAGTCCGAAGCGCTGTGCGTTGATCGTGGCCGCTTCGTTGCGGGCGCGCTTGATCGCGGCATCCACATCCTTTGCGACCTTGTTCATGCCGACCACGAGGATCAGCTTCCGCGGTCCGTATGCATAGGCGGAAACACGGTTGGAGTTGCCGTCGATATTTACGAGGATTCCGTCCTCGGTAATGGCATTCGTACTGCCGAGGAATATATCGGCGTCATAGGCGAACAGTTCGGCCGCACGCTTATCGGAAGCCGTTTCGCGGTTGCAATACTCATAATCCGGTCCCTTCACGGCATCGATCAGCCCGATTTCCGCGATGGACTTTGATCCGCCGTTCGTAATCCTGCTTCCCTTCGGAATCAGCGCAAGCGCCTGCGCGAGTGCCTCTTCACGGGTCTGCACATAGTAACCGCTCATATTGCGGGAATTCAGTCCTTTGATGATCTGCTCCGCGAGCAGGTCGTTTCTGCGGTTGCGATTCGGCTCCTTCATCGTCGTCCTCCTTATTGAAGCACGGCCGAAAGGTAGGCGTAGCCCTCTTCCGCCGCCTTCTTTACATATTCCGTGCCTTCCGTTACCGTAAAGCGGTCTCCGTCCACGGAAACCTTAATGCTCATCGGATACACATAGCCGTGCTCAAATGTCACTTCCGAAACCCCGGTCGCCCCGAGCCGCTTCGGCGAAACCAGAATACGTCCGGTCTTGTTATAGCCGTCCCAGACGTCACAGGAACGTGCCTCACCGATCAAAGCATCCGCAATCCGCTCGGGCGGAAGGAAACTCGAATCCAGTACCAGATTATAATTGCGGAAATCAAAATAGTGAATTCCGTACAATTCTTCGTAACGCTTGTCCTCGTTGGCTGCACGTGCCGCCAGCTGGGTCTTTGCGTCAGCTTCGTCTTTATAGGTTTCCACCTCTCCGCGGCTGGCGTCCGCATAAACCCTGCGGGCTGCCTCCCCGAGATCAACCGAAAGGAATACCTTAAAGGATTTCGCTACGAAATTCCACGCGAGGCGGGAATCAAACAGAATCGCCTTATCGGGATTCTCACGGCTGATGGAAGCCGTCTTATCATCAATCATATGGTCATACTGCGGGTCCTTTGACATCAGTTCGTTCATCTCGAGAACCGAAATGCCGAGGTCGTCCGCGATGGAACGGATTACCTTGCCTGTTGAGAAGATCTCAAAGCCGTATTTCGCCTCCAGAATCCTGCTGACGGTCGACTTTCCGCTTCCGAGATTTCCGGTCAGTGTAATATGCATATTGCCCCTCCGAAAGACACACGCCGGGAAGACTTCCCGGCGGGGTCGTATTTGTCTAGATTATAACAACGAAGGGGCTCTCTTGCAAGATGCATCGGGGGTTATTTTCGATTCTCGTAATCCTCGTTCACGGCTGCCGCCCAGTCCTTGCTAACCTTTCCTTTTCTGCGCATGGACTGCACCGCTCCTGCCACGCTTTCAAAGAGCGTATGCGTTCCGACGCTGTCCGCGCAGTAGTTTACGGAGTTCTGTCTGGCAAATCCGAAGCTCTCTCCGGTCTTCACCGCATCGATGTTCGCGCCGAGGAACAGGAATTCCCAGCCGTCCTTCTGCTGCTCCTTCACCATCTTCTTAACGGTATCGGCCTTAAACTGCGTGCTTGCGTTCTCAAGGCCGTCGGTCGTTACCACGAAGATCACGTGCTCCGGAACGTCCTCCGGGCGGATGTAACGGTGAATGTCGCGGATATGGTTGATCGTTCCGCCGAGCGCATCGAGAAGTGCCGTGCAGCCGCCGACCGCGTATTCCCGTTCCGTCATGACCGGTACCTCGTTCAGGTCGATGCGGTCATGCAGCGTCGTTGCATGGGAGTCGAACAGAACCGTGGTCACGAATGCCTTGCCGTCCTCCTGCTTCTGCTTTTCGATCATTCCGTTGAAGCCTCCGATCGTGTCGCTTACAAGCCCTGCCATGGAGCCGCTTCGGTCAAGGATAAATACCATCTCGGTGATGC
Source organism: uncultured Lachnoclostridium sp. (assembly GCA_946402335.1). Classification (GTDB taxonomy): domain Bacteria; phylum Bacillota; class Clostridia; order Lachnospirales; family Lachnospiraceae; genus ISDg. Next base: position 32,863 of record CAMIWE010000008.1, read on the forward strand.
CGTTGTTCGTTCTTTCGTTCTTCTTATTGTTCTTCATAGTCGTTTCCTCCTGATTTCTCCCGTCCGGTTTCGTACTGGACTTTTTCTTTACATCTGCATCATAAAAGAAAAATGCCGCCAAATGGTCGCTTCGCAGGCGACATTTGACGGCATTAAAGATTCCTCATTCGGATAACGTCTTCTATGCACCGAGCAGCGGCTGGTCGTACCGGAACAGCTCCTCGTTGATTTTTAAGATATCATATTCCTTCTGCTCGATAAAGAAGCGGATGATCACATCAAAAAGCGAACTCTGTGAAAACGCATATCCCGCTTTTTTAAGCATTTCCTCCGCCTCTTCAGGCGGAAGCCTTAAGGCTACGGCAAATGCGATCGCCGTCGGCTTGCTCGGGCGGTACAGCGCGTCGCTTCGGATCTTCGAGAACAGTTTGCGGTCGATATTGGCGCGGTGGTAGCATTCCGAATCGCTCATCCCGCTCTCATCGATCTTACGAAGAAGCATCTGGGAGAAGCTTTCATCAAGCATTCCCCGAAAATCCGGATGCGCTCCCATCGGTTTCGCCGCCGCGGCCTGCATTGCCTGGCAGTAGGCTGCACCTGCAAACGCTTCCCGGCGCTCCGAAGCTTTATCAAATACCGCGGAGTCACACTCTGCGGCTACTGAATCACATGTTTTTTTGCGTCTTTTGAAAAGCCCCGCTGCGTTCTTTCGGGCCTCCTTCGCGTTCGGTTCGCTATGCCCGGCGGGCAGAGGCGCCTGTATTTTAGCTTCCGAGGGGTCCTTTTCCTCTGCGGCCTCTGTTTCCCCGGTCTCCGCTTCCGCTACGCATTCCGCATCCTCCGTCTCTTCGCTTAAGGAGTATACATTGTATTTGGCGGGCTCATACCAATGCCTGCGGATATACTCAGCCAGTTCCCGCCGGCCGCTCGTTTCCGCCCCGTTATAATAGACGAACAGGACGGTCATATCGTGCGTTTCCAGGAATTCCCTGGCTGCGGAAGCCGCGATTTCCGCCGCTTCCTCCTTCGGATAACCGTATACGCCGGTCGAGATTGCGGGAAATGCGACGCTCTCGCACTGCTTTTCGGCTGCAAGTTCCAGACTCTTAATGTAACAGCTTCGAAGCAGTTCCGGCTCCCCGTTCTTTCCGCCCCGGTACACCGGGCCAACCGTATGGATCACGTATTTGCAGGGCAGACGGTAAGCTCCGGTGATCTTCGCCTCGCCGGTTTCGCATCCGTGAAGCGTCCGGCATTCGGCCAGAAGCTCCGGTCCGGCCGCTCTGTGGATCGCGCCGTCCACTCCGCCTCCGCCGAGAAGGCTGTTGTTCGCGGCATTGACGATCGCGTCCGCCTTGATTTTCGTAATGTCTCCCTTAACAAACAGTAACGGCATATTCATCCTCCCATGTGCGCCCTTATCAGGGTCCGGTTTCATCATAGCACATTTTCCGCAAAAGGAAAATGCCCCGCCGGGGCATTCCATATACATAAACAGGGCTGCGTCTTAATTGCGCAGCCCTTAAATATATAATTTTATATTCAGTTCACTCAACTTAGTACATTGGTCTGTACCATCCATTTCTTAACATTTTGATTTGCGTCGATCAACTTATGTTTTTGTTGGAGTGTACCTGCCTTTCATAATATCGTTTTAGGTCTGACGGTTTAAGTATCCTTTGGAGTATACCTACCTTTCATAATATCGTTTCGGGTAGTTCAATTAAACTATTCCTTTGGACTGTACCTGCCTTTCATAATATCGTTTTGGGTAGTTCAGTTTAAGTGTTCTTTGGACTGTACCTGCCTTTCGTGATATTTGTTTTTATGATGACCAATTTACGTTCCCATTGGAGTGTACCTTCCTGATTTATTTCCAATCTATATGAATTGACTGTCTTAACATTGCTTTCTTTTTACACTTCGTTATTTTCAATTTATGTCCGGTGTCCCATTGGAGTTTACCATCCTTCATTCGGTGTTTTCAGTTTTGTTAATCAGTCGCTTTCCGTCATTCTATGATCGGTCGCTGCTTAGTACATCGGGCTCACCTCTTTCGTTTTTATTGGCTTTCTCTAAGCCGATCCGTTTGTTCTTTCGGATTGTTTTCTCTTCTTTTGTTGTCTATACTTTACCACCGGGTGATATATTTGTCAATACAATTTTATAGTTTTATGCCAAATATTTTCTATTTTCCGATATTTTTATAAAATATTCTGACAATTTGTGTAAAAAATTGATATTTTGGCGCATTTTCAGGCGAGTTTTCAGAATTGGTCTCCTTTTTCAGCGGTTTTACCCGAGTTTTACGATTGCAACGTTCCGGAAATATTCAGAAATTTTCTCGATTTCTGACTGGTTATGCGTCACAATTACAATCGCGTTATCTTCCTTGTGTTCCTTTAGCAGGCGCATCATGCAGGTTTTCTTCTCTTCGTCAAGACCGGTAAACGGCTCGTCGAGAAGGATCATGTCCGACCGTACGGCCAGTGCGCGGCACCAGGCAACTCGTCGTTTCATACCGCCGGAAAATGCGGACACCGCCTTTCCTTCGGTTTCGGTAATCCCTGCGCTTCGAAGAAGTTCCGCTGCCCCGGAACGGTCCGGTGCATCCGGAACAATCCGTACATTGGCCGAGGCCGAAAGCTGTTCGCAAAGCCTGTTTTCCTGGAACACGGCCGACAGAACCGTATGTTCAGCACGTATTACGGTTCCTCCATCCGGCTCGGTCAGGCCGAGCAATATGCGAAGAAGCGTCGTTTTGCCGATCCCGGACGGTCCGGAAAGAATCGTCACGGTTCCCGGCATTAATTTCATATCTACTGCAGAAAGAACCGTCTTGCCGTCATAATTCTTGCAAACGCCCTGTAATTCACATACCGGAACACCGGATGCGGCAGCTGTTTTACGAGCGGTATCACCGGCCGGCTTATGAGCCGTATCGCTGTCAGCGGGTTTTAGGGTGTCATCCGGTACCTGTTTCGTACCCTCAACCATCGTTTCGGACGAAGCGGCTGCCGCGGAAACTCCCGCATCCGCTTCGGTTCTGTCCGGCTCTGCGGCCGTATCGCCCTTCTTCGGTGCCGGATCACCCCAGCACAAAAACCGTAAAAGTCTTCCGCGATGTTTCCAAAGCGTCGGGTTGCTGAAGGACACGGTCAGAAGACGGAACAGGAACAGAAATACCTTTTCAAACAGGACGCTTACGGCGATGATCACGATTGTCCAGGCAAATACGCCCTCCGCGTCGACATACAGTTTCGAATAATACAGTTCATGGCCGATGGAATCGGGCGACTGCGCGATCAGTTCGGCCGCAATTCCCGCCTTCCAGCAAAGGCTTAATCCCGCCGAACAGGCTGCCGTCGTGTACGGGAGCATCGAAGGGATGATCATGCACCGGAGCCGTCTTAAAAAAGGAACCCGGAATACTTTGGCCGCTTCCTTAAGCTTTCCGTCCGTTCCGGCAATTCCCTTCCGCACATTTTCGTAAACCACCGGAAATACCATCAAAAGAGAGATTACAAGGCCGATCTTTGCGGGCTGTACGAAGAAGAGCAAAAGAATAATGAACGATACAACCGGAACGGTTTTGATCAGTTTTACTCCGGGCATTAAAAGCGTCTCGACGATCTCACTCGTGCTGCTGATCACCGCAAGGATCAGTCCTGCTGCCAAAGCAAGCAGAAAGCCGGTTGTAACATGGCGGAAGCTGCCCCATACAACGGCTGCGAACTGCTTATCGCGAAGCAACGCAAGAAGCGCACGGAATACTGCCGTGGGATAAGGCAGCAATACCGGCTTATTCAGCCGGTATGCAGCAAGTGCCCACAGTCCGATCCATAACAAAACGGCAACTGCGGTCAAAATTGTTTTCTTCCATCTGTTCAAAGGTTTACGACTCCTTACTCAGACATACTGAAACGGATAATTTTCCATACGACGCCGAGAATCACGATGCCGATTCCGGCACACAATACAAACAGTCCGGCCTTTTCAAAGTGTCCGAGAAGCACTTTGCGGATAATCCGGATATAGGTCTCGCCGATCTGGTTCTTCGCAAACTTCTCGATCAGCGTTCCGCCCATCCGTACTCCGCCGAATACCAGGCCGCCCACAAGCGATCCGGTAACTCCGATATGCAGCAGCGAAGAGTCAACGAAGCGGCCGCATGCCAGGAAGATCATCAGCGCGAAAAATCCGGCAACGCCGAACGCAATATATAACATCGTATCGGAGAAGATGAATTTCAGGACTTTCATGCCGAATGCAAACTGTTCTCCCGATTTGTCAGGCGTTTTGGTGACTGCTTCCTCGTTAAAGTTCTCAATCTCCTTCCGGATGGAATCGAAGTCTTCCTCCTTCATCTTCTTTCCGGTATATTTTTCAATCGTATCCGCATTGTCCTCAAGGATTTCAATGACCTTATCCGAATCAATCATCAATTCATCGGAATCGCCGGTAAGATAACCGACAAAATCCCCGAGCGTTGATGTGAGAAGCTTCTGCACATCCTCGTCGCTTAACAGTTCGTTCAGGTTCTCCTCCGTCAGTTCGGGATACAATGCTCTCTGCTCTTCGGGAATCTGTTCGATTACATACTGGGCAATGGACTTTCCGTCGTCTTCCTTACGGCCGGTCAGATCGCCGACATTCACTTTTGAGATGGTCTCGGAATCCAACACCGCCTCCGACAGATTATCTACGGAAAGGGCTTTCTGCATGCCGAACACGATAATGGAAACCAAAACGGACAGGAACAGGAATATGCAAAGAAAGCACGCCAGGAACCGGCGTCCGATTCCGAGTTTCCGCTTCTCTTCTTTGACCTGCTTCACCGGAGCATATGCCGCTCCGTCATAGCCTGCGCCGTAGGGCGTATACTGCTGTTCATACGGCTGCTGGTACTGCTGTGTATAAGGCTGCTGGTACTGCTGCGCGTTCGTCTGCTGCGCGGACTCCGGCGTGTTCGGCGTGAACACCGCTACGGTTGCTCCGCCGTAAACGCCCTCCCCGTAGGTAGGCGCAACCGACACGGGCTCGGGCTGCTTTACAGGCACCGGAACCGGAACGACAGGGGTGACCGGCTCGGGTTCTGCCGGCGTTTCGGGAACGGGGCCCGCTGCTTCCGCAACCGGTTCGTCTAAGACTTCCGCCGGGTCGGGCACTTCCACAATCGGTGCATTTAAAGAGGCAATCGAATCAACCGCCTCCGAAACCGTCTCGTTTAAGGTAACAACCGGCCCGGCTGCTTCCGAAACCGTCTCATTTAAGGTAACAACCGAATCGGCTGCTTCCACAACCGGCTCGTTTAAGGTTTCTATCGTATCCGCTACGGTATCCGCGGTTTCCCCAGCGGCTTTTGTCACAGCTTCTTCCACCGTATCCGCCGCATCCGATACTTCCGAAACCGCCCCGGAAACTGCCGTTTCCACAACGTCCGCGGTCTTCTCCGCGGCATCCCCGGCGATTTCCGCACCGCAGTTCATGCAAAACCGAAATCCGCCAAATGTCTCCTCTCCGCAAACCGGACATTTCCTGTTCATGTTATCCTCCCAATATCGGAAAACCAAATGTTCCGTAATAATCTTCCCCGCGGTTGCCCGCTATTTGAAATGTAACACAACTTTTCGCGGCGCGCAACCCATTTTCCTTACGGGAGCGGGCTTTCGGGCGCATTTTCCGTATGGGAAACGGTCTTACGAAGCATCCGTTCGTGCATCCAGAACATGAGCACGAGAACCGCCGCAAGATAATACGGCAGGAGCGATACCCCGAACTGCTGCGCAAGCAACCCGAAAAGCGGCGGCATAACAAGAATTCCAAGGTAGGAGGTTGCCATCTGCAGGCCGATGACCGCCTGGGAGCGGGATGCGCCGAAGCGGAACGGCGTCGCATGGATAATGCACGGGAATATCGGCGCGCAGCCAAATCCGACCGTTAAAAATCCCGCAAGCGACACGTTCTTCCCGAGGGGAAGAAAGAAAAGCGCCACGCCGATGGTAATGATGCCGATGCCGATCCGCACCATCTGCTTATCGTTAAAACGCATTGTGACCAATCCGCCAAGCCCCCGTCCGACGGCAATGCCGATATAGAACATACCCGCATAAGACGCTGCCGCTGCCGCGGAAACGCCTTTGCAAAGCGTCAGATAGCTGCTCGCCCAGAGTGCGGCCGTCTGCTCCACGGCGCAATAGCAGAAGAAGCAAAGAAGCACTTCCTTAACGCCCGGAATCCGAAGGATTTGGGGAAGGGAAAGTCTTCCTCCCTCTTCTTCCGAAGACCCGGTATCCGTTCCCTTTACGGCCTTCTTCCAGACCGGAAGGCTCAAAACGAGAATCACGCTAAGTACGATCTGCAGGATACCGATCACGCGGTACCCGGCCGTCCAGTGCTTTCCTGCCGTCAGAACGGCTCCCATGATATACGGACCGGTCATCGCGCCGACGCCCCACATGCAATGTAACCAGCTCATATGGCGGCTCTTAAAATGGAGTGCCACATAGTTGTTGAGGGCGGCGTCCACGCTTCCTGCGCCGAGTCCGTACGGCAAAGCCCACACGCAAAGAAGCCCGAAAGACCGGCTGAACGAAAAACCGATCAGTGCTGCCGCAGTTGTGGCAACACTGATCGCTGTAATCTTAGCAGTACCGAAACGATGCGTCAGACGGTCGCTTAACAGACTGGAAACAACCGTTCCGGCACAGATGATAACGGAAAGGATTCCGGCATAGGACACCGGTACCCCGAACTCCGGATAGGCAGACGGCCACGCAGCGCCGAGCAGCGCGTCCGGAAGTCCGAGACTGATAAACGAAAGATAAATCAGAACAAGCAGCAGATGTACCATATCCGGTTCCTTTCCTTACTTTTTAAGCTTCATAACGTCCGGCCTGTACACGCCACATGGCGGCATACCGTCCGTTCAGTTTTAAAAGGCTTTCGTGCGTGCCTTCCTCCACGATCCGTCCTTTCTCAAGCATCAGGATACGGTCCGAATCCCTTGTTGTCGACAGACGGTGGGAAATGTAAAACACGGTCTTGCCCTTTGCCGCCGAATGCATTGCCTTGTTGAGCTCGTATTCCGCAATCGGGTCAAGGGCGCTTGAAGGCTCATCCATGACAAGGATGTCGGCATTCTTATAAAATGCACGGGAGATAGCGATCTTCTGGCTTTCACCGCCCGAGAAGTTGACTCCTTCTTCGTCAAATTCGCGGGTAACCTGGGTTTCGATGCCGTGCGGGAGCGTCTCCAGCCGTTCACCGAAGCCGGCCCTCTTTAACGAGGAACGGACACGGTCGCCTTTTCGGGTAAGATCCTCCGCAGGAACGCTCTCCATCACCACATTTTCCGCTAAGGAAGCGGCATACATCTGGTAATCCTGGAAGACAACGCCGATGCGGCGCCGGTAGTCCTCCGTGCGGTATTCGCGGATATCCCTGTCATGGTAGGAAATCGTTCCTTCACTCGGGTCGTAAAGGCGCATCAGCAGTTTGATAAGCGTCGTCTTGCCCGCGCCGTTATAGCCGACGATGGCAATCTTCTCGCCCGGCTTTACCGTAAGGCAGATGTCCTTAAGCGTTTCCTCCGCATCCTCACGGTAACGGAAGCTCACGTGATCAAGACGGATTCCGGAGCCTTCCTCGGGAACCTTTTCCCCGGTTTCGTTAACGGTTTTCGGCGTATAAGCAAGGAAGGCGCGAATCTTATCAACGTAAAGACTGTTCTCCTGCGCCATCGGGAAGATGTCCGCAAGGTCCGCCATGCCTCTTCTTAAGCTGCCGGTACGGTTAAACAATACGACTGCGTTACTGTAGTCAATTACATGCAGAACGGCTGCCCGGAACACCAGGTAGGAAATGTAAATGCCGTCCATGATGAAATCCGCAGCCAGATAGCCGTTCGAAAACAGCAAAGCCGAACGCTTTCCGCCGACCTTCTTCTGTTCCGTAATAATCTCTTCGTTGGCTTCCGCGAATTCCTCCTCGAGGCGGTCGCCGACTGCAGGGTGCAGGCGGAGTTCCTTCGCGAAATCGTTCAGGTAGAATACGCGGCTTACGTAATTCCGCTTTCGGACAAGCGGATTCGTGCGGATGCGCACTTTGTAATTCAGCTTGTTCAGCACCTTCGAGATAAAGAACCGGAGGATGAAGGAGGCAAGCACGAACAAAATGCCGGCCGCATCGGTCATCAGGTAGAAGATACCGGTCGTGAACAGAATCGTAAGCGCCTGCACGATCCGGTTGCACATCGTTAAGAACCGGTCGATGGAGCTTTCCGATTCGGCAACGGCAAGCACGAAATCGTTGTAATAATCCGGATCGTCATAGCAGCTCAGATCCAGCTCCGCCGCCTTTTGAAACATCTGTTCCTTTAAGGCTTTATAAAGCTTCGGCTTCGAACGGTACGTCCATCCGTGGATGAAGAAGCCGTCCGGAATGATCTGCAACAGGTTCAGAAGGAATATGAGCCCGATATAGAAGAACGCCTTGCTGAACGGCTCGCCGTATTCCGCACAGTGCAATACGTAGCGGATACCGAGCACATGCTCCAAAAAGATCACGCCCTGGTAACGGAAACCGTCATACAGGAAGTATATCATATATGCGGGGCATGTGCGGAAGCAGAGTTTCCATAAAAACAGCTGGTTGCTTAATACCTTTTTCATGCCAAAGCACCCCCTTTCGACACATCCGTGTCCGTAAGGGCCAGGTAGTTCTTGGCCTGCTTTTTGTACATATCCGCATAGATACCGTTCTGCTCCATCAGTTCCCTGTGGCTGCCCGCTTCCTTCACGGTGCCGTCGGAAAGCAGATAGACGCAGTCCGCATTCTGCACCGAGGAAAGCCGGTGCGAGATAAATACGAGCAGGTTGTTCCGGCAGGTTTCGTAAATGTTATCGAACAGATCCGCCTCGGCAATCGGGTCCAGTGCACTGCTCGGCTCATCAAATACCTTGATGGGGCAGTTCTTCACGAACGCCCGTGCCACAACAATTTTCTGGAATTCTCCGCCCGAAAGCATCGCGCCTTCGTCGTCAAACTCGCGGGTGAGGATCGTATCGATTCCCTTCGGAAGCGACATTACCTTATCGTAAGCGCCCGACAGCTTCAAGGCTTCCGTCACGCGCTCTGCCTGGAGTTCCTTCGGAATGTCCTCGCCCATTACGACGTTGTCCTTAACGGACATCGAGAACATCCGGTGGTCCTGGAACGCCGTTGCGAACAGGTTCCGGTACTTGCGAAGGTCGTATTCGCGGATATCCCTTCCGTTTAAAAGAATGCGGCCCTCCGTCGGATCGTAAAACCGAAGCAGCAGCTTGATAAGCGTCGTCTTGCCCGCGCCGTTATGACCCACAAGCGCGTAGGTTCTGCCTTCGGCAAATTCCATGTTCAGGTTTTTGATCACCTCGTCCTCCCCGTAAGAGAAGGAAACATTTTCAAATACCAGGGATTTGATTTCCGTACCGGGATCAAGTCCGGTCTGGTCTTCGGGAATCTGTTCCTTATAATCGAGGAATGTTCGCAGATATTCAATAAACAATCCGTTTTTGAAAAGTTCCGTAAGCGCTTCGGTGAAGCCGATCAGTATCCAGGTCGTGGAAACCATCATCGACGTGATAACCGACAGCTCCGCAAGCGTCATCGTATGGCTCACCAGGGTGCGGTAGGATCCGTAGATCAGCAGACCTTCAAAGATGAAGGTAAATGTGAACATAACGTACAGCCAGTGGAGAACCGCCGCGCGCTTCGTATATTTCTCCGTCACCTTGGAAACGCCCTCGATGGCGTCACGGTACTGCTTGCGCATCAGGGAGAAAACGCCCGAAAGCCGCATTTCCTTCGCATAATCCGGCAGATACATCACGCGGTTGATATACGCGATCCGCCGGTTGTGCGGTGCCATGTCCTTGTTTCTCTTGTAATCGATCCGGCTGATCATCCGGTTAAAGACGAAGTTTCCGATGATCGGGAAGAGGATGAACAACACCGAAATCGGATCGATCTGATACATGAAGACAAATGCGCAGACGCTCGCGATCGCTCCGAAGAACGACTTGAAAAGCGCCTGGGAAGTGTTGATCAGGCGGGTGTCCGCATTTTCCATCGCCAGGGTATACCGGTCATAGAATTTGCTGTTCTCAAAACACCCGAGTTCCACATTTCTCGCCTTTCGGAACAGAATGCGGTACAGTCCGCGGTTCACGACCGCGTATGCAACCGGATAAATCCGGCCGTTTAAGATGCTCTCATAAAGAGACATCGCGCCGTAGACGACAACTACGACAATAATGTAGAACAGAATTTTTGAAAACGTCTGCTCTTTCTGCATGGCGTTAATGACATGACGCATGAAAAATGCGCTGTAAAAAAGCCATTCAAAGTAGCCTAAAAACCTGGCTATGCCTTCGTGCACGGTCAGGGACGGACAGATCCTGTAGAGAAGTTTCAGCGCGTACAGGTTATTCCTGATCGCCCTTCCCCGCGGGATTGCGTCGTCTTTCTTTTGTTCCATCACTCTTCACCACCTCTCCTGTCTTCCCGGAGGTTTCCGAAATGCGCCGGCTGCTTTCGGACCTTTCCGAAAAGAGAAATAATAAGCGCCATTGTACTCCCGTTTCCGCATAATGTCAAGAACGAATTCGCGGGCGCAAAAAAGATGAAATATGCCATTTTCCGAAGCGGTTCCGGCGGGTTTCGGAAATTGACACGCCTTCCCGGAAAGCCTATAATCAGTCATAGAAAAAACAACGAGGTAACTGCCATGAGAATTATCCTGATACGCCACGGCGATCCCGATTACCAGAAGGACTTTCTGACGGACAAAGGTGAGCGCGAAGCCGCCTGTCTTGCAAAATGGGTGAAGAAGCTGGACCCCGAGATTTCCGCTTATTACATGTCCCCTCTCGGACGGGCAAAGGAAACCGCGCGCGTCTGTTTAGAGCCCCTCGGAAAGACTGCAACGATTCTTCCCTGGATTGAAGAATACACCGGCCGTACCTTTAACCCGAGGAAAGGGTATGTGCGGCACGCCTGGGATTTCTGGCCGGGCGACTGGACGAAGGACGAAAAGCTCTTTCATGAGGATACCTGGCTCGATTCTCCGCTTTACGATAACGAATCCTGCAGGGAAGGCTATTATAAAATCGCGGACGGGTTCGACGAACTGCTTTCCTCCTACGGCTATCAGCGGGAAGGGCATATCTACCGGACCAATTGGGAAGACGGCAAGCCCTATGGCGGAACGATCGTGATCTTCTGCCATATGATCGCGACGCTTACGGTTATCGCACACCTGACCGGCATTGCGGCACCGCTTCTGTGGCACGGTTTTTACAGCACGCCGACAGGCGTTACGGTGATTCAGTCCGAAGAACGGGAACGCGGTACGGCATGGTTCCGCGTCAGGGCGCTCGGCGAGGCCGCGCACCTGCTCTGTGAGGGCGAGCCGGTCTCGGATTCCGGTTTCTTCCCCGATTAGTTCTCCGGGAAGACCTGTCCCGTCATGGTTTTTTCGCGACTGCCAAAACCGATGCAGCATAATATCGGCACAACCGAAGGTCCATAGAATCAAAAACCGGCATATCGAATGCTCTGAAAGCGTATCCGATATGCCGTTTCTTTATTCTTTCAATCGTAAGCTCACTTCTCCGGTGGAAAGGGTTTCGCAGGTTCCGTCCTGGAAGCGCACCCGCAGTCCGAAATCATCGGAAACCGAAAGCACTTCCGCGATCCGTCCGTCCTTCTTCTCGGCCAATGCGGGGTATACCTCGACCGTCCGCCCCAAAAGCAGGCTGTATTCCCGGTAACGCGCAAGGATCCCGGGGTCGGTCAGGTTTTTGTACATGTCATAAAACCGGTTCAGAATCTCCGCCGCCAGCCGTTCTCTTGCGTGCTCAGGCATTGCATTCCGTTCAAAGAGCGCACCCGCGATTCCCGCAATGCTTTCGTCAAATCCGCCCTCCGGCTCCGTCAGGTTCACGCCGATTCCCAATACCGCAAAGGAAAGCCTTCCCGGCTCCTCTGAAAGCACCGATTCCGTCAGAATCCCGCAAACCTTCCGCTCTCCGAGATAAATATCATTCACCCATTTGATCCGTGCCGTCCTGCCGCATACCGCCGTAACGGCTTCCGCTACGGCAACCGCTGCCGCCGTCGTGATCCGTAATGCTTCGGCTGCCGGCATCTTGGGGCGAAGCAGAAGGGACATATATAAGCCGGTTCCCGAAGGGGATTGGAACGATCTACCGAGCCGGCCGCGCCCTGCGGTCTGCGCATCCGCGATCGCAACATAGCCTTCCGGCTCGCCCTTCGTGCCCATTTGCCTGCAAAGCAGGTTGGTGGAATCGGTCTCCTCATGCAAATCAAGCCGGAATAAATCCGGCTGATGCAATAATTCTTTTATCTGTTGTTCGTTCTGCTTCATAACGCCTCGGTATTATTTGCCGTTCCAGCGGTACAGTCTGCTCGGACGATGCGGATCGCCGCTCAGCATGCCGCCGGTCTCTTCCACGAACTGTGCGATCTTCTTACGGAAGTTCGCCTTGTAAAGGGATTTATCAAGAAGAATCTCATATACGTGCTGCAATGCGGAAAGCGTGAATTCCTCGCCCATCATATGAAACGCGATGGAGGTATATTCCACTTTACCCTTCAACCGTTCCAGTGCATAGGCTACCATGTCGCCGTGGTCATAAGCAAGCTTGCCGCGAAGCTCGTTCACGTTGGCCGTCGAAACCTCCTGCCAGCGTACTTCCGAAACTCTCTCACCGGGTACCGGATGGCATCTCGTCTTATTCACAAGCGCGATATACGATACGGAAAGCACTCTTCGTCTCGGGTCACGCCGAAGCTCGCCCCAGGTATAAAGCTGCTCGGTATAGATGTCGGATACGCCGATTTCCTCGCGAAGACATCTTGCTACGGTCTCCTCAAGGGATTCGTTGACATCCATGATTGCGCCCGGCAATGCATAATAACCGCGGAACGGTTCATCGTCACGTTTTTCAAGCAATACTTCCACATGGTTGTCATCCACGGTGAAGATCAAAATATCTACGGCAACGGAGAGTTTTTCCCCGTAATACTTTTCCTGATACAACTCGTCTGTACTCATTTAAACTACCCTTCTGTCCTCTTCTTTACCTGCCCAGACAGGTCACGCGTGATTTAATAATATTCCAGGATTCCGTATTTTGCAAGTTTTTTATCATTCTTTTCCGTGATTCCTATGGCGGAATGCCCGTTTCCCTTGACGGATTCCGGTTGTTTCGGTACAATCAAAACGGCAAATGCCATACGCGTATAAGGCTTCGGCCGGAAAGAGGTATTTCATGTTACATTATAAAAAACTGCTTTCGGTTCTTCTGGCAGTTATCCTTCTGCTCTGTCCCATGACGGCTCTTGCAGCCGGAGATGCGTCCCAGGACGGGTCCGGGGACAATGAACTTCCCGCTTTGGGCAGTACCCTTTTGGGAGCCGACGCCGCAACGGACAAATATGCTCCGCTCACGGGCCGGTCCGCAACGGAAATCGTTTCGATGATGGGGCTCGGGTTCAATATCGGAAACACATTTGACTCCACCGGCGGAAACCTGAAGGACCATGAAACCAAATGGGGCAACCCGGTTGTCACGCAGGAGCTCGTGGATACGATTTACGACAACGGCTTCGATACCGTCCGCATCCCGATCACCTGGATGGATTTCATTTCAAAAGACGGAACCTATACCGTCGATCCCGCATACCTTGCCCGGATCAGGGAGGTTGTGGATTACTGCTACAACGACGGTCTTTTCGTCATTATCAATGCGCACCATGAATCCTGGATCAACATCTCGACCTTGGATACCGATTATAAGAAGGTCGGAGAGGAATTGCAGGCTCTGTGGACGCAGGTGGCGACGTATTTTGCGGACTACGACCAGCATCTGATCTTCGAGGGCATGAACGAGCCCCGCATGGCCGGTACGGACATTGAATGGACCGGCAAATCCGAAGCCTATTCCGCCATCAACTATCTGAATCAGATTTTTGTAACGACCGTACGCAGCAACGGCCTCGGACATAACGATGAGCGCTGCCTGATGGTTACCGGCTATGCCGCACAGAGTTCCTCGAACATTATGCGCAGCATCGCCCTTCCGACCTACAACGGCGAAATGGTCAACAACCTGATCATTTCCATTCACAGCTATACCCCTTATGAGTTCTGTCTGACCGACAAGAAGAAAACATTCAGTCTGACAAGCGGCTCCGACACCGGTTCCGTGAATGCGGTATTCCGCGACATTCACGACACGTTCCTCCGCTACGGCATCCCCGTGATCATGGGCGAGACCGGAGCCACCAATTCCGGCGGAAATACGGAGGCGCGGGTAAACTGGGCTTATTATACTTCAAAAGTTGCCGCTTCCTACGGCATTCCGATCGTTTTGTGGGATAACGGCGCAGGCGGAAGTTCCGGCGGCGAATGCCACCAGTATATCCTCCGGAAAGCCAATAACAAGATTACCTATCCGGATATCTTCGATGCTCTGCACAGAGGCCAGCAGGATGCGGTTCGCGGCAGTAACGTAAAGTTGCTGGACCCCGACCTTCCGGTGGATCCGGCAACGGAAGGAAAGAATCTTTCCTATACCGTAAACGGCTGCGTGATTGCGACGACCACGAACGGCTCTCCGAAAGTAACTGCACCGGACGGCATGAAATTCCTCGGGTGGTACACCCGTCCGGATTACCGTAAGGGCACGGAATTCAACGGAAAGACGGTTCCCTCTTCGGTTTCTACCGTTTACGGCAAGGTTGCGCTTGCTTCCTTTAAGCCTTATAAAACGGACCTGACGCCTGCTGCGCTTCCCGAGATTGAACCGAGAAACACCAGGCCGACCCCGACGCCCACCATGACGCCGAGCCCGACGCCCACCGAAGTAATCACCGAAGTTCCGAGCGAAACGGTCACCGGGGAGGCTACTCCCGTTCCGACGCCGACACCGGAAACGGACAAGGAGAAGAAGCCTTCCGTTCCGATCATTCCGATTGTCGGTGCGATTCTGTTCGTCACCTTCGGATTCCTTCTTCTGCTTTCCGGACTTCGCAAGAAGAAATAATGCCGGGCATTCCTTTGACAAACCTATGTGACCTTCGGAAAACTTATGGAAAAACAACGCGGGCAGGATGATCCTGCCCGCTTATTTTATGCAACACTGTTGTTCTTTTTCTTCGTGACGGAATCTTTCCGGTTATTCCGTAAACAAAGGAGTGGAATAATAGCGGTCTCCGCTGTCGGGAAGAAGCGCTACGATCACCTTTCCGGCATTTTCCGGTCTCTTGGCAAGCTCGATGGCTCCGTGAAGGGCAGCACCGGAGGAAATGCCGACCGAGATGCCTTCCTTCTTTGCAAGAAGTTTTGCTGCGGCAAATGCATCCGCATTCGCTGCCTTGAATACCTCATCGTAAACCTTCGTGTTCAATACATCCGGAACAAATCCTGCGCCGATACCCTGGATCTTATGGGCACCCGCACGGCCTTCCGAAAGAACCGGTGAATCCTCAGGCTCAAGGGCTACGACTTTCACGTTCGGGTTCTGGCTCTTCAGATACTCGCCGGTTCCCGTTACGGTTCCGCCGGTACCAACGCCTGCGATGAAGATGTCTACTTTGCCGTCGGTGTCACGCCAGATTTCGGGACCGGTCGTCTCGCGGTGAATCTTCGGGTTTGCGGGATTCACAAACTGGCCCGGGATAAAGCTTCCGGGAATCTCGGCTGCCAGCTCGTCCGCTTTCGCGATCGCACCCTTCATACCCTTAGCGCCTTCGGTCAGAACAAGCTCTGCGCCGTATGCCTTCAAAATGTTTCTTCTCTCTACGCTCATCGTCTCGGGCATCGTCAGAATGATACGATAGCCTTTGGCTGCTGCGATGGAAGCAAGACCGATTCCGGTATTTCCGGAAGTAGGCTCGATGATTACGCTTCCCTCATGCAGAAGTCCCTTTGCCTCCGCGTCCTCGATCATCGCTTTCGCGATACGGTCCTTTACGCTTCCGGCGGGATTAAAGTACTCCAGCTTAACAAGGACCGTGGCCTTAAGGCCGAGTTCCTTCTCAATGTTTACTACCTCGACAAGAGGGGTATTTCCGATCAAACCGATTGCTCCCTGATAAATCTTAGCCATGACTGTTCTCCTTTGTCTAATCTTCTTATTATTTTATTCGCGTTCGCGAAAAATATCAACCTTTTCCCTATTACTGTCCTGCTGCTGCCTTGAATCCGTTCTCGAGGTCTGCAATCAGATCGTCCACATGCTCGGTACCGACGGAAAGACGGATCGTGCTGCGGGTGATGCCGGCGTCCAAGAGTTCCTCATCGGAAAGCTGGGAGTGGGTCGTGGAGGCGGGATGAATAACAAGACTCTTCACATCTGCTACGTTTGCAAGCAGGGAGAAGATCTTCAGTGCGTCGATGAAAGCCCATGCTTCCTTCTGGCCGCCACGGATGTCAAATGTAAAGATCGAGCCGCCGCCATTTTGGAAATACTTCTGATACAACGCATGGTCCGGATGGCTTGAAAGAGACGGATGGTTCACCTTTGCAACCTGCGGATGATGGCTTAAGTATTCAACAATCTTCTTCGTATTTTCCACATGGCGCTCAACACGGAGAGAAAGCGTCTCAATGCCCTGCAGAAGCAGGAATGCATTGAACGGGGAAATGGCGGCGCCGGTGTCACGAAGCAGGATGGCGCGGATGTAAGTAACGAATGCAGCGGGTCCTACGACATCGTAGAAGGATACACCGTGGTAGCTCGGATTCGGAGCAGCGATATTCGGGTATTTGCCGCTGGCTGCCCAGTTGAACTTGCCGGACTCTACGATAATGCCGCCGAGGGTCGTTCCGTGACCGCCGAGGAACTTCGTTGCGGAATGAACCACGATGTCAGCGCCGTGCTCGATCGGACGGAACAGATAAGGAGTTCCGAAAGTGTTGTCCACAACAAGCGGAAGTCCGTGACGGTGTGCGATAGCTGCAATGGCATCCACATCCGGAAGATCGCTGTTCGGGTTGCCGAGGGTCTCAAGGAAGATTGCTCTCGTATCCGGCTGAATCGCATCTTCAACTTCCTTCAGGTTTCTCGTGTCAACGAAAGTAGCGGTAATATTGTAAAGCGGAAGGGTGTGCTCCAAAAGGTTGTAGGTTCCGCCGTAGATTGTCTTCTGCGCTACGATATGACCGCCGTTTGCGGCAAGTGCCTCAATCGTATAGGAAATTGCTGCCGCACCGGAGGAAACCGCCAAAGCGGCGCTGCCGCCTTCAAGGGCTGCAACTCTCTGCTCGAGAACGCCCTGGGTTGAATTGGTGAGACGCCCGTAAATGTTACCCGGATCAGCGAGACCGAAGCGGTCTGCCGCATGTTTTGCATTATGGAATACGTAAGCTGCTGTCTGATAAATCGGAACCGCTCTCGAATCGGTAGCGGGGTCTGCCTGTTCCTGTCCTACATGTAACTGAAGTGTTTCAAAACGATAGTTGCTCATTGTTATAATCTCCTTTAATTTTCCATTTTGTTAATTGTTTTGTATTATTGTTTGTTTTCTCTGCTTCCCTTCCGGGCAGGTCATCAGGACTCTTCCCGCTCCGCGGGCCCCTCCTCATGACAAGAAGAAGCCCGGGTCTTCATAAGAATCTCCCGGGCTTAGGCAATCACAACGTATGCATCAACATCGTTCTTCGGTGTGTTCGGAAGCGCAAACGAACGCACCGGCCAATTTCTGTGCCCGGGAGCTACGCATTCGACAACACCACATGTACGAA